>JBOGEN010000164.1:0-16896 GCA_050743265.1 Actinomycetes bacterium
GCCGGCGCGGGCTCGGGGCGCGGATCTCGGGCGCTCACCGCCGCATTATCCGTACGGCGCTGTGGCAGGCTTGGCCCGTGGCTGCAGCGGACTCCCCGTCGGGCGCTCCCGCCGGCGCTCACGGCGCCCACGAGGCCCGGGACGCCTGGGAGGACGCCGGCCCGGACGCCCTGGGCGAGGCCCTCGTCGCCGAGGGCACGAAGAAGGCCGGCCTGGTGTGGCTGACCCTGCCCGGATCCCCGCATGCGCTGCCGGTGTGGCACGTCTGGCTGGAAGGCGCCGCGTACGTGATCAGCGGGGGCGAGGAGCAGCCCCTGCCGGACATCGAGCGCGGCGGCGAGGTGCGCGTCACCGTGCCGAGCAAGGACAACCGCGGACGGCTCGTCACCTGGGTCGCGGAGGCGACGCGCGTCGAGCCCGGCACCGACGAGTGGGACGCGGCCGTCGCCGTGCTGAAGCCGGGACGGCTCAACGCGAGCGACGGCGAGCGGATGCCGCGCAGGTGGGCCGAAGAGTCCCGGCTGACCCGGCTGGCCCCGACCGGCCGCCTGCCCGAGCGGCCGGGTGACATGCCCGGAGGCTCCCTCGCCGCTCCCCCACCCCCCACGCCGGCCACCACCCGGGGGCGGCTGCCCTACGTCCTGGGCCGGCGCCCCCGGCGGCGGCGCCGCACCTGACCCGACGCCGGCGCGTGAGGCGCTGCCGCGCCTGAGCCGTTGGCCGCAGCCCGGACGGTAGCCTGCGAAGAATGAGCGGCGGAGGGACGCGGGTCTTCATCGCACGCCTGGCCGGCACCTCGGTCTTCGACCCGACCGGGGACCAGGTCGGCCGTGTGCGCGACGTCGTCGTGGCCCTGCGCCTGGGCCGGCAGCCTCCCCGCGTGCTCGGCCTCGTCGTGGAGGTGCAGCCCCGGCGGCGCATCTTCCTGCCGATGACGCGGGTCACGTCCATCGACGCGGGCCAGGTCATCTCGACCGGCCTGGTGAACCTTCGCCGGTTCGAGCAGCGTCCGACCGAGACGCTCGTGCTCTCCGAGATGCTCGACCGCAAGGTCACCCTGGTCGCGACCGGTGAGACGGTGACCGTCCTCGACATCGGCATGGAGCTGACCCGGACGCGCGACTGGGTGGCCACCAAGGTCGCCGTACGCCAGCCCGGCGGCCGGCTGCGCCGGGGGCCCACGAAGACGGTGGAGTGGGACGAGGTCACCGGCTTCACCGCGGTCGAGGAGGGCCAGGGGGCGGCCAACCTGCTCGCCGCCTTCGACAAGCTGCGGGCGCCTGACCTCGCCAACGTCATGCACGAGCTGTCCGCGAAGCGCCGCGCCGAGGTCGCGGCGGCCCTCGACGACGAGCGGCTCGCCGACGTCCTCGAGGAGCTGCCCGAGGACGACCAGGTCGAGATCCTCTCCCAGCTGGGCAGCGAGCGCGCCGCGGACGTTCTCGAGGCGATGGACCCGGACGACGCCGCCGACCTGCTCGGCGAGCTCCCCACGGACGAGGCCGAGCAGCTGCTCACGCTCATGGAGCCGGAGGAGGCCGAGCCGGTACGCCGGCTGCTCACGTACTCCGAGGACACCGCCGGCGGCATGATGACGACCGAGCCTGTGATCCTCCCGCCGGACGCCGCTGTAGCCGAGGCACTGGCCCGCGCGCGCAACCCCGAGCTGACCCCGGCGCTCGCCTCCGTCGTGTTCGTCACGCGGGGGCCGCACGAGGCCCCGACCGGCCGGTACCTGGGCATGGCCCACCTGCAGCGCCTGCTCCGCGAGCCCCCCTCGTCGATCGTCGGCGGCATCCTCGACACCGACACGGAGCCGCTGCGCCCGGACACGCCGCTGCCCGAGGTGACCAGCTACCTGGCGACGTACAACCTCGTCGCGGTGCCCGTGGTGGACGAGGACGGGCACATGCTCGGCGCCGTGTCCGTGGACGACGTCCTCGACCACCTGCTGCCGGACGACTGGCGCGAGGCCGCCGGCGAGACCGCGGAGACCGCTCGTGGCGCGTGAGCCCCGCACCCGCCGCCTGGACGTGCCGCGCGAGCCCCGCCGGGCCGTCCCGCGCCCGCACTACGACCCGGAGGCGTTCGGCCGCTTCTCCGAGGGGATCGCCCGGTTCATCGGCACCGGCAGGTTCCTGATCTACATGACGGTCGTCGTGATCGTCTGGATCACCTGGAACGTGGTCATGCCCCGTGACCTGCGCTTCGACGAGTACCCGTTCATCTTCCTCACGCTGGCGCTCTCGCTGCAGGCCTCGTATGCCGCCCCGCTGATCCTGCTCGCGCAGAACAGGCAGGACGATCGGGACCGGGTGCAGTACGAGCAGGACAGGGCCACGGACGAAAGGTCCATCGCGGACACGGAGTTCCTCACCCGTGAGGTGGCCGCCCTGCGGATCGCCCTCGGTGAGGTGGCTACCCGCGACTACCTGCGCTCGGAGATCACACGCCTGCTGGAGGAGACCGGCGAGCGCCGGGACGGGGACCGCGAGCGGGACAGGGAGGCCGGCCGCGACGGGGCCGCCCGGCCGGCGGGCCCGGCACACTCCTGAGCCGGGCGGGGAGCCGTCCGCCTTGCCGGGCGAAACGATCTTGTCTGGAGAGGTTCACCTCTGCGGCCATCCGACCGATAGCGGGAAAGTGACCCGACCTAGTCGCAAGCGTCTCGGAGAGGTGCTCGTCGCAGCCAACGTGCTGACGGCCGAGCAGCTCCAGTCCGCCCTGGACCGCCAGGCCCAGGTGGCCGAGGGCGGTACCCGCCTGCGGCTCGGCGAGGTGATCACCCAGCTCGGGCTGGCCACCGAGGCGGAGATCGCCACCTCTCTGGCCTCGCAGCTCAACCTGGAGATGGTGGACCTGCGGTTCACCACGATCCCCGCGGACCTGGCCAGGCTCGTGCCCCGCCAGGTCGCCACACGCGCCGGGGTGGTCGTCCTCGAGCGCATCCCGAACGGGCTCAAGGTGGCCACCTCCGACCCCACGAACGTGGTCGGCCTGGACGACGTCCGGATGTACACGCACGCCCGCGAGCTTGTCGTCTGCGTCGCGCAGGAGAGCCAGATCCGCGAGGTGCACGCCCGGACCTGGTCGCTCGCGGACGAGGCAGGCGAGGCCGCCTCCGTCCTCGACGGCATGGACGCGGACGCGGAGGAGGAGCTCGGACAGGCCACGGCAACGGACGACGCCCCCACCGTCCGGGTGGTCAACATGATCCTCTCCGACGCCGTCCGCGCCGGGGCCAGCGACATCCACGTCGAGCCCATGCGGGACGCGCTGCGTGTCCGCTTCCGCGTGGACGGCCTGCTCCGCGACGTCATGACCGCGCCCCGCTCGGCCGCCGCGTCCGTGATCAGCCGGCTCAAGGTGACCTCGGGACTGGACATCGCGGAGCGCCGCGTCCCCCAGGACGGCCGCACCCGCATCACCGTCGAGGGCTCCACCGTGGACGCCCGGGTGAGCACGCTGCCGAACCTGCACGGCGAGAAGGTCGTGATCCGGCTGCTGGCCCGCGCCGAGCAGGTTCCCGAGGTGGAGGAGCTGGGCATGCTCGGCCCCCAGCTGGCCACCATGCGGAGGGCGCTCCAGGGCTCCCAGGGGCTCGTCCTCATCACTGGGCCCACCGGCTCGGGCAAGACCAACACGCTGTACGCGGCGCTGGCCGAGGTCCACACCGTCGAGCGCAACATCATCACGCTCGAGGACCCGGTCGAGATCCAGATGAACGGCATCACCCAGGTCCAGGTGCACGAGCGGTCGGGCATGACCTTCGCTCGCGGGCTGCGCGCCGTCCTGCGTCAGGACCCCGACATCGTCCTCGTCGGTGAGGTCCGCGACACCGAGACCGCCGAGCTGGCCCTGCAGGCCTCCCTCACCGGGCACCTCGTGCTCTCCACCCTGCACACGAACGACGCCGTCTCCGCCGTGACCCGCATGGTCGAGATGGGCGTCGAGCCCTACCTGGTCGGCTCGTCCCTCGCGCTGGTCGTCGCCCAGCGGCTGGTCCGCCGACCGTGCAGCGGGTGTGCCGCGCCGGGCGCCCCGGACCCGGACGTCCTGGCCCGGCTCGGGCTCGACCCGGAAAACGTCCCGGCCTCCGCCCCGCGCGCCGGCACCGGCTGCGCCGGGTGCGGCAACACCGGCTACCGCGGCCGGCTCGGCCTGTTCGAGGTCCTCGCCATCACCCCCGAGATGCGCCGGGTCCTGCTCGAGTCCCCGACCGAGACGGCGGTGGCCACCGAGGCCGCCACGCAAGGCATGATGACGCTCCGCGAGGCAGGGCTCCAGGCGGTGAACGCCGGGACCACCACGTACGAGGAGGTCCTGCGCGCCACCCCCACGGACCGCATCTGAGCCTGCCGGGCTGCCGGGCTCCCCCGGCCGCTACTCGTCCAGGAACCGCTTCAGCACCTCGTGCAGGGAAGCGAGCTCAGCCGCGTCCAGACGGCCCACGGCGTACCGCTCCACCCCGCGCAGGTGCGTGGGAGTGGCCCGGCGGAGCCGGTCGTACCCCTCGTCGGTGAGCACCGCGTACAGGCCGCGGGCGTCGCTCGGGCACGCCTCGCGCCGGACCAGCCCCTCCCTGGCGAGGCGGTCCACCAGCCGGGTCAGCCCGCTGCGTGAGAGCAGCACGCGCTCGGCCAGCTCGGTCATCCGCAGCCGGTGGTCGGTGGCCTCGACCAGCTGGACCAGCACGTCGTACGAGGCAAGCGGCAGCGCGTGCTCGGCCACCAGGTCGGCCTCGAGCCGTCGGACGAGCAGGGCGTGGGCGCGTAGGAAGTCCCGCCAGACGGCCAACGCGTCCGGCGTGGGGAAGGCCGACGTGCTAGGGCCAGGGGCGTGGTCGCCCCTCTGGGTGGTCACGGCCTGGCTCGGAGGCATGGCGAGATCGTACCCACCGCCCTGCGGCCCGGCCGGGTGGTCGCGACACGGCCGTAGCATGGGCGTATGGCTCACCCGCCCACTCTCGACCAGGTCAACGCCGCACTCGCCACCGTCCAGGACCCGGAGATCCACCGCCCGATCACCGATCTGGGCATGGTCAAGTCCGTCGACATCGGCGACGACGGCGCCGTCAGCGTCGCGGTCTACCTCACCGTGGCCGGCTGCCCGATGAAGGACACGATCACCTCCCGGGTCAGCGAGGCGGTCGGCAAGGTCGGCGGGGTCTCGGGCGTCCGGGTCGACCTCGACGTGATGTCCGAGGACCAGCGCAAGGATCTCCAGACGCGACTTCGCGGCGGGCAGGCGGAACCGGTGATCCCGTTCGCCCAGCCCGGGTCGCTCACCCGGGTGTACGCCGTGGCGTCCGGCAAGGGTGGGGTAGGCAAGTCCTCGGTGACGGTCAACCTCGCCGCCTCGCTCGCCGCCCGGGGGCTGTCCGTCGGGGTGCTCGACGCCGACTACTACGGCCACTCGATCCCGCGGATGTTGGGCGTGTCCGGCATGCCCACCAAGGTCGAGGACATGATCATGCCCCCGACCGCGCACGGCGTGAAGGTCATCTCGATCGGCATGTTCGCCGGTGGGCGTCCCGTGACCTGGCGGGGGCCGATGCTGCCCCGCGCGCTGCAGCAGTTCCTCGCCGACGTGTTCTGGGGCGATCTCGACGTCCTCCTCATGGACCTCCCGCCAGGCACAGGCGACGTCGCGATCTCGGTGGCTCAGCTCCTGCCGTCCGCGGAGATCCTCGTCGTCACCACACCGCAGCAGGCTGCGGCCGAGGTGGCCGAGCGGGCGGGCTCCATCGCGGCCCAGACCCACCAGCAGATCCTCGGCGTGATCGAGAACATGTCGGGCTTTCCGTGCCCGCACTGCGGCGAGACCGTTGACGTGTTCGGCTCCGGCGGTGGCCAGCGGGTCGCGGACGGGCTGTCCCGGCTGCTCGGGACGGACGTCCCCGTCCTCGGCCAGGTCCCGATCGACGTACGCCTGCGGGAGGGGGGCGACGAGGGGATGCCGCTCGTCCTCTCCGACAGCGAGTCGCCGGCCGGGCAGGCGCTCACCGGGATCGCGAACGGGCTCGCCTCGCGGTCGCGCAACCTCGTCGGCCGCTCCCTGGGCCTCAGCCCGGCCGGGCGCTGACCTTCAGGTCGCGTCGGCGTCGTACGGCGGACGCTCCCCGGGCTCGACCGGCGCGGGCCGGCGGGCGGGGCGCTGATCGCGATCGTCTCGCTCGTCCTCGAAGATCGCCCGGCTGACCGCACGGCGCGGGTTCAGGTCGCGCAGGTCGAGATCGGAGAAGTCGGACCCGAGGTGCTCGGACAGGTCCGACCGCGCGTCGGTGGCCATCCGGCGGAGCTGGCGCACCATCCGCCCCGCGTCCGCGGCGATCTTGGGCAGCTTGTCCGGCCCGAACACGAACATCGCGACCACGCCGAGCGCCAGGATCTCGCCGAGGCCGATGTCGCCGAACACGGTCCCTCCGGGAGCTACTGGGGGCTTCACGGGCCGGCGACGAGCGCCGACACGTCCACAGTAGCCGTCGGCACCCGGGCCCGGCGCGGGTCAGTCGTCCTCGACCAGGGTCAGCGAGACCTTGTGCTCCTCCCCGCCCCTGCGGTAGGTCAGCGAGACCTTGTCCCCCGGCACGTGGCTGCGGATCGCCGTGATGAGCTCCTCCGCGCTCGTCACCCGGTCCCCGTCCAGCGCGACGACGATGTCGCCGCCGCGCAGCCCGGCCTTGGCCGCGGGCCCGTCCGGGAGTACGGCTGGGGACTCGCCCGGAGGGTCGCCCAGGATGCGGGCCCCCTCCCCGTCGTAGCGCAGGTCGAGCGTCGCGCCGATGATCGGGTGCGTCGCCTCACCCGTACGGATCAGCTCCTCGGCCACCCGACGCGCCTGGTTCACCGGGATGGCGAACCCGAGGCCGATGCTGCCGGTCTGGTTGCCGAGGCCTGCGCCCAGGCTGGCGATCGCGGAGTTGATGCCCACGACCTCGCCGCGCCGGTTCACCAGCGGCCCGCCGGAGTTGCCCGGGTTGACCGCCGCATCGGTCTGGATCGCGTTGATGAAGGAGCTCTCCCCCGCGCTCTCGCCGGCGGTGACGGGACGGTCGAGGGCGCTCACGATGCCGGACGTGACCGTGCCGGACAGGCCGAGCGGTGAGCCGATCGCGACCACGGGGTCGCCGACCACGACGTCGTCGGAGTTGCCCAGCCGGGCGGTCGGCAGGTCCCTTGCCTTGACCTTGATCACGGCGAGGTCGTAGCTCGCGTCGGACCCGACGATCTCCGCTTCCGCGCTCTCCTCGTCGTTGAACACGACGCGGATCTCGCCGCCGTCCGTGGCCGACTCGACGACGTGGTTGTTCGTGAGGATGTAGCCGTCGCCCCGGATGACGAACCCCGAGCCGGTCCCGTCCGCCTCGCCGTCGGACACCTTGATCGAGACCACGCTCGGCAGCACGTTCCTGGCGATGCCGGCGACGCTGCCTGCGGAGCGTGCGGTCCCGCGGTCCGGGGGTGAGCCCAGGTCAGCCCCGCCGTCGATGACGGACGCCGGTTCGTCGTCCTGCGTGGCCAGCATCGCCGCTGCCGCACCGAGCCCGCCGGCCAGCAGCGCGATGACAACCGCGAGCACGACGAGCACGCCGAGGCCGGGCCCACGCCTCTCGCGCGGCAGGGTGCCCAGGGTGTCCGCCGGGTCCTGCCCGCCGTACCCGGTGCCGCCGTACCCAGGACCGCCGAACCCCGACCCGCCGTACGGCGGCTGCTGCCCGCCGTAACCGGGCTGACCGTACCCGGAGCCGCCGTACGACACGGGGGCGCCGTACCCGCCCGGTGCCCCGTACGCACCCGGCGCGCCGTACCCGCCCCCGTACGCGCCGGAGCCGCGACCCTCCGCGGAGGCGTTCTCCCGGGGGACCCACGGGTCGTCCTGCCCGGACGGGCCGGACGGGTCGGACCGCCACGGGGAGCGCGGGGTCTCGCGGCCGGTGCTCTCGTCACTCATCGGATCAGTCGGCTCCTCGTACCGGTCGTGCGTCGTCGGTGAGAACGTCGGTCAGCCGAAGGGGTTCAGCCAGGACACCACACGGCCGAACCCCCGGCCCACCCGGTTCAGCATCCCCGACTCCTCCTCCTCGTGCGGCAGGGACGTCACGACCGCCTGCACCGTCTCCCACGGTGCCTCCGCGAACACGGTGTACACGGTGCCGTCCGCCGACCACACCACTCGCCGTGGGAGACCCTCGTGGACGTGCACCGCGAGGCCGTGCACCCTGGCCGGGCGGTACCCGGCCGGGACCCCCTCCAACCTGCCGCGCTGCTGGAACACGGACACGGTGGACAGCCCGTCCGAGTAGGACAGGTGCAGCACCCCGCCCGGGCCCGAGCCGGACAGCGGCTGCCGACGTGCGTCGTACAGGGCGAGCCGGTCCGGCAGGCCCTGAGGACAGGACCAGCCGGCTGCCCGCATCCGCCGCAGCCCCGCCTCGCTCACCCGCGTCGTCCAGGGCTGCGGCAGCACCGGGGGCAGGTGGGTCAGCGCCACCTGGTCCCGGCCGATGGCGATGTCGACGTACGCGCTCGCCCGGACGGTGCGCCCCGCGGAGTCGAGCGCGTGACGACGCAGCACGAGGCCGGTCGCGGCGTCCAGCCAGAACCTGCCCGCGACCGAGCGGTCGGTGCGCAGCGCCTCCACCACGTGCGCGTCCCGCCCGGCCACCCTCCCCGTGCCGGCCACCCGCAGGTCGTAGTTGCGCGCGAGCAGGGCGAGCGCTCCTCCGGTCGGGCCCTCGAGCCCGAGCACCGGCCGCCCGTCGCTCGAGAACACCGCACCCCCCGGGGTCTCCGGCGTGCTCTCCACCTGGACGGCGACGCCGTGTCCCGGCGCGTGCGCGACGTCCGCGATGTACGCGGTCGTGCCGGACGGGTCCCAGGCGGAGATGAACTGCGTCCCCCGGTAGCCCACCGACCGAGCCGCGTGCGCGGCCCGCTCCAGCAGACCGAGGGCGGCCTGCTCGCGCTCGAGGGGCGGCGGGTCCTGGGCGGCACGGGCCACCGGGAGCGTCCCGGCCCCGTACACGGTCATCGCGAGCCCGAGCGCCAGCGCGACCGAGGTGAGCGGGAGGGCGCGCGGCGAGATCACCGGAAGACGGGCACGACCAGCGGGCTGACCTGGACCGGGGAGGACGGGACGAGGCCGGCCCGATCCGCACCGGTGCCGAACGTGCCCACGCCGCTCGCGGGACTCGACGGGCCGCCGACGGTCACGGCGGCGGCCGCCGGGTCGGTCAGCGGGATGTCGCCGGACGTCCCGGCGTGCTCCACGGCGAACTGGTCCACCGGGGGCACGACCGGCGGGCTGGACGAGGGCTGCTCCCCGCCGACGAGGAACGCCGTGGTGAGCGTCCCCGCGGCGAAAGAGGCGGCCACGAGGGAGAGTCGGCGGGTCCGCGAGGCCGTCGCGCCACCGGCGCCCCGTGGCGTCCGGGGTGCCCGGAGGGTGGCCGTCCGCAACGGGCGGGACGAGCCCCCGGGCATTCGGGGCCGGGTGGGCGGCAGCGGCTCGCCCGGCTCCCCAAGCGCCCGCAGGCGGGCGGTGAGCGCGTCGCTCGGGGCGGGGCCGCCGAGGGCGCTCGTCCGCTGCTTCACCGCGCGGACGGCCTCGACCTCGGCATGGCAGGACGGGCACCCGGCGACGTGCGCGAGCAGCCGGTCACGCTCGTCGTGTCTCACCTCGCCGTCGACGAGCGCGGCGACGCGGTCACCGAGATGGCTCACGGGGCGTCCGCCTCCCGACCGGACGGTGAGGACGCCGCGTCGACGTCGAGGGTCTGGGCCTCGGAGTGCGGGGCACGGTGGTCGAGCGCGGCGCGCAGCAGGGCGCGGCCGCGGTGGATGCGGCTTCGGACCGTGCCGAGCTTGATGCCCAGCGTGGCCGCGATCTCCTCGTACGAGAGGCCCTCGATGTCGCACAGCACCACGGCGGCGCGGAAGTCCGGCGGGAGCGCGGCCAGGGCCTTCTCGACGTCCGGGTCGAGGTGGCGGTCGTCGAACACCTGGGCGGGGGTGGGCTCGCGGCCGGGCAGGCGCTCGGCGTCGCCGGCGAGCGCGTCGAACCGGATGCGCTGGCGCCGGCGCACCATGTCGAGGAACAGGTTGGTCGTGATCCGGTGCAGCCAGCCCTCGAACGTGCCCGGCCGGTAGCTCGACAGCGAGCGGAACACCCGGACGAAGACCTCCTGGGTGAGGTCCTCGGCGTCGTGCGGGTCACCGCAGAGCCGGTACGCGAGTCGGTAGACGCGGGCCGAGTGGGTCTCGACGACCTGCTCCCAGGTGGGAGGGGTCCAGTCCTCGGGGACGGGGAGGTCGGGCGTGTACTCGGCGCGGTCGCTCACCGGCCCACCTCCTCCTTCTCCGGCTCGTGTCCACCGGCACGTTCCGCCGTGAGAGCCGTGACGTGCCGCCCTGCCTGCTCCCATGGTGCCCCCTGACGTGGCCGGACGCACCACCACGGGCGCAGGGGGCCGCGCCGACGGGCCTGTTGGAGGTAACGCCAGGTCCCACGGCGAGGTTCCCGCACCTGCGCATCCCGCCCCGATAGGCTTCCCGATCACGGGGTCGCCGGGAGGAGGTCACCATCAACGGGATCCAGCCCACGAGCCTGGCGTACGCCGAGGCGTACGTGGCCGAGGACGACCCGCTCACCGCCGCGCGGCGCCGTGCCGACGAGCTCGGCGTCGTCCCGGTCGGCACCGGAGCCGGTGCGAGCCTGCGCCTTCTCGCCGCCGCCACGGACGCGCGCGCCGTCGTCGAGGTGGGCACGGGCACCGGGGTCTCCGCGATCTGGCTGCTGCGGGGCATGCGCCCGGAGGGCGTCCTCACCAGCGTCGACGTCGAGCCCGAGCACCAGCGGATGGCACGGCAGTCCCTCTCGGAGGCCGGGTTCCCGCCGAACCGGGCGCGGCTGATCACCGGCCGTGCCAGCGAGGTGCTGCCGCGCCTCACCGACGAGGCGTACGACCTGGTGTTCTGCGACGGGGAGAAGCGCGAGTACCCGGACTACCTGGCCGAGGCGGCCCGGCTGCTCCGGCCGGGCGGCGTGGTCGCGTTCGACAACGCGCTCTGGCACGACCGGGTCGCCGACCCGGCACAGCGCGACCCGGACACGGTCGCGATCCGCGAGGTCTGCGAGACCCTGCTCGAGGACGAGCGCTTCCTGCCGGCGATGCTGCCGGTCGGTGACGGCCTGCTGGCCGCCGTACGGCGCCGACCGGCCTGACGCTCAGAGCCCGTTCTCGAGCCAGCGCAGCAGGACCCGGGCGCCGAACCCGGTGCCCCCCTTGGTGATCTCGTCGCTGTCTTTCTGGGCCCGTGCCGGCCCGGCGATGTCCAGGTGGGCCCACGTACGGGCGCCGGCGAACTCGCGCAGGAACAGCGCGGCCGTGATCGAGCCCCCGGAGGCGTGCGGGTCCGTGGAGACGTGGCAGAGGTCCGCGACGTCCGAGTCGAGGGACGCGCGGTAGTCCGCCACCAGCGGCATCCGCCACAGCCGTTCCCCGCTGTCCTCCCCCGCCGCGACGAGTGCCTCGGCGAGCGCGTCGTCGTCGGAGTACGCCGCGGCGTGGGTACGCCCCAGCGCGAGGGCGGCGGCACCGGTCAGCGTGGCCACGTCGACGACCACGTCCGGGTCGAGGGCCGCGTCCGCGTACGCCAGCGCGTCGGCGAGCACGAGGCGGCCCTCGGCGTCGGTGTTCACCACCTCGACCGTGCGCCCGCCGTACTGGGTGAGCACGTCCCCCGGGCGGTACGCCGAGCCGGACGGCATGTTCTCTGCGGCTGCGACCAGCCCGGTCACGCGTACGGGCACCCCGCTGGCGCGCAGCGCCCCCATCACCGCGATGACCGCCGCTCCCCCGGACATGTCCGTCTTCATCGGCACCATGGCCTCGCGGGGCTTGAGGCTGAGGCCGCCGGTGTCGAACGTGATGCCCTTGCCGACGAGCACGACGTGCGGCGTCGACGGGCCCGCCACGTCCGGCGTGTACGTGAGCTCGACGAGCCGTGGCGGGCTCGCAGAACCCTGGCCGACTGCGACGATGCCGCCGAACCCCTCGTCCCGCAGCGCGCGGGCGTCCCGGACGTGCACGGCCAGGCCGGACCGGCTGGCGACCAGCGCCGCCTGCTCGGCGAGCCACTGCGGCGTCTTCTCCTGCGAGGGCGTGTTCGCGAGGTCACGAGCGGTGTGGACCGCCTCGGCAGTGACGACGGCCCGCCCCAGGGTCTCGCGTGCCATGTCGGGCTCGTCCACCACGAGCGTGACCTGCTCGACCAGGCCCGGCTGCTTGGGCTGCGACCGGCGGGTGAACGTGTACGCGGCGAGCGCCAGCCCCTCGACGAACGCCCGCAGCCCGTCGAAAGGAGCCTCAGCGGTGCCCGAGACGACCGAGGTGACCAGCCGCGTGCGCCCCGCGGCCCGGCGAGCGAGCGCCGCCCCGGCGCGGCGAAGCGCGGCCGGGGAGCCGTCGCCCACACCGACGAGCAGCGCGACCGCGAGCGAGGACCCGTCCGTGACCGGGACGGCGAGCACCTCGCCCGGGTCCCCGGTCGCCTTCTCGCGGGCGAGCAGGTCAGGCAGGTCGAGGGCGAGGACCCCGGCGACCTCATCGGCCCCGGGGCCCGGCTCGGGCCCGTCCTCGCCACGGGCGAGGGGAACGGCGACGGCGTCCGCGTCGGGCGCGGCGGCGAGCAGCGGCCTGGCCGCGAGGGTGAGACCCGGCAGAGCCACACGGGGTCCTTTCGGTTGGTCAGCGTGCGGGTCGGCGAGTCGGGGGCGCCTCCCGGGAACGGCGACGGCCCCGCCCGCCCCTCCCGGGCAATCGGACGGGGCCGCGACAGCCCCGCTTCGGGAGCGGAGCCTTCAGCGGCTCGGTCGACGGCTCAGCCGGCGACGTCCTTGAGAGCGGCGCCCAGAGCCCCCGCCTCGTCCGCCGAGAGCTCCACGACGAGACGCCCGCCCCCCTCGAGTGGGACGCGCATGACGATGCCGCGCCCCTCCTTGGTGACCTCGAGCGGACCGTCGCCCGTCCGCGGCTTCATGGCCGCCATGCTCGCTCCCCTTCCTGTGCGCGTCGCGCCAGGCGCCGCGTCGCCACGCCGCGGCGCAGCCCTCGTGATGAACCGGGAGCATTATCCCCCTACGGGTCTCGCCGACGGAATCGATCTCCGTGGCCCGCCCCTGCCATGCGGCAGACTGGCCGCGTGAACGCCCGGTCCGCACTCTTCGACCTGTACGGGGACCATCTGCGTGCGCGTGGGGGGCGTGCCCCGGTGTCGGCACTCGTCCGCATGCTGGCGGCGCTCGACGTCGCCCCGCCGGCCGTCCGTACGGCCGTGTCGCGGATGGTGCGCCAGGGCTGGCTCGAGCCCGTCAAGCTCCCCGAGGGCGCGGGGTACGCCCTGACCCGGCGGGCCAGCCGCCGGCTGGACGACGCCGCCGCCCGGGTCTACCGGACCCGCCAGGCCGACTGGGACGGGCACTGGCACCTGCTGGTCACCACCCGGCTGCGGGAGCGCACCGCGCGTGAGCGGCTCCGCTCCGGGCTCGGCTTCCTCGGGTTCGCCCCGCTCGACGACACGACGTGGATCGGGCCACGCACCTCCCCCGAGGTGGACGCGCTGCTCGAGGGCGAGCGGGTGCGCGCCGAGCGGTTCACCGCCCTGCACGACGGCGACTCCGCCGGCCTGGTCGCCCGGGCCTGGGACCTCGAGGGCCTCGCCCGGGCGTACACCCGCTGGATCGGGGACGCCGAGGTGCTCGTCGCGGAGGTGGGCAGCGACGCGGGCGACGAGCAGGCGTTCTCCGTCCGCAGCCGGCTGGTGCACGAGTGGCGCAAGTTCCTCTTCACCGACCCGGGCCTGCCGGCCGTCCTGCTCCCGGCGGACTGGCCCGGGGTGAAGGCGGCCGACCTCTTCGACGCCGAGTCGGCCCGGCTGTTCCCGGCCGCGTCCCGGTTCGTCGACAGGGCCATGACGCCCGACCACGACAACGCCCCTCACCACACCCGAGCCCCCGAGGAGGACACCGGTGCCTGACCCCCTGCGCTACGACACGTCCGACGGCGTCGCGACGCTCACCCTCGCGCGTCCGGAGGCGATGAACGCCCTCGACGTGGCCCTCAAGGAGTCGCTGCGCGACCGGTTGCAGGCCGTCGCGGAGGACGCGTCGGTGCGCGCCGTGGTGCTGACCGGGTCCGGCGACAAGGCCTTCTGCGTGGGCCAGGACCTCCGCGAGCACGTCGAGAACGTGCGGTCGAAGCCGGTCGAGGAGGTGTGGTCCACCGTCCCCGACCACTACGCCCCGATCGCGCGCACGCTCGCCGGCATGCCCAAACCGGTGGTCGCCGCGGTCAACGGCGTGGCCGCCGGCGCGGGGGCCTCGCTCGCGTTCGCCTGCGACTTCCGGGTCCTCAGTGAGAACGCCGGGTTCAACACCGCGTTCGCCGGCATCGGCCTGGCCTGTGACACCGGGGCGTCCTGGACGCTGCCGCGCCTCGTCGGGTGGGCCAAGGCTGCCGAGCTGCTGCTCATGCCGTCCACCGTGCCGGCCGCCGAAGCCGCAACGCTCGGGCTGGCCACCTCGGTCGTCCCGCAGGACGAGCTGGCAGGTGCCGCGCACACCCTGGCCACACGGCTCGCGTCCGGCCCGACCGTGGCGTACGCGTCCATCAAGCAGGCGCTCGCGTTCTCGGCCACCCACGACCTCGACGCGTCGCTGGAGTTCGAGGGCCAGCAGATGGCACGTACGGGCGCGACCGAGGACCACCGCGACGCGGTCGACGCGTTCGTCGCCAAGGAGACGCCACTCTTCCACGGACGCTGAGCACCGCGGGTTCGGCTTCAGGTTCGACCGCGGCCCGGCCGCCTCTTCCGTGGCGGGCGCTCAGCCTCCCCGGGCGTGGCACCCGGCCAGGTGGTCGTCCACCAGCCCGACGGCCTGCATCGTCGCGTACGCCGTGGTCGGGCCGACGAAGCGGAACGCGTGCCTCTTGAGCGTCTTGGCCAGGGCGGCCGAGGCAGGTGTCTGGGCCGGGACGTCGGCCAGGGTGGCCGGGGCGGTAGGCGGGCCGTCGGGGGCGAACGACCAGACGAGCGCGCCCAGCCCGTCCGGCAGGTCGGCCGCCACACGCGCGTTGTGGATCGTGGCCTCCACCTTCGCCCGGTTGCGCACGATGGCCGTGTCGGCGAGCAGGCGCGTGACGTCCGCCTCGCCGAACCGGGCCACCTCCTCGATGCGGAAGCCGGCGAACGCCGCCCGAAACCCCTCCCGCTTGCGCAGGATCGTGAGCCACGACAGCCCGGACTGGAAGGCCTCCAGGCACAGCCGCTCGTACAAGGCGTCGTCGCCGTGGACCGGGCGACCCCACTCGGTGTCGTGATAGCGCAGGTACTCCGGCGTGACCCCGGCCCACGGGCAGCGGGCCAGCCCGTCCTCGCCGACGAGAGGGCCGTCCACGGTCACCCGGCCCCGATCGGCGACGCGTCCGACGGAGGCTGTGCGAGCGTGCCGGCGAGACGGCGCAGCGAGTACGCCACACCGGCGCGCACGAGCGGCCGGACGAGAAGCCAGCCCGCCTGGCCGAGCAGCCCCAGCGGCGGTACGACCCACTCCGACCAGACGACCCGGGAACGCCCGCCGGGCAGCGGCTCCACCTCGAACGCGCCCGCGCCCTGGATCGCCCTCCCCGTGTGCCGGACGACGCACCGCTGCGGCGGCTCCCACTGGGTGACGACCATGGAGTCGTGGACGGCGAGGGGGCCCACCCCGGTCACCGCGACCAGCCCGCCTCCGACGGCGTGACCCCCGCGTTCGGTGCCGCGTACTCGGGTGCCGAGCATCCAGTCACCCTGGGACTCCCAGTCGACGAGCGCCCGCCACGTGCGCTCGGGAGTAGCGTCGACCTCGACGCTCACCACGAGCTCGGCCACGAACCCTCCTCGCCGCGACCTCGGCGCCACCGCGGGTTCGTGTCCTCGGCGTACGGGTCACCTGGCTCCTGCGCGTCCGGGTCACCTGAGTCCTCGGACGGCTCCTCCTCGCCGACGATGCGACGCGGGCCGGCGCCCGCCGCGGCCACGACGTCCGGCGGTCGCAGCTCGTCGTACACGGCGCGCCACTCGTCGGTGGGGCGGTCCCGGGGAGGATCCGGCCCAGCGGAGTCCGCGAGGTACGGCCCCTCGGGCTCGTCGTCAGGGTCGGCCGGCGCGTACGCGGCCTCGTCCGCGTCATAGACGCCCTCGTCGTGCTCGTACCCGCCCCCGGGCAGCGGCCCGGCAGGCGGCGGGGTCGACGACGGCGCAGGCGGGGTCGTCGGTGGGACAGGCGGAGCCGACGACGTCTGCGGCGGTGTCGACGGTGCGTCGGGCGGAGGCCTCGGCGGGCCAGGCTCGAACGTGGGGCCCGGCTGATAGTGCGGGGCGGCGTAGTCGTGCCGGCCGGTCGGGTCGGTCGTCGGCTCGGGGGGGAACCCGGGAGGCACGCTGCGCATGTCGGCGACCTCCCTCTCGTCGTACGCCGTGGGTGTGGGGTCGGACCGCGTGGTGGGGCTGGGAGGCGCGGGCACCGGCGCGACCCCGAACGAGGCGAGCTTGGCGTCCCTGGCGTCCAGCTCGGCCGTCAGGCGGTCGAGCACGTCGTCCACCGCGTCCATGCGGTAGCCGCGCAGGGCCACCCCGAACCGCACGCGGCTGACGTCCTCCCCGGTCAGCGGACGGTCGGTGGGCAGTCTGACCGGCGACCGGTCAGGGCGGGCCGGCGACATGGACCCGGCACGCCCGGACGCGGCAACCGCGACCACGAAGAGCACGCCCACCGCCGCGAGCACTTCGAGCACCAGTACGAGCACGGAGCCCTCCCGACCTGGTCACCACCGGTGCCACCCCTGCGGATGGC
>JBOGEN010000165.1:0-4092 GCA_050743265.1 Actinomycetes bacterium
ACGCCGACCCGTGGGCCGGCGTCGGGACGCGGTCGCCGAGCTTCGTCCGAGCCTCGGCCGCTCGAGAGCCTCAGCCGCTCGAGACCGTGACGGGCTCGGGCTGGCGCGGTGCGGGCAGGTGCACCTCCGGCCGGCCCTCGACGTTGAGCCGCGGCAGGCCCCTGCCCAGCCAGGCCGGCATCCACCAGGTGGCGCGTCCCAGCAGGTGCATCACGGCGGGCACGAGCAGCAGCCGGACGATCGTCGCGTCGATGAAGATCGCCGCGGCCATGCCCACCCCGATGACCTTGAGGATCACGTCCGGGCTGGGGACGAATGCGGCGAACACCGCGATCATGATGGCGGCCGCGGCCGTGATGACCCGTCCGGTCCCGGCGAGCCCCTCGACGATCGCGCGGCCGTTGCTGCCCGTCCGCGTCCACGCCTCGCGCATCCGGCTCACGAGGAACACCTCGTAGTCCATGGAGAGGCCGAACAGCACGGCGAACATGATGACCGGGACGAACGCCGGGATCGGCGTCTCCGTGTCGATGCCGACGAGCCGGCCGGCCCAGCCGCCCTCCGCGACGAGCGCGATCACGCCGTACGCCGCGGCGACCGAGAACAGGTTCATCACGGCGGCCTTGGCCGCGACGACGACGCTGCGGAACGCCACGACGAGCAGCAGCATGGACAGCGCGACCACGCCGCCGATGAGCAGCGGGATGCGCCCGGCGATGTCCTCCGTGCTGTCGATGGAGGTGGCCGTCACCCCGCCGAGGTGCACGGCGGTGTCGGTGCCGTCCGTCGCGGCGGGGATCGTGGTGTCCCGCAGCGCGTGCACGAGGTCCTCCGTCCGCGGGTCCTGCGGACCCGTGGTCGGCACGACCGTCATGACCGCGGTGTCCCCGGCCGGGTTGACCTGCGCGGGGGTGACCGCCGCGACGCCCGGCGTCTGCCCGAGGCCGGTGCGCAGCGGCTCCAGTGAGGTGGTGTCCCCGCCGGGCGGTAGCTCGGCCGCGAGCAGCAGCGGCCCGTTGGCGCCAGGTCCGAAGCCGTCCGCCAGCCGGTCGTAGGCGATCCGGCTGGACGTGCCCTCGCGGTTGTTGCCTGCGTCGGGGAAGCCGAAGCGGACGCCGAGGAACGGCGCGGCGAGGGCGAGCAGGGCCGCCACCCCGGCCAGTGCGGCGACCACGCGGTGACGCTCGACCAGCCGGCTCCACGCCAGCCAGCGACCGCTCGGCTCGACGTGACCGCCCACGGCGACCGTCGGCGGGCCGTGCCGCGCCAGGGGCAGCCGGAGCCTGTCGACGTGCTTGCCCAGGTAGCCGAGCAGCGCGGGGAACAGCGTGATGCTCGCGGCCATCACGACGAGCACGCCGACGATGGTCACCACCGCCGCGCCGCGCATGAAAGACAGGCCCATCGCGAACAGGCCGAGCATGCTGATGACGACCGTCGTGCCGGCGACCATCACCGCCCGTCCGGCGGTGTCCAGCGTCGCGGACGTCGCGGCCTCGGGGTCGAGGCCTGCCGCCCGCCACTCGCGGAAGCGGGTCACCATGAGCAGGACGTAGTCGATGCCGATCCCGATGCCCAGCATCGTGGCGAGCGACGTGGACCAGTCCGGGGCGTCGACGAATGCGATCACCAGGCCGGTGAGCGTGCCGCTCACGGCGAGACCGGCGACGGCCACGAGGAGCGGCAGCCCGGCAGCCACGACCGAGCCGAACGTGACCAGCAGGATCACCGCGGCGGCGAGGATCCCGATGCCCTCGGAGCCGATCTCGCCCTGCTCGGCCTGCACGATCGTCTGCCCGCCCAGCGCGACGTCCACCCCACCGGACGAGGCGTCCTCGGCGATGGCGAGCATCCGCTCGCTCGCGGGGACGGGCATGTCCACCGGGTTGACCACGTCGAGCTTGATGTGGGACACGAGCGTCCGCCCGTCGGGGGAGATCCCGCCGGGAGTGGCGTACGGGTCCTCCACGGTGGCCACGTGCGGCACGGTGGCGAGCTCGTCGAGCAGGCCCTGGACCTCGGCACGGGTCACCGATGAGCTCGCCAACCCGTCCTCGGCCCGCACGACGACGTCGACCGTGTCGCCGGACTGGGCGGGGAACCGGGAGTCGAGCAGGTCCTGGGCGGCCCGTGAGTCCGAGCCGGGCACCGAGTAGTCCGCGGTGTAGTCACCGCCGTACGCGCTGCTCAGCACGCCGGCAAGGACGAGCGCGCCCAGCCAGGCGAGCACCGTCCGGCCGCGCCGGCGGTATGTGAGACGACCGAGTCGGCCCAGCCAGCCCGGCTGGGCCTGCAGTCCTGTGCGTGCGTCGGAGGACTCCGCGGCGGTGCCCGGAGCACGCCGTCGGGTGGACGGGGAGATGGCCATGGTGGTCCCTCCGGTCGAGATCGAGCGTGGTGAAGATCCATCAGATAAGTTACGCTCCATAACGAACACGAAGCCACATCACTTGTCAAGGCCATTAATTTCTGTGACGATGCTTCACGCTGAGCACACCCAGGAGGACCGATGACGGCCGTCCCCAGCGCCCTGCCACGGCGGGAGCGCGCCCGGGCCGCGACGATCGACGAGATCAAGCGCACAGCGCTCGACCTCATGCGCGCCTACGGCACCACGGACGTCCGGTTCACCGACATCGCCCGCGAGATGGGCATGACGCCACCGGCGCTCTACCGCTACTTCGACGACCGCGACGCGCTGCTCACCGTCCTGATCACGGACGCGTACCGCGACCTGGGCCAGTCGGTCGCCGAGGCCCAGGAGGCCGTGGCACGCGAGGACGTCGGGGGCCGCTGGAGGGCGGGCGCGCAGGCGTACCGGCGCTGGGCCCTGAACGACCCCCGCCGTTTCGCCCTGATCTTCGGCCTCCCCGTGCCCGGCTTCTGCCCCCCGGAGGAGGGCGAGACGACCGAGGCGGCACGCTGGGCGATGTCCCAGCTGTCGAACCTCTTCGTCGAGGCGCAGGCCGCCGGACGCCTGGGCCGCCCGTACAGCTGCGACGTCGACCCGGCGCTCGCGGTGTGCGCCGAGGGCAAGAGCGAGGACCTCGGCGTCGTCCTGCCGTCGGAGAACTTCCAGGCGATGCTCCACGCCTGGGCGGCGATCCACGGTTTCGCCTGCCTCGAGGCGTACGGCCACCTCGACTGGATGACCCCCGAGGGCCGCGACGCGCTGTTCGTGAGCCAGGTGTGCGTCTCCGCGCGGGCGGCAGGGCTGCCCGAGCCCGACGGTCCCGCGTCCGGCTAGGGCCTTCTCGTCAGCGGCCCGTCCAGCTCACGGTCGACTTGGTGCCGAACGCTCTGACCGCCTGGTGGAAGTCGTCGCTGCCGAACACGGTGGCGACGATGTCGTCGCCGTCGGGCAGCGAGGCCCGACGCAGGCGGCGCACCCCCTCCTTGGCCGCCCACATGCTCAGCGGGGCGTGTGCGAGCAGCTGCGCGACGACCTCCGTGGTGACCGTGTCGAGGTCGCCGTCGTCGCACACCTCGGTGGCGAACCCGGCGGCCCGTGCGTCCTCCCCGGACAGCAGGCGGGCGCGCAGCAGGATGTCGAGCGTGCGCGCGGGGCCCAGGTGGTGGACGAGCAGCGAGTACGTGTTCATCGACAGGCAGTTGCCCAACGTCCTCGCGACGGGGACGCCGAAACGCGCCGAGCGGGTCGCGATGCGCAGGTCGCACACCGCCGCCAGGGCGAGCCCGCCCCCGACGCAGTACCCGTGCACCGCGGCGACTGTCGGCACGCTCACGTCCTCGAGCCGGTCGAGGACACGCTGGATACGGGCCTCGTAGTCGACCCCGTCCTGTCCGTCGGAGAACTCCGCGAACTGGGAGATGTCCGTGCCGGCGACGAACGCGCGGTCCCCTGCGGCGCGCAGCACCATGACCCGGATGCCGTCGTCGCCGTCGGCCTGCTCACACGCCTCGTACAGCCCGTCGTACATCGCCCAGGTCATGGCGTTGCGCTGCGCCGGGCGGTTGAACGTGACGGTGAGCACGGGGCCGTCGCGGTCGACGAGCAGCTCGGCTGGGTCCACGAAAAGACCACCTCCTGACCTGGTCGCCGGACAGGGTAGCCGCGGCGGAGCATGACCG
>JBOGEN010000166.1:0-60059 GCA_050743265.1 Actinomycetes bacterium
ACCTCGAGGACGTCCTCGAGGGTGAGCGGCTCGAAGTACAGCCGGTCGGACGTGTCGTAGTCGGTCGAGACCGTCTCCGGGTTGCAGTTGACCATCACGGTCTCGTAGCCGGCGTCGCGCAGGGCGAAGGAGGCGTGCACGCACGCGTAGTCGAACTCGATGCCCTGCCCGATGCGGTTCGGCCCGGATCCCAGGATGAGCACCGCGGGGCGCTGCCGCGGCTCCACCTCGGTCTCCTCGTCGTACGCCGAGTAGTGGTACGGGGTGCGCGCGGCGAACTCTCCCGCACACGTGTCCACGGTCTTGTAGACGGGACGGATGCCCAGCGCGTGGCGTACACCGCGGACGACCGCCTCGTCCATGCTGCGCAGCGCCGCGACCTGCGCGTCGGAGAACCCGTGCCGCTTCGCCCGTCGCAGCACTGCGGGGGTGAGCTCGGCCGCGTCCGCGACCTCGCGGGCGACCTCGTCGAGCAGCGCCAGCTGGTCGACGAACCAGAGGTCGATGCCGGTCGCGGCGCTGAGCTCGTCCGCGGAGGCGCCCGCGCGCAGGGCGTCCAGCGCGGCCTGCAGGCGTCCCTCGCGGGGAACGGCGGCGGTCGCGAGCGCCTCCGGGACCGACGCCGGCGGTGGCGTCGCCCAGGACAGCGACGAGCCGCTGCGCTCGAGGGAACGCAGGGCCTTCTGCAGGGCCTCGCCGAACGAGCGCCCGAGGGCCATCGCCTCGCCGACCGACTTCATGTGGGTGGTCAGCCGAGGGTCGGCCGCAGGGAACTTCTCGAACGCGAACCGGGGCACCTTGACGACGACGTAGTCGAGCGCCGGCTCGAACGACGCGGGCGTCTCGCGGGTGATGTCGTTGGGGATCTCGTCGAGCGTGTACCCGAGCGCCACCCGGGCCGCGATCTTCGCGATCGGGAAGCCGGTGGCCTTCGATGCCAGCGCTGACGAGCGCGACACCCGCGGGTTCATCTCGACGACGACCACCCGCCCCGTCTCGGGCTGGACGGCGAACTGGATGTTGCATCCCCCGGTGTCCACGCCGACCGCGCGGATCACCGCGATGCCGATGTCACGCAGCCGCTGGTACTCCCGGTCGGTGAGCGTCATCGCCGGGGCGACGGTCACCGAGTCCCCCGTGTGCACGCCCATCGGGTCGAGGTTCTCGATCGAGCAGACGACCACGACGTTGTCCGCCGGGTCGCGCATCACCTCGAGCTCGTACTCCTTCCAGCCGAGCACGCTCTCCTCGAGCAGCACCTCGGTGGTGGGGCTGGCGTCCAGCCCTGCCCCGGCCATGCGGCGCAGGTCGGCCTCGTCGTACGCGATGCCTGAGCCGGCCCCGCCCATCGTGAACGAGGGCCGGAGGACGACGGGGTAACCGAGCCGCTCGACCGCGGCCAGGCACTCGTCCATCGTGTGGCAGATCGCGGACTGTGCGCACTCCGCTCCCAGCTCCGGCGGCAGCGTGGCGACGACGTCCTTGAACCGCTGCCGGTCCTCCCCGGCCTGGATCGCGTCGATGGACGCGCCGATGAGCTCCACCCCGTACCGCTCGAGCACCCCGGCCTCGGCCAGCGCGACCGCGGTGTTGAGCGCGGTCTGCCCGCCGAGCGTGGCGAGGAGCGCGTCCGGGCGCTCCCGGGCGATGACCTTCTCGACGGTCTCGGGCGTGATCGGCTCGACGTACGTGGCGTCGGCGAACTCCGGGTCGGTCATGATCGTCGCCGGGTTGGAGTTCACCAGGGAGACGCGCAGGCCCTCGGCCTTGAGCACGCGGCAGGCTTGCGTCCCCGAGTAGTCGAACTCGCAGGCCTGCCCGATCACGATCGGGCCCGACCCGATGACGAGCACCGAGGAGACGTCGGGACGGCGCGGCATCAGGCAGCCCTCCCCGTCTGCATCAGCGCGGTGAACCTGTCGAAGAGGTACCCGGCGTCGTGCGGTCCGGCGGCCGCCTCCGGGTGGTACTGGACGGAGAACGCCGGCACGTCCAGGCAGCGCAGGCCTTCGACGACGTCGTCGTTGAGGCAGACGTGGGACACCTCGACCCGTCCGTACGGCGTGTCGCTCACCCGGTCGGCCGGTGCCTCGACGGCGAAGCCGTGGTTGTGGGACGTCACCTCGACCTTGCCTGTCCTCCGGTCGATGACGGGCTGGTTGATGCCGCGGTGCCCGAACCGCAGCTTGTACGTGCCGAAGCCGACCGCCCGCCCCAGCACCTGGTTGCCGAAGCAGATCCCGAACAGCGGCACCCGGGAGTCCAGCACCCCGCGGGCGGCGGCCACTGCGGCGTCCGCCGTCGCGGGGTCGCCGGGACCGTTGGAGAGGAACACCCCGTCCGGGTCGCGGGCGAGCAGGTCCGCCGCGGTGGAGGACGCGGGCATCACGTGCACCTCGACGCCGCGCTCGGCCAGCCGGGTCGGCGTCATGCGCTTGATGCCGAGGTCGAGCGCCGCCACCCGCATGCGGGTCGGGACGCCTGCGGGAGGGCTCACCACGTACGGCTCAGCCGTCGTGACCTCGGAGACGAGGTCCGCGCCGGCCATACTCGGGCTCTCCCTCACGCGGGCGAGCAGCGCCTCACGGTCCCGCTCGGTGGTCGACACCCCCACCCGCATGGCGCCGCGCTCCCGCAGGTGGCGCGTGAGCGCGCGGGTGTCCACCTGCCCCACGCCGACCACGCCGTGCCGGCTCAGCTCGGCGTCCAGGGTGCGGGTAGCCCGCCAGCTGCTCGCGACCCGGGCGGGGTCACGGACCACGAAGCCCGCGACCCAGACGCGGCCGGACTCCGGGTCCTCGTCGTTGATCCCGGTGTTGCCGATGTGCGGCGCCGTCATCGCGACGACCTGCCGGTGGTACGAGGGATCGGTGAGCGTCTCCTGGTACCCGCTCATCGCGGTGCAGAAGACGGCCTCGCCGAAGGCCTCCCCCTCGGCTCCGAACGCCTCGCCGGTGAACGTGCGCCCGTCCTCGCAGACGAGCAGGGCGGGCGGTCTCACGGGCTGGTCTCCTCTCCCCGGGGTCCGGCGAGCATGGCGGGTCGGGCAAGTGTCCTGGCGGCGTCGACGAGGTCGCCGTGGCGGGCCACCTCGCGGGCGCGGAAGCCGGTGTCCAGGCGTACGCCGCCGTGCTCCCAGGTGAGGACGAGCAGACCGTCGCCGGTGACGACCTTGCCCGCCATCCCCCGGTCCGTGCGCGCCCCGAGGAGCCGGTCCCCCGGGACGAACAGGTCGGGCGCCCCGGTCCGGGCGAGCAGCACGCCCTCCGCGGCAACGGTGAGGACCGCCCGGCTGCGGACCCCGAGGCCGTGCCGGACGACGCGGTCGAGCCAGTCACCGGCGCGGGTGGTGCACACGTACACGCCCTCGTCCGGACCGGCCAGGATCGGGCCGAGGTCGCCGGGGACGCCGGGCAGCGCCGGGACGTCACCCTGCCGCGCGGCCCGGTGCTGCCACCCGCGCCACATGAGCAGGAAGACGACGGCCACCGCGAGCAGCACGAGCCCGGTCAGGGCGAGCCGGGCCGGCCAGGCCGTGACCGGCTGCGATGCGGGAGCCCGCGCGAGCACGGGGGCGAGCGGGACGCTCACACGAGCTTCCCGTCGAGCACCGTGGGGCGGCCCCGCAGGAAGGTGGCGACGACGCGACCGGGCAGGGTCATGCCGGCGTACGGGGTGTTGCGGCTGCGGGACGCGAGCACGGCCGGGTCCACGGTGATCGTCGCGGACGGGTCGACGAGCGTGAGGTTCGCCGGCTCCCCGGCTGCGAGGGGTCGCCCGTGACCGGCGAGCCGGCCGATCCGGGCGGGGCGGTACGACATGCGGTCGGCCACCCCCTCCCACCCGAGGAGCCCGGTGTCGACCAGCGAGCGCTGCACGACCCCGAGCGCGGTCTCGAGGCCGAGCATGCCCATGGCGGCGGCGCTCCACTCGGTCTCCTTGTCCTCGATCGGGTGCGGCGCGTGGTCGGTCGCGATGGCGTCGATCGTGCCGTCGGCCACGGCGGCCCGCAGCGCCGAGACGTCCTCGGCGGAGCGCAGCGGCGGGTTCACCTTGAACACCGGGTCGTACGAGGTGACGAGGTCGTCGGTGAGCAGCAGGTGGTGCGGGGTCACCTCCGCGGACACGTCCCAGCCCTTGGACTTCGCCCAGCGCAGGATCTCCACCGACCCGGCCGTCGAGACGTGACAGACGTGCAGGCGCGAACCGACGTGCGCGGCGAGGAGCACGTCCCGGGCGATGACCGCCTCCTCGGCGACCGCGGGCCAGCCCGCCAGGCCGAGCACGCCGGACAGCGGCCCCTCGTTCATCTGAGCCGACTCGGTGAGCCGGGGCTCCTGTGCGTGCTGGGCCACGACGCCGTCGAAGGCCTTGACGTACTCGAGCGCCCGGCGCATGAGCACCGCGTCCGACACGCAGTGCCCGTCGTCGGAGAAGACCCGCACGCGCGCGGCGGAGTCGGCCATCGCGCCGAGCTCGGCGAGCCGCTCCCCCGCGATGCCGACGGTCACGGCACCGACGGGCTGCACGTCGCAGCAGCCGGCCTCGCGTCCGAGACGCCAGACCTGCTCCACGACGCCCGCCGTGTCGGCAACGGGGTCGGTGTTCGCCATCGCGTGCACCGCGGTGAAGCCTCCGAGCGCGGCCGCCCGGGCACCGGACTCGACGGTCTCGGCGTCCTCGCGTCCGGGCTCACGCAGGTGGGTGTGCAGGTCGACCAGCCCGGGGAGGGCGACGAGGCCGTCCGCGTCGAGCACCTCGGCGCCGGTGGCCGGAGCGCCGGCAGAGCCTGCAGGGCCCACCTCGGTGAGCGCGCCGTCGGCGAGGACGAGGTCGACCGGGTCGCCGCCGAGGGGGCGGGCCCCACGGATGATCCAGGACGTGCTCACGCGCCGGCCTCCTCGAGGGTGCTCTCGCTGGTGTTCTCGGGCGCCCGTCCGAGCGCGGTCTCCGCGCCCCCGAGCAGCAGGTACAGGACGGCCATCCGGACGCTGACCCCGTTCGCGACCTGCTCGACGATCGTCGAGCGCGGGGAGTCGGCGGCGACCGCGGCGATCTCCAGGCCACGGTTCATCGGACCCGGGTGCATGACGATCGCGTGGTCGGGCAGCGCCTCGAGCCGGCGGCCGTCCAGCCCGTACCGGCGGCTGTACTCGCGGGCCGAGGGGAAGAACGCGGCGCTCATCCGCTCGCGCTGCACGCGCAGCATCATCACCGCGTCGCTCTTGGGCAGCACCGCGTCCAGGTCGTACGACGTCGCGCACGGCCACCCCTGCACGCCCACGGGCAGCAGCGTGGGAGGCGCCACCAGCGTGACCTCGGCCCCGAGCGTGGCGAGCAGCAGCACGTTCGAGCGGGCCACCCGGCTGTGCAGCACGTCGCCGACGACGGTGACCCGGCGTCCGGCCAGCTCTCCGAGGTGCCGCCGCATGGTGAACGCGTCGAGCAGGGCCTGCGTCGGGTGCTCGTGGGTGCCGTCACCCGCGGTGTGCACGGACCCGCCGATCCAGCCCGAGTACGCGTGCCGGTGGGGCGCACCGCTGGACCCGTGCCGGACGACGACCGCGTCCGCCCCCATCGCCTCGAGGGTGAGCGCGGTGTCCTTGAGGCTCTCCCCCTTGGACACGCTCGACCCCTTGGCGGAGAAGTTGATGACGTCCGCCGAGAGGCGCTTGGCGGCGGCCTCGAACGAGATGCGCGTCCGGGTGGAGTCCTCGAAGAAGAGGTTGACCACGGTCCGGCCACGGAGGGTCGGCAGCTTCTTGATCGGCCGGTCGGCGAGGCGGGCCAGCTCGTCGGCGGTGTCGAGGATGAGCAGGGCGTCGTCGCGGGTGAGGTCCCCCGCGGAGAGCAGGTGCTTCACCGGTGCTCACTCCCCCCGTGTGCCGGGTCGGCGCCGGCGCGGTCGATGAGGACGGCGTCGTGGCCGTCGTACTCCTCGAGGTGGACGCGGACGACCTCGGCGAGTGAGGTGGGCAGGTTCTTGCCGACGTAGTCCGCGCGCAGGGGCAGCTCCCGGTGCCCGCGGTCCACGAGGACGGCGAGCTGGACCGCGCGGGGCCGGCCGAGGTCGTTGAGCGCGTCGAGCGCGGCCCGCACCGTACGGCCGGAGAAGAGCACGTCGTCGACCAGGACGACGACCTTGCCTTCGATCCCGCCCGGGGGCATCCGGGTGGCCTCGAGCGTGCGCGCCGGGCGAAGCCGCAGGTCGTCGCGGTACATCGTGACGTCGAGTGACCCGGTGGGGACCTCGACACCCTCCACCCCGGCGATGCGCTGCGCGATGCGGGACGCGAGCGGGACGCCGCGGGTAGGGATGCCGAGCAGCACGATGTCGTCCGCGCCACGGGCGCGTTCGAGGATCTCGTGCGCGATGCGGGTGAGCGCCCGGGAGATGTCCGCCGCGGCGAGCACGGTCTTCATCGGCGCCGCAGCACCGGGATGGGCGGCCTCGCTCGGTTGCGAGGAATGTCCGCGTGGGGACGCCATGCGTGAACCGACCTCCTTCCCCGCCTCTCGGGACGGGTCGTTAAAGGACGTCTGCCCCGGGATGCCCCGGGACCGCGGACCACGCTAGCAGCCGAAGGGCCCCCCGGACGCCGCGTCCGCATTCCGAACGGGCACCATGGCGGTGCGCCGAACGGGTGATGGTGCGAGCACAGAGCGCTTGACGCGCATCAAACGCCGCCGTACGGTCACTCTGAGTAGTTGCCGAGCGAGGCTATGAGCTCGGGTGCAGCACGGTCACCCAGTCGGCGCCGCCTGAAAGCGCGTCGGCAAGCACCCGAGGGAGCCAGTGGTGAGACCGTCGCCCGGGTCTTGGGGGATTGGTTACGGAGAGTCACTGGACTTCGAGAAAAGAGCCTCGCGATGACGACCGAGTACGCCAAGGCGCTGGGATCCCGGCTGCGCGCCATCAGGACCCAGCAAGGACTGTCCCTCCATGGAGTCGAAGAGAAGTCCAAGGGACGGTGGAAGGCCGTCGTAGTGGGTTCGTACGAGCGCGGCGACCGCGCCGTCACCGTGCAGAAGCTCGCCGAGCTCGCCGACTTCTACGGCGTCCCCGTGCCCGAGCTGCTGCCGGAGGGCCAGACGAACGCAGCGGTGGAGCCACCGCCCCGGGTCGTCATCGACCTGGAGCGACTGGCGGACGTGGCACCGGAGTCCTCCGGCCTGCTCTCCCGCTACGTCGCGGCCATCCAGAGCCAGCGCGGTGACTACAACGGCCGCGTCCTCTCGATCCGCCAGGACGACCTGCGCACCCTCGCCGTCATGTACGACGAGACGCCGAGCCGGCTCGCAGAGCGGCTCGTCGGCTGGGGAGTGCTCAACCCCGAAGCGCGGCGCGGGCTGGACTGACCACGGCGGTCGGCCCCGCGGGCAGCACGTGCCCCGGGGCCGGCTCGCTGGTGGCACCTGACCCGCCGCCCCCGACTGGACACGCCGAGGCGCCCCGCGGCTGGGACGACCGGCCTCCTAGAGGGTGAGCGACGTCTTGGTGGCCTGCAGCCTGGCCAGCAGCCCGTTGACGAAGCCCGGCGACTCGTCCGTGGAGAGCTGCCGGGCCAGGGAGACCGCCTCGGACAGCACGACCGCGTCCGGCACGTCGTCCTCCCACAGCAGCTCATACGTACCCAGGCGCAGGATGTTGCGGTCGACGACAGGCATGCGGTCGAGCGTCCAGCCCACCGCGTAGTGCGAGAGCAGCGCGTCGATGCGCTCGAGATGGGCGACCACGCCCTCGACGAGGGAGACCGTGTACGCGGCGACGGGCGGGTCGGCGAGCTCGCGCCGGGCGGTGAGCACGCGGAGCGGGAGGTCGCCCCGCACGTCCGCCTCGTACAGGACGTCGAGGGCGCGCTTCCTCGCCTTGCCGCGGGCAGACATGGGGGGCGGCGCTAGCCGGTCACCCGGCCCAGGTAGTCGCCCGAGCGGGTGTCGATCTTGACCTTCTCGCCCTGGGTGATGAACAGGGGGACCTGGACCTCGGCCCCGGTCTCCAGCGTGGCGGGCTTCGTCCCCCCGGTGGAGCGGTCGCCCTGCATGCCGGGCTCGGTGTAGGTGACGGTGAGCTCGACCGAGGCCGGCAGCTCCACGTAGAGCGGGTTGCCCTCGTGCAGGGCGACCGTCGCCTCCTGGTTCTCCATCATGTAGCTCGCCGCGTCCCCCACCGTCGCGCCCGGCACGTGGAGCTGGTCGTAGGTCTGGGTGTCCATGAACACGAAGTCGCCCGCGTCCGCGTACAGGTACTGCATGCCCCTCTTGTCGACGGTGGCGACGTCCACCTTCACCCCGGCGTTGAACGTCTTGTCGACGACCTTGCCGGACAGCACGTTCTTGAGCTTGGTCCGGACGAAGGCACCGCCCTTGCCGGGCTTGACGTGCTGGAAGTCGACGATGCTCCACAGCTGCCCGTCAAGGTTGAGGGTCATGCCGTTCTTCAGGTCGTTCGTGGTGGCCACGGTCGTCTTCTCCTGCGTACCTCGTGATGTCGACCGGCCTCGCGGACCGGCGCCCGGCAGGGCACGCCCCGACGGACTCAGCCGAGGACGAGCAGCTCGCGGGCGGTGGTGGTGAGCAGCCCCGGTTCACCGTCGCGCACGACGAGGGTGTCCTCGATACGGACCCCGCCACGCCCCGGCAGGTAGACCCCGGGCTCGATGGTGACCGGCGTTCCTGCAGCGAGTCTACCGGTCGCGGTATGGCCGATCATTGGCGACTCGTGGATCTCCAGGCCCACGCCGTGGCCCAGCCCGTGCGGGAAGTGCTCGGCGTGCCCGGCGTCCTCGATGACGGCGCGCGCGGCCTGGTCGACGTCGCGGACGTCCACGCCGGGCCCGAGTGCGGCACGGCCGGCCTGCTGGGCACGGGCGACCAGGTCGTACACCTCGCGCTGCCAGTCGGCGGGGGGCGCACCGACGACGAAGGTCCTGGTCTCGTCGGCGTGGTAGCCCCCGCGGCAGGCCCCGAAGTCGATCTTGAGCAGGTCCCCCTGCTCGATCTCGCGGTCGGTGGGCCGGTGGTGCGGCACCGCGCTGTTCGGGCCGCTCGCCACGATGGTCTCGAACGCGGGTCCGTCAGCTCCGTGCGCCCGCATCGCGGCCTCGAGCTCGATCGCCACGTCCCTCTCGGTTCGGCCAGGTCGCACCTGCAGCATGACGTCGGCGAGCGCACGGTCGCTGATCGCGCAGGCCTCGGTCAGCAGCGCGAGCTCCGCATCGTCCTTGACCTCGCGCAGTCCCTCGACGGCGCGGCCCAGGTCGACCATCGCCATCGTGCCCGCGGTGTCGGTGAGGCTGCGATGCAGCGCGACCGTGACGTCGTGCGCCTCGAACGCGAGATGCTCGACGTGCTGCGCGGCCGCACGCTCGACGAGCGCCGCGGCGCAGTCCCGCCGGATCACCCGCTCGGTGTCCGGTGCCTGGGCGGCAGCCTGGGTCTCGTACCGGCCGTCCGTGGCCAGGACGGTCGCCTCCAGGGTGAGGAGCAGCGCCGCGTTCGAGCCGGTGAACCCGGTCAGGTAGCGGACGTTGACCATCCGGGTGACCAGCGCAGCCTCCGCCTGGGACTCGGTGAGCAGCGAGCGGAGGCGGTCACGGCGTACGGCGGGCGAGGTCTCGGGCACCCGGCGAGGTTACTCGGCGAGCAGGGCGGCGACGGCCCGCAGGGCGAGCCGGTACGAGTCCAGCCCGAATCCGGTGATCGTGCCCGAGGCCACGCCGGCGACGACGGACGTGTGGCGGAACGCCTCCCGTGCCGCCGGGTTGGTCAGGTGCACCTCGATGAGCGGAGCGGTGCGCTGGGCGCAGGCGTCCCTCAGGGCGTACGAGTAGTGGGTGAACGCGGCAGGGTTGAGCACGACCGGCGTCGCCGCGTCCGCGGCCTCATGCAGCCAGCGCACCAGCTCGGCCTCGTCGTCCGTGGCGCGGACCTCGACCTGCAGGCCGAGCTCACCCCCGGCCGTCTCGCACGCGGAGACGAGGGCGGCGTAGTCGGCCTTGCCGTAGACGTCGGGCTCCCGGCTGCCCAGGCGGGACAGGTTGGGCCCGTTGAGCACGAGCACGCGGGTCAGGGCAGGACTCATCGCGACACCTCCCCGTACGCGGCGAGGAGCAGCGACGGGTCGGGAGCCTCGAGCAGGGAGGGCCGGGCCAGGCCGTCGAGGACGACGAAGCGCAGCCGGTCACCGCGGGTCTTCTTGTCGCGCTTCATCGCCTCGTGCAGCTGCGCCCAGGCGTCCGCCCGGTACGAGGTGGGCAACCCGACCGCCTCGAGGACGGCCCGGTGCCGGGCAGCGGTGGCGTCGTCGAGCCGTCCGGAAACCCGGGAGAGCTCGGCGGCGAACACCATGCCGACCGAGACGGCCGCGCCGTGCCGCCACTGGTAGCGCTCGGCCTTCTCGATCGCGTGGCCGAGCGTGTGCCCGTAGTTGAGGACCTCGCGTCCGACCCCGGTGGTGGAGGTCTCCCGCAGGTCACCGGCGACGACGTCCGCCTTGACCCGGACGGCGCGCTCGACCAGCTCCCGCGTGTGGGGGCCGTCCGGGGTGGCGGCGGCGTCCACGCCGCTCTCGACGAGGTCGAGGATCGCCGGGTCCGCGATGAAGCCGATCTTGAGCACCTCCGCGAGCCCGCTCACGTAGTCGTGCCGCGGCAGGGTCTCCAGCGCGGCGAGGTCGCAGAGGACGCCCGCCGGGGGGTGGAACGCGCCCACCAGGTTCTTGCCCTCGGCGGTGTTGAGGCCGGTCTTGCCGCCGATCGCCGCGTCGACCATGCCGAGCAGCGTGGTCGGCACGTGGACGACCCGCACGCCGCGCAGCCAGGTGGCGGCGACGAACCCGGCGAGGTCGGTGGCCGCTCCCCCGCCGACGGAGACGATCGCGTCGCTGCGGGTGAAGCCGACCTGGCCGAGGACGGACCAGCAGAACCCGGCGACGGCGAGGTCCTTGGCCTCCTCGGCGTCCGGGATCTCCACCGCGTGCGCGGAGTAGCCCTGTCCGCCGAGGTCGTCACGGACGGTCTCGCCCGTCGTCCCGAGAGCCCGGGGGTGGATCACGGCCACCCGCTGCACGTCCGGGCCGAGGAGACCCGCGAGCTCGCCCAGCAGGCCGTACCCGACCACCACCTCGTACGGGTCGGCGCCGCCGACCGGGATGCGTGTGGGCTGATCCTGGACCGGCGTGCGGCTCGGCTCGTCGGCGCTCACGCGGGCACCTCCTCGAGCCCGGCGAGGACCGCGTCGGCAACCTCGGCCGGTTCGCGCGCGTCGGTCGCCACGGTCACGGTGGCCACCTCCTCGTACAGCGGGCGCCGGGCGTCGAGCAGGGTGCGCAGCTGGGCACGCGGGTTGCCGAGCAGCAGCGGCCGGTCGCGGTTGAGCCCGACCCGGCGTGCCGCTTCCGGCAGCCCGACGTCGAGGAACACCACCCGGTGTCCCCTCAGCAACGCACGGGTCCTTTCGTCGAGGACGGCTCCCCCGCCGAGGGCGAGCACGCCCGGATGACCGGACAGGGCGGCCGCGACGGCGTCGCGCTCCATCGCGCGGAACGCGGGCTCGCCGTCCTCGACGAACACGTCGGTGACCGACTTGCCGGCTCGGCGCTCGACGTCCACATCGGTGTCGCGGAACGGGGCGTCGAGCCGGTCGGCGAGCATCTGGCCGACCGTGGTCTTGCCCGAGCCGGGCGCGCCGACCAGGACACAGCAGGGGGACGTGCTCACCGGACCACCAGGGTCGCCCGGTACGCCTCGGCGTTGCGCCGGGTCTCCGCCACGGAGTCGCCGCCGAACTTCTCCAGCGCCGCATCGGCGAGGACGAGGGCGACCATCGCCTCGGCGACGACCCCGGCCGCGGGCACGGCGCAGACGTCCGAGCGCTGGTGGATCGCGGACGCTGGCTCGCCCGTGGCCACGTCGACGGTGGACAGGGCCCGGGGCACGGTCGAGATCGGCTTCATCGCCGCCCGGACCCGCATGAGCTCACCCGTGCTCATCCCGCCCTCGGTGCCGCCGGAGCGTCCCGAGAGGCGCCGGACGCCGTCGGGGCCGGGCGCCATCTCGTCGTGCGCGTCCGAGCCACGGTTGCGGGCGAGCGCGAAGCCGTCCCCGACCTCGACACCCTTGATGGCCTGGATGCCCATGAGGGCACCCGCGAGCCGGGAGTCGAGCCGGCGGTCGGCGTGCACGTGGCTGCCGAGGCCGGGCGGCAGGCCGTGCACGGCCACCTCGACGACGCCGCCGAGGGTGTCGCCGTCGGCGTGGGCGGCGTCCACCTCGGCGACCATCGCGGCGCTCGCGTCCGGGTCGACACAGCGGACCGGGTCGGCGTCGAGCCGCTCCTCGTCGCCGGGGACGGGCACGGCCCCTGTCGGGGCCTCGGCCGTGCCGAGGACGACCACGTGGGACAGCACGTGCACGTCCAGGGCCTGGGCGAGGAACGCCCGTGCGACGGCTCCCAGGCCCACGCGGGCGGCGGTCTCCCGGGCCGACGCCCGCTCGAGCACCGGCCTGGCATCGTCGAACCCGTACTTCTGCATACCCACGAGGTCGGCGTGCCCGGGGCGGGGACGGGTCAGCGGGGCGTTACGGGCGAGCCCCTCGAGCGCGCTCGGGTCCACTGGGTCGGCCGCCATCACGGTCTCCCACTTCGGCCACTCGGTGTTGCCGATGCGGACGGCGATCGGGCTGCCCAGGGTCAGCCCGTGCCGTACGCCGCCGACGAAGTCCACCTCGTCCTTCTCGAAGGACATGCGGGCGCCCCGTCCGTAGCCGAGACGGCGACGGGCGAGGTGGGCGGCGACGTCCCCGGTGCTCGTACGCACGCCGGCCGGGAGCCCCTCGAGGATCGCGACCAGGGCCGGGCCGTGGGACTCGCCGGCGGTGAGCCAGCGGAGCATGGCCCGATCCTCGCACGAACGCGACGGACCCCCGGGGGTGCCCGAGGGGTCCGTCGTGCGTGCGATGCCCAGCCGGGGACGGACTAGTGGGCCGCCCTGGTGGTGACCTTGTGGGTCCGGCCCTCAAACAGGTCGAAGCTGCTGCGGTCCTTGTACTTGAAGACCCCGTAGTAGTGCTCGCTACCCGGCAGCCGGGCCAGGTTCATGAGCCGGAAACCGCCCGCGAACTTGTCGCCTTCGCTGACCGTGTACGCCTTGCCGGCGACCCGCACCCGCGCGTCCATGTTGGTCATCGCGACGACCTTGAGCGTGACCGTCTCGGGCTTGGCGGCGGGAGCAGGGTCCGTGCTGCCGCCCGAGGGGGTGCCGGTCGTGCCGCCGGTGATCGCACCGGTGGTCGTACCGGTGTCGGTCCCGGCGGTCGTACCGGTGTCGGTCTCGGTCGTCGTGCCGGTGTCGGTCTCCCCCGTAGCTGGCGCCGCCTCGTCGGAGACGAGTGGGTCGAACGGGTCGCGGACGCCTGAGGCGTCCCGGAGCTCGGGCTCCTGGGGAACGGCCTCGGCCTTGGGCTCGGCCGGGGTGTCGGCCTGGGTCCCCGAGGTGTCGGGGGCCGTGGAGGCCGGCACCGTCTCGCTTCCGCCGGAGCCCAGCAGAAGCCAGGCCCCACCGGCGACCGCCAGGGTCACCACGAGGACCAGGACGAGGACGAGCGGGCGGCGCGAGGGCGTGCCCTCCGCGTCGCCGCCGTCGACGAGCGGGGCGTTCGGGTCGGCCGCGGTCGGCGCGTCGGCGACCTGCGTGCCGAAGGGGTTGGTGTTGGTCATGGCGTCTCACTCCCAGAGGTCGTGCCGGTCGCGGGCGTCACGCCCGTGGCGGTGGCACCGGTCGCGCCGGACCGGTCGACCATGAAGGTGCGTCCGGTGATCGCGAGCGTCACGTCACCGTCCGCGGTCTCTGCACTCGTTGTCGCCGTGCTTGTTGGCGCCGCGGCTGCGGTCGTTCCCGCGGCTTCGGCACCGCCCACGCTGAGCGTGAAGCCGTCCACGAGGATCGGACGGTCCACCTGCTCGAGCAGGTGCAGGAACCGCTCGACCGCGATGTACTCGCCGCTGACCTCGAGCGTGAGAGGCACGGTCTTGAGCGCGGGGACCCCTGGGGCGGCCGGCGTGGCGCTGGTCGCGTCCGGGGCCGGGGTCGTGCCGGTCGCCACGGGTGCCACTGGGGCGACCAGGTCGACGGGCTTGCCCGGAGCGATGGACACCAGGTCGGAGTCCGACTTGCTGGCGATCTTGGTCAGGCTCCGCACCAGGTCGGGAAGCCGGGGGTCGTCCGGAAGCGCGGCGGTTGCCTCGGTGAGGAGCTCCCGCTGCTCGGCGAGTCCCTCCGACTGACCCTGGAGCACCTCGAGCTGGGCACGGAGCATCTCGACCCCGTCCTGCTGCTGCTGCGCCTGGGCCTGGATCGCGTCAGCCTCGGCCTGCTTGGGACCCACGAGCAGGAACCAACCTGCGAGGAGGACGAGAACGGACAGGACCGCGGCGGCCGCGACCCACTTGCGTGTCTGTGTCATGTTACTGCCCCGAGGCGTTGAGGTAGTTGCGCCAGAGGGCCTCGTCGGTGACGACGACATCGGACGTGAAGTCGACCACCGTCCGACTCCCTGCCGTGCGCTCGGTCGAGTTCGTCAGGTACGCGTCGGCGTAGCCCTTCTGGGCGGAGAGCGTCTCCAGCCAGGTGGCCACGTCGTTGTGCCCGTACGCGCTGCCGGTGAAGGTGACCGTCCCGATGCCCGGGGTCGCGGTCGTGGTGCCGGTGGCCGGATCGACGGGGACGGCCGCCGTGGTGTCGGTCGCCGCGGCCGCGCCAGTGGCGTCGGTTCGGGCGAGCGTCATCGTGTCGAGCCAGACGCCGTCGGGCAGCGAGAGGCTCAGGTCGTTCAGGTAGTACGACCAGCGCACCTCCTGGTCCCGTGCCTGCTTGACCAGCGTCTGAGCAGCGGCGACCTGCGCGTAGGTCTGCTTGACGTGGGCCAGCGCGGCGACCTGGTCCTGCATGGTCGCCTGTTGGTCCTGCACCTCCTGCAGCTGCAGCTGTGCCCCGTCGACCTCGCTCACGGCGTTGAGGTAGAGACCCCCGACCGCGAGCACCGCCAGCGCGACGGCGGCGGCGAAGGCCGCCTTGACCCGGCGGATCCGGCGCTCCGACGCGATCTCCGGCGGGAGCAGGTTGACGTGCGGCGCGGTGGCCGTGCGCAGGATCGTGGTCACGGCGCTCATGCTGCGGCTCCCAGGGCCAGGCCCACCGGTACCGCTGCCGCGGACTCGAGGGTGTCCATCTGCTGCGGCGAGAGCCGCACCTTGCCGACCTGCATGGAGGCGAGCGGGTTGCCGTGCTCGACCGGCGTCCTCGTGACCGCCTGGAGCCTCTCGGCGAGACCGTCGAGGCGTGCGCCGCCGCCGGTGAGCAGCGTGCGCGAGATCGGGGCAGAACCGCTCGAGGCCACGTGGTAGTCGAGCGACCCGCGGATCTCCTCGAGCAGCGCAGCGGTGGCGGACTCCAGGGCACGGGCCGCGGAGTCCGTGCTGGACGGCGCCGGTGCCTGGCCGGGCACGCCCGGGGCAGCAGTGGCGGCGGTGGTCGGAAGACCCATGTCCCAGGTCATCTCCTGGGCACGGCCGTGGTCCACACCCGCACGCTCGGCAACGGCCTCGACGAGGTCCTCGCCGCCCATGAGCAGGATGCGGACGAAGCGGGGGACACCGCCCTCGTGCACGATCACGTTGGTCACGCGGGCGCCCACGTCCACGAGCGCCTCGACACCACCGTTCAGGCCGAACTCGTCCGGGGTGGCCACCGAGCGCAGCACCGCGAACGAGTCCAGGTCGACCATGACCGGGGTAAGGCCAGCCATGCGGACCGCGTTCACCGAGGAGATCACCATGTCTCGAGAAGCGGCCACCAGCAGGCCGCGAACCCGACGTGCCCCCGCCTGGGAGGTGAACTCCTCGATGGCGTGGAAGTCGAGCACGGCCGAGTCGACCGGCATCGGGACGAAGTCCTGCACCTGGAAGGCGAGCGTCTGGCGGATCTCGTCCGCCGGCATCCAGGGGAGGTCGATCATGCGGACGACGACCTTCTGGTTCGCGACGCCCAGGACGACCTTCTTGCCGGAGAACTTGTACGTCGACCACAGCTTCTTGATCGCCGTTGCGACCACGTCGGGGGCAACCACCTCGCCGTCGCGCACGGCTCCTGCGGGCAGCGCGACCTCGCCGAAGCGGTCGAGGGTCACCCCGCCCTTGCCATGGGACAGCTGGGCGGCGCGCACCGCTGAGGTGCCGATGTCCAGGCCGATGGCGGATCGTCCAGCCACGTCGCTTCCCCTCCACTCGCGGCGGTCGGCCGCTTCGATGCCCGGTCCGGGCACTTCAGGAGAGGCATCGGACGATCGGCCAGAGTGCTTGAGCGAAACAGGCCGGTCCGAGTGGGAGATCCCCGACTGGGACCTCAGGGGGCTCGAGGAGCCGCCAGATGCCTCCAAGACGAAAAGTGCCGAATGCCTCCTAAGCGAAGGTGCCGAGGTAGGCGTCCACCAAGGCCCCTCCAGTGAGGACGGCAACCAGGACGCCGCCGAGCATGAACGGGCCGAACGGGATCGCCGACTTGCGGGTCGCCCGCCCGGCGATCATGAGGGCGCCCCCCAGGACCCCCCCGAGGAGGAACCCGAGAAAGGCGCCGATAAGCAGGACATCCCAGCCCAGCCACCCCAAATACATGCCGAGAATGCCGGCGAGCTTGACGTCGCCGAAGCCCATCCCGGCCGGGTAGACGAGCACGAGGACGAAGTAGAACGCGTAGAGGGCCGCGCCGGCCAGCATCGCCCGGACCCAGGCGCCTGGATCCCCCTCCGCGAGGGCCGCCGCACCCAGCAGGACGGGGGCGACCACGTACGAGGGCAGGGTGATCGCGTTCGGGAGGCGCTTGACGTCAAGGTCGATGACCGCGAGGGCGACCCCGATGGCTCCGAGGTAGAGGAACGCGGGCAGCGCCGGCTCCGGCCCGACTCGCCAGGCCAGCAGCGCGAAGACGAGAGCAGTGAGCAGCTCCACCGCGGGGTAGCGAGCGCTGATCCGCGCATCGCAGTCACGACAGCGCCCGTGCAGGAGCAGCCAGCTCACGACCGGCACGTTGTCCCGTGCACGGATCTCCTGCCCACATGCGGGGCAGGCCGACCGGGGCCGCAGCACCGACTCCCCGTTCGGCACCCGGTGCGCGACCACGTTGAGGAACGAGCCCACGAGAAGGCCCACGACGGCACAGAGCGCGATAACCATGCAAACCGCCTAGGAGTCCGTGGCGGGAACGAAACCCGGGTTCGTGGTCACGAGACCCGGTCCTCCCGCTTGTAGACGATGTCCAGCTTGAAGGACACAGGGGCCTGCGAGGTGGGGTCGACCCCGTAGAGCTGGATGGGCTTGAAGTTGAGCGTGAAGGCGTTGCCGCTGATGAGTTGGCTGCCGCTGTACACGGCGCCATAGCTCCCGCCGCCGTTGGCGTACGTGATGTCGCACGGCGAGTACCAGAGCAGGGTGACGTTCGACGGCGAGGAGAAGTTGTTCCCCACATTGACCGTGGGCGAGGTGCACGCGGGCGCCTGGGCGTCGAAGGGGACGACCATGTTGATGTTGCGTGGCTCCGAGGCGGTGAACGAGACCAGGTTGGTGGTCGAGATGCCCCCGTAGGCGAAAAGGGCGAAGTCCTTGCCGAAGGTGATGGCGTTGGTGCTGGCGAAGGTCACCGCACAGCTCGTGCGGAGCAGGGTCTTCTGCGACAACGTCGGGGCATTGGCCTTGATCCAGTCCCCTGTGGCCGACCCACAGGCGACACCCGCGGGCTGAGCGATGACCTGGTAGCCCTGCGCCGTCCACGCGGCCAGCGTGGCGTCGTCCCCTCTCAGCTTGGGGAACGACTGCTCGGGAGGCGGCGGGACGGCCGACTGGTTCTTCAGACACTTGGAGGCCGTGCAGCCCGGCCAGGTGATGTTCCCCTTGGCGATCAGCGTCCCGTTGACGTTGGTGTTGCTTGCCGCGTTGATCGACGACTGCGACGAGAGGACCCGCCCCCCGATCGTCTTGTTGCCCGTGAGAGTCACGGCGTCACGGGCCCACACGTCGGCGGTCGACGTACACGTCTGATCCATCGTGATCGACCCGTACGGGGCATAGATGCTGCCCTTGATTATGGGGCTGCTGGTGCAGGTGTAGTTGCCACTCGTATAGAGGTCGGCGTCGGACCCGACGTTGCCGTTGATCGTGGCGGCCTGGGACAGGGTGATCCCCGTGTCGCCGACGATGGGCTTGTCCAGCCTTCCGCTGCTCTGCGGGATGAGGTTGACCAGCGCCTCCATCTTGCGTTCACCGGCCCGTCCCGAGAGCTCCCCGGTCGTGCCGACGGAGGAGATGACCGCACGCGTCGGGGTCGACCCGGCCGGCAGCACGCCGCTCACGCACGTCAGCGGGGTGGAGCCGGAGTAGTACTGCATGGTGGCCTTGACGCTCGCCGTGTCCGGGTACGTCTTGACGTCCGTCGACCCGGAGGCGGGCCAGGAACACGGCAGGCTCACGCCGCTGCTCTGGATGCTCGCGTACGCAGCGTCCACGCCGGCCTCGGCAGCGTCGACGGCGACCAGGCGCTGCCGGTCGTGCCCCGAGGTCTTACCCGTGGAGATGGAGACGGTGATGATGAGCAGGGTGAGGCTCATGACCACACCCATCACCATCATCGCCGCGACCAGCACCGAGCCTCGCTCGTGGCTGTGCCCGCGCGGTGACCGCTTGCCCATCACACACTCCTAGGCGGGGGGGATCGGGGTACAGGTCCCCGGGTTGTAGCCGTACTGGGTGTTGCGACCGGACAGCGAGCTCTGCACCTCGATCGGCTGGCCGCCGGAGTCAGGCGTCTTCACCAGCAGCCGGACGTTGATGAGGCGGGAGCCGTACGGGCTCGACGCGCCTTCGAGCTGGAACGGGGGCGTGCCCGCGGTGTTGACGAGGTTGCGCGCCACGGTGCGCCAGGCGGAGACGTTGCTGTACCCGCCGGAGGTGCTGCCCTCCCAGGAGCGCATGCGCAGGTGACCGTCGAACACCTGCCACTGGACGCACCGTCGGGCTCCGTTGGCTTGCGAGTACACGCGCATGGCCAGCGGCAGCTCGTCCGTGGAGGCCGGGTCGTAGAGGACGTTGCCCGACCTGACTTGGCGGTCGATCTCGGCCAGCCCGATCCTGGCCTGGTCCACCGCGTCGGCGCGCCGCACCGTGTCAGCGGTCTGGTGCTGGATCGTGATCAGGACGCCGTAGACGATCGTGAGCAGGCCGCTGAACATGGCCATGACGACGAGGAGCTCGACCATGGTCACGCCCCGGTCGCCCTCACGCCGCGTCGACGGCTTCGACTCATGCACTGGGGGCCGCCCGGTAGCTCGTCTTGGCGGCGGAGGACCCGAGGTCGTAGGTGACGATGAAGTGGCCGATCGTGCCCGCGCTCGTGGTCATCGTGTACGTCACCGTCGCGACGACCGACCCCGCTGTGGCGTTCACGCCGCAGGCATCGGGCTGGCACGGGGAGACCCCGGTGGCGTCCTTCACGACAGGCGTGACTCTGACCGAACCGGAGAGATTGAGGGTCACGGCGCCGCCTGGTCCCGAGTACGCGACGGACACCTCCGCCGCGTCAAGCTGGCTGGAGGTTCCGGCGCCCAGGGACACGGACGTGTAGGCCGTCCCGTTCCAGTACTTCAGGGTGCCGCTTCGCTGCGCGCTCGAGGGCTGTGCGCCCACGCCGGACTCCGCGCCCGCGCCGTCGCTGTAGTTCTCCAGGGTGACCATCGAGGTGAACCCGGCAGGCGTTCCGGTCGCGGAGGCCGGGACGCCTCCGACCGCAGCCGCGCCGAGCGCGCGGCTCACGTTCGCCGAGATGCAGCCCGCCCCGCTGGCACCGCTGCAGTACGGGGTACTGGAGGAGACATAGCGCGACGCGAAGGCCCGGCTGGGGGCTGGGGCAGCGGCCACCGATCCGAGGGGGATAGTGGCTGACCCGTGCTGCAGCGCGGCAGACAGAGTGCCGCCGGGAGTGAACTCGCTGGAGGAGCATGCCTGCCCGCTGGCAAGGGAGACGGCGGCGAGGTTCCGGCAGCTGCCCCCGCTGGTCGCACTGGTAGTGCTGGCGGACCTGGCCGAGTCGCCGGTCGCGGCCTGCAGTGTGAACGTGCTGGCGCTCCCGACGCTCGACAGCGTGCTCGCCGACTGCGTCACGGTGGCGCTCTGCGGGACCGACGCCTCGCCGGTCTCCGGGTCGGTGGAGGCCCCGGTCGTGGCGGCTACCGTCCCCGTACCGATCGGGCCGGCGGACCCGTTCGTGTAGCTGGCTCCGGAGGTGGCGGCCTTGCCCTGGACCGAGACGGTCTGCTCCGACTGCACCCCGCTGGCCAGGGACGGCAGGTCGACGGAGCCGGTACGCAGCGCGTTGTCCGCGACGGGCAGGGATCCCTCCGGCCCTGCGCTCGCGATGCCCAGGGAAGCGGGCGACGTCCCCGCGGAGGCGTCGAAGAACGCCTGGCAGGGGCCCGAGAAGGGGTGGGTGGAGGTGGCCAGGCACCCGTTCGGCGAGAAAAGTCGTGAGCGGGTGCTGACGGTCTTCGTGGCTCCGCCCGTCTCCTCGCTCGCCCAGGTGACGAGCACCGTGAGCCAGTACCCGGCCGTGGTGTCACCGGCGGTCGCGGAGGCGAGCGTGACGTACGTGCCCACCGTGTACTGGACCTTGCCGACCTTGGTGGCCGACCCGGCCTGGCGGTGGGGGAACAGTGGGGAGACCGACGCGGTGGCGCCTGTGACGAGGGCCTCGTCGATCGAGTTGGGGTAGCCGTCAGGCTTGAGCCGCCCGCTGGCGATGTTCGGGTCGCCCGCGACGTCCGTGCTGCGCAGCCCACCTGTGACCGTGTCGTACGGCAGCGCGCGCAGCTGCTCCATCGTGCGGTTGGCCAGGGCGGTCGCCTGCTGGCGCTCCTTGGAGAGCGTGACCGTTTGCAGGGCTCCCACCTGGACGCTCATGAGCCCGAGCAGGACCCCGGAGATGATGACCATCGCCACGACCAGCTCGACCAGGGTGAACCCACCGTCCTCGCGCAGACGTCGGCGCAGCACGAGCATGGCGCGCATGGCTTCACCTCCCGGTCTGTACTGACCTGTCGGCGCCCACGGGTCAGTTCTTGAGCGTTTCGCTGGACGTGGCTCCGCACGCGGCGGCTGTCGAGGGGCGGGCTGGCCTTCGACTGTCCACCCCGTGGCCGGGCTCGCCCGGCTGGGGCGCCTCGACCCCGCCGCGCCCGACCGTGAGTGTGGGGCCGGTCGGTCGACCGCCCCCACACTCACCGCGTCGTGCCGTTGTGGTTACGGGCAGCCTGCAGCGGTGCCGGTAGTGAGACCGTCCGCAGCCGAGTACACGTAGTACTTCTGCGAACCCTTGAGGTTCTCAACCGCGATGCACCAGTCCGTGTCGCCGGTGCCACTCTGGTCGATCTTGGCCACGTTGTCGCTTGCCTTGCCAATGTCGACCGTGCCCAGCACCCAGTGACCCCCAGCGTTCTTCGAGACGGTGGGCGGGGCCCCGGTGCCGTCGACGTAGAAGGTGGCGATCTCCTTGCCGATGGTGGACACGTCCGCCTTGGCGGCGCTGTCCTGGGCCTTGGCACGCTGGCTCAGGAAGACCGGGATGGCGATCGCGGCGAGGATGCCGATGATGATCATGACGACGAGAAGTTCGATCAGGGTGAATCCCCTGTCCTTCTTCTCCATCGACTTGTAAATACGAGCGAGCATGTGGTTCCTCCGAGTGAGGCTGACACCGTGAGCCGCGTCGCCTCAGTGGAGTAGCGGCTCTCTGACCCTCAACTCATCGGCCCCTTCCCCCGAGGGCTTGAGCACAGTAGCGCGGCTCTTTTCGTCTGAACGCGGCGACAAAGGACCGCCCAGACGGCAGAAGGCCCCCATCCGAGTGCAGATGGGGGCTTTCTGGCGAGATACCGTACGTCGAAGAAGCGAGCTCTACTTCACCAGGTCCATGATTCCGAAAATCGGCATGTACAGCGAGATAATCATCGCGCCGATGATGGCGCCCAGGACGGCGATCATCAGCGGCTCGATGAGCGAGGTCAGGGCCTCCGTGGTGGCCTCGACCTCCTGGTCGTAGAAGTCGCTGATCTTGTGGAGCATGTCGTCCAACGCCCCGGTGTCCTCGCCGACGGCCATCATCTGCACGACCATCGGTGGGAACACGTCGTGGCCGGCCAGCGGCCTCGAGAGCGACTCCCCGTGGCGCACGCTCTCCTGCACGTCACGAATGGCGCGCTCGAGCACGACGTTGCCTGAGGCGTCCGCGACGATGTCGAGCGACTGCAGGATCGGCACGCCGGAGCGCAGCATCGTGCCGAGGTTCCGGGAGAACCGGCTCAAGGCAACCTTCTGGAAGAGCTTGCCGAAGATGGGCATCTTGAACTTCAGGGGATCGACAACCCCGCGCACCCGGTCCTGGTTCTTGACCTTCTGCCACACGAACAACCCGGCGATCAACCCAACGAGGCCGATGGGTGCGAGGACCTTCAACGCGCCCGACATGAACACGAGGATGCGCGTCGGCAACGGCAGCTGACCGCCGAAGTCCTCGAACATCTGGGCGAACACCGGGACGATGAACAGCAGCATTCCCGTGACGGCGAGAATCGCCATGGCGAACACCACGGCGGGGTAGGTCATCGCAGACTTGATCTTGCCGCGAAGCTTGACCTCGGCCTCGTAGTTCTCCGCGATCTGCAACAGCACGGAGTCGAGGAAGCCCCCCACCTCGCCCGCCCGGCACATGTTCACCATGAGCGGCGGGAAGACCTTGGGATGCTTCGTCATGGCCGTGGACAGCGCCTGACCGGCCTCGACCTCGTTGCGCACCTCCCCCAGCACGCGGGAGAGCTCCTTGTTCTCGGTCTGCTCCGAGAGGATCGTGAGCGCGCGGAGCAGCGACAGGCCCGAGTTGATCATCGTCGCGAACTGGCGGGACATCACCGCGAGGTCCTTGAGCCCGACCCGGTTGCTCAGGCCCGGGATCGTGATCTCGCGCTTCATGCCGGCGTTCGCCTTGTTGATGCTGAGAGGCGCGTAGCCCATGCCGCTCAGCTTCTGCGCGACAGCCGCAGGAGAGCTCGCCTCGATCGTGCCGTTGACGATCTTGCCCGCGCGGTCGCGGACCGAGTACTCGTACGTGCTCGTGGTCGCCACGGGATCCCCTCGCTCAGGCCCGGCCGGTGAGCCGGTTGAAGTCGTCGATGTGGTGGCACTTGTCCAGGCCCTGCTCGTGGGTGATGCGGCCGGTGCGGACGAGATCAGCCAGGTGCTGGTCCATCGTGTGCATGCCGTGCTGGGCCCCGGCCTGCATGGCTGAGTAGATCTGGTGCGTCTTGCCCTCACGGATGAGGTTGCGCACCGCGGGAGTGGCCATGAGCACCTCGGTGGCCACCGCGCGTCCCGTGCCGTCCGCCGTCTTGGACAGCGTCTGGCAGACCACGCCCTGCAGCGAGCCGGCGAGCTGGACGCGCACCTGCTCCTGCTGGTGGGACGGGAACACGTCGATGATGCGGTCGATCGTCTGCGCGGCGTCCTGCGTGTGCAGGGTGGCGAAGACGAGGTGGCCGGTCTCCGCGGCGGTGAGCGCCACCGAGATCGTCTCGAGGTCACGCATCTCGCCGACCAGGATGATGTCCGGGTCCTGGCGCAGCACGTGCTTGAGCGCGCTGCCGAAGGAGTGCGTGTCCTCGCCGACCTCGCGCTGGTTCACCAGGCACGACTTGTGGTGGTGGAGGAACTCGATCGGGTCTTCCACCGTCATGATGTGGTCCTGCCGTGTCCGGTTCGCCAGGTCGACGAGCGCGGCCAGCGTGGTCGACTTGCCCGACCCGGTCGGCCCCGTCACCAGGACGAAGCCGCGGGGCATGGACGCGAAGTTCGCCACCGCCGGGGGGATGCCCAGGTCCTCGAGCGCCTTGATCTCGAACGGGATCATGCGGAACGCCGCCCCGAGCGAGTCCCGCTGCTTGTAGAGGTTCACCCGGAACCGGCCCCGGTCCACCAGCGTGTACGCGAAGTCGAGCTCGAGGTCCTCCTCGAACCGCTCCCGCTGGGCCTGGGTGACGATCGCGTACAGGGTCCGCTGCAGGACCTCGGGCGTGAGCTTGTCCACGTGGTCCATCGGCACCAGCCCGCCCTGCAGGCGGATCGTCGGGTACGCGCCGGCGGTGAGGTGCAGGTCGGATGCGCCGCGGTCGAGCATCTCCGTGAGCAGCGCGGGCAGGTCGATGTCGTCCCCCGCGGCCGACTCCTCGGTCGAGGCACGGCTGTACGAGGTCTCGTCCGCCTCGCCCTCAGACAGCACGAACCCCGCGGGTGCGACAGGGGCAAGAGCCTCGGGGACCCAGGTGTCCGGAGTGAACGCAGTCGAAAGGGAGCCGGGCGTGGTCCAGGTCGCGTCGGCCTCGTGGCCGGGGGCGACGTCAGGGACGAAGCCGGAGGAGTTCCCAGCGGTGTCCCGATCTGTGTCGAACCCGGCTGACTTGTCGGGGTACGTCGATCCATCCACCGTGCTGCCTCCCTGGCTGGCCGCGACGACCCCGGTCGGGTCCGCTTCCAGGGGAGGATCGGCGGGACCGCGCCGGCACTTGAGGAAGGTGGCCTGACCGGTGCCCCCGACGCCCGAGGTCAGACGGCGACGCGGAGGATCTCGTCGAGCGACGTGACCCCCTGGACGACCTTGGCCAGGCCGTCTGCGCGCAACCTGGTCATCCCGGCGGACTCGGCCAGCCTGCCGATCGTGGCGGCGGAGGCCCGCTCGACGGCCAGACGCTCGACGCCCTCGTCGACCGTCATCACCTCGTGTAGGGCGACCCGGCCCGAGTACCCCGTCCGGGCGCAGGCATCGCAGCCGACCGGACGCTGCAGGGTCGGCAGGGGGTCACCGTGCTCCCAGGGGACCCCGGCGGCGAGCAGGGCCTCCACTGTGGGCTCGTACGCCTCACGGCAGCGCACGCAGAGGCGGCGGGCCAGCCGCTGGGCCAGCACGCAGTCGACCGCGGAGCCCACGAGGAACGGCTCGATGCCCATCTCGGTGAGCCGCGTGATCGCGCTGGGGGCGTCGTTCGTGTGCAGCGTGGCCAGCACGAGGTGGCCGGTGAGCGCGGCCTCGACCGCGATCTGGGCGGTCTCGTGGTCCCGGATCTCCCCGATGAGCACGATGTCCGGGTCCGACCGGAGGATCGAGCGCAGCGCCGTGGCGAACGTGAGCCCCGCCTTCGGGTTGACCTGCACCTGGTTGACGCCCGGCAGGCGGTACTCGACAGGGTCCTCGACCGTGATGACGTTGACCTCGGGCTTGTTGATCAGGTTCAGGGTGGCGTACAGCGTGGTGGACTTGCCCGACCCGGTGGGCCCGGTGACGAGGATCATGCCGTGCGGCTTGGTGAAGCTCGTCGCGAACCGGTCGAAGTTGGCCTGCTGGAAGCCGAGGTCGGCGAGGTCGAGCCGGGCGGTGGAGTTGTCCAGGATGCGCATCACGACCTTCTCTCCCCACACCGTGGGCAGCGTGGCCACGCGCAGGTCGATCTTGCGCCCGTGGGTGGAGAGGGACATGCGCCCGTCCTGCGGGATGCGCCGCTCGGAGATGTCGATGTCCGACATGATCTTCAGCCGGCTGATCACCCCGGACTGGATGGCCTTCGGCGAGCGCATGACCTCGTGCAGCACGCCGTCGATGCGGAACCGGACCCGCAGGTCGGTCTCGGTCGGTTCGAGGTGGATGTCGGACGCACGGTCCTGGATCGCCTGCGTGATGAGCAGGTTCACGTACTTGACGATCGGGGCTTCCTCGACGACGTCCTGGACGTGCTCGAGCCGCTCGTCCTCCTCGGACTGGCTCTCCATTGCCGTGGTCAGGTCGTCGAGGTCCGAGTCGGCGCGGTGGTAGCGGTCGATCGCCCGCAGGACGTCCCCCCGGGTGGCGACGACCGGTTTGACCTCCATGCCCGTCAAGGAACGCATGTCGTCGACGGCGAAGACGTTGGCCGGGTCGGCCATGGCCACGACCAGCTTGCCGGCCTCGACGGCCACCGGGAGGGCCGCATGACGGCGGCAGACGGGCCCGGGGACCTTGACGACCGCCGCGTGGTCCACGGGGAAGTCGCCCAGGTCGACGTACGGCAGGCCGATCTGGGTGGCCAGTGCCCTGACCAGCTGCGACTCGGTCAGCGCCTCGGAGTCCACGAGGACCCGGCCCAGGCTCCGCCCCAGCCGCTGCTGGTCGCGGACGGCGTCGGCGAGCTGCACGGCGGTCAGCAGGCCATCCTCGACGAGGATGTCCCCGAGCTGCTTCACGTGCACCTCCCAGCCGTCGCGCGGTCGTCACCCGTCCGTCACCCCATCGGACGACACGGCGATGCCCTGAAGCCGCGGCGCGCCGAGGGAGTCGATCCGCCGGCTGGGTGGACCCGAGGTGCGGAGAGGGCGTGCTCGGGGCGTCAGCTGCGGGCGGCCAGGGCACGCTGTCCCGCGGTACGCATGGCCTCCAGGGGGGCCTGGCATCCCGTGAACACCTCGACCTGGAGAGCCGCCTGGCGCACGAGGAGCTCCAGCCCGCCGACCACCCGGCCTCCGGCGGCCGCCCAGGCTGCAGCCAGCGGGGTGGGCCAGCCCGCGTAGACCACGTCCACGAGGAGCCCGGGCGTACGGGCGGCCGTGGCCGAGGCCAGCACCTCGGCCAGGCGGTCCCCCGCCCCGGCCGGGACCGTGGAAACGACCAGCGTCGCGTCGGCCAGTTCCTCGCCAGACGGCAGCGACGCCACCTCCACGCGAACCCCGAGCGCGGTCCCCACCTCCACGGTCTCCTGCGCCCGGGACGCCTCCCGTACCCGCAGCTCCACCCCGGAGGCTCCCCGCTGTGCCAGCGCGGCCAGTGCCGCACAGGCCGTGGCGCCCCCGCCCAGCACCATGACGCCGTCCTCCCCGGCGTACGCCTGGTCGGCAAGCAGGCTGGCCATGCCGGGGACGTCCGTGTTGTCCCCCGTCAGCCGGCTGCGCCCTCCGACGGGCAGTCCGGCGGACGGAGCGTGCCGGAGGACGGTGTTCACCGCGCGAACCGAGGCGGCCAGCGGGCTCACCTCGTCCAGCAGCGGAAGCACCGCCCGCTTGAGCGGCATCGTCAGGGACAGGCCCACCCAGGAGTCGTCCAGGCCCGCGAGCAGGCCGGGCAGCCTTGCCTCGTCGCACTCGACGCCGGTGTACTCCCAGCCGTCCAGCCCGAGCGCCTCGTACGCCGCCCGGTGCAGCACCGGGGACAGGGAGTGGGCGATCGGCGACCCCAGGACGGCGCACCGCCGTGGAGCCGCCGGGTGACCGCGGGCCTCAGCCACGGTTGCGGTTCAGCTCCTCCTTGAACCGGAGGAACTCCTGGTAGTCGCTGGTGAACTTCGTGGTCCCGGCGTCGTCCACGGTGACGAAGTACAGCCAGTCACCCTTCGGCGGGTCCAGCGCGGCCTCCAGCGCCGCCTCGCCCGGCGAGGAGATCGGCCCCGGCGGCAGGCCCGTGTGCCGGTAGGTGTTGTACGGCGAGTTGGCCTCGAGGTCCTGCAGGCTGACCGTGGTCTTGTCGGCGTCCAGGGCGTAGTTGATCGTCGAGTCGAACTGGAGCCGCATGCCCTCGTCGAGGCGGTTGTAGACGACACGGGCGACCTTGCCGAAGTCCTCGGCGTGCCGGGCCTCGCCCTCGACCAGGCTGGCGACCACGACCGCCTCAGCGGGCGTGACGCCCAGCGCCTTCCCCCGGCTCTCGAGGCCAACACCCTCGGCCGCCTGGTGGAACCGGCCCACCATCTGGCGGACGAGCGAGCTGGCAGTCGTCCCCGGGTCCACGACGTACGTCGCCGGGAACAGGTAGCCCTCCGGGTGCCCCTCGGCGTACGGCGGCAGGCCGATCGCCGCGTCGTCCCCCAGGGCGGCCACGACCTCCTTGCGCGGGATGTCGCTGGACCTGGCGATGATGCCGACGACCTCGGCCAGTCGGCTGCCCTCGGGGACGACGACCCGACCCTGCACCTTGGTCTGCGGGTCGAGCAGCAGGCTCAGCGCCGACGCACCGGACATCCGTCTGCGCATCTGGTAGTACCCCGGCTGCAGCGACGTCGCCTCGGGGTCGTCCTCGGCCTCGTCGAGGAAGGCGTCGTCGCTCTTCACCACGCCCTCCCGCTCGAGGACGGCGCCCACGTCGCTCAGCGTGTCCCCGGGCGAGACCTGGACGAGCACTCGTCCGGTGCCGTTGCCTCGGTAGTCCGGCGCCGGGCCGAACAGGCCCCCCAACACGGAGGAACCGGCCCACGCGACCCCCGCGAACAGCGCGACCACCACCGCGAGAGAGATGAGGACGGCGAACGTGCCGCCGCCCCGGCTGCTCCTGCGACGACTGCGGCGGGTGCTCCGGCTGGTGCGCGCCCGGCTGCTGCTGGACCTCGGCCTGCTACGGCTCATGCCTCCACCTGGACGATCTGGCCTGGCGCTCCCCCGGCGCCCCGCTCGGCGTCGAGGGCGCTCTGCAGGATGATGGCAGCCGCCGCCTGGTCGACGACCGCGCGGCCTTGCCTACTGTCCACCCCCGTGGCCCGCAGCCCCCGTTCCGCCGACACGGTGGACAGGCGTTCGTCCACGAGCCGCACCGGCACTGGGGCCACGTACGCCGCCAGCCGCGCGGCGAACGCGCGTGCGGCCTCGGCAGCGGGACCGTCCCGCCCGGAGAGAGACCTGGGCAGCCCCACGACGATCTCGACGGCGTCACGCTCGGCCGCGAGCGCGCCCAGGCGGGCAAGATCGCCCTTGCCGCGGCGGACCGTCTCCACCGGCGTCGCCACGAGCCCGTGCGAGTCGCTCGCCGCGACCCCGATCCTGGCCTCGCCGATGTCGACGCCGAGCCGCGCTCCCGCCCTCACCGGATACCCCTGTCGCTGCGCTCGGGTGCCTGTCGCCGGCCGCCGGTCATGCGCCTCCGGCCACCCGCTCGCCGACCGCGTGCTGAACCCGGCGCAGGGCCTCGTCGAGCTGGGCCGGGTCCTGCCCGCCGCCCTGGGCGACGTCGTCCCGCCCGCCTCCGCCGCCACCGAGGGTCTGCGCGGCGGTTCGGACGAGGTCGCCTGCCTTGAGGCCGCGAGCCTGACCGGCATCGCTCACCGCGACGACCACCTGGGGTCGCCCGTTCGTCACCGCGGCGGTGGCCACGACCGCGGGACGGTCCGCCGGGATCCGACCCCGGACGTCCATCGCGAGTCGCCGCAGGTCGTCGGACGTCGTCCCGTCGGGCGCCCGGTGCGCCACGACCGCGACGCCGGAGACGTCGGCCGGGTCTGACGCGAGCCCGGCCGCGGCCTCGAGCACCTGGCCCGCGCGCAGCCGCTCGAGCTCCTTCTCCGCCTCCCGCAGCCGGGCGACGATGCCTGCGACCCGCTCCGGCAGGTCCTCGGAGCGAACCTTGAGCGCGTCGGTGAGCTCCCGGACCAGCGTGTGCTCGCGGGCGAGGAAGCGGTACGCGTCCACGCCGACAAGCGCCTCCACCCGGCGTACGCCGGCGCCGATCGAGGACTCGCCCAGCAGCTTGACCAGGCCGAGCTGCCCGGAGCGAAGCGCGTGGGTGCCCCCGCAGAGCTCCTTGGCCCAGTCGCCGACGGACACGACGCGCACCTCGTCGCCGTACTTCTCGCCGAACAGGGCCATCGCGCCGGCCTTGCGGGCCTCCTGCTGGCTCATCGTCTCCGCGACGACGGGGAGGTCGTCCACGAGCAGGGCGTTCACCCGCGCCTCGACGTCGGCGAGCGTGGACGGGGGCACTGCTCCGGGCGAGGCGAAGTCGAACCGGAACCGCCCGGGCGCGTTCTCCGACCCGGCCTGCGCGGCGGTGTCGCCCAGCGCCTCGCGGAACGCCTTGTGCACCATGTGCGTCGCCGTGTGCGCGCGGGAGATCGCGCGGCGCCGCTCGACGTCGACCTCGGAGAGCACCTCGACGCCGGGCGAGACCTCGCCGTTGAGGACGACCGCCCGGTGGACGACGAGACCGGGCACGGGCGCCTGGACGTCGCGCACCCCGAGCACGGCACCGTTGGCGAGCCGGATCGTGCCGTGGTCCGCGAGCTGTCCCCCGCCCTCGGCGTAGAACGGCGTGCGGTCGAGGACGACCTCGACCTCGTCGCCCTCGCTCGCGGCCGAGGCGACGGCGCCGTCGACGAGCAGGCCGCGCAGGCTGCCCTCGGTCATGACCTCGTCGTAGCCGGTGAAGCGGACATCACCCGCGGACGCCGCGAGGTCCTTGTACGCCGACGTGTCCACCAGGCCGGACTTGCGGGCCCGGGCGTCGGCCTTGGCACGCTGCCGCTGCTCGTCCATGAGTCGCCGGAAGCCGTCCTGGTCGACGGTCAGCCCCTGCTCGGCGGCCATCTCGATCGTGAGGTCGAGCGGGAACCCGTACGTGTCGTGCAGGGTGAACGCCTTGTCGCCGGACAGCACCCTGCCGCCCGCTCGCCGTGTCTCGGACGCCGCCGTGTCGAACAGCGTCGTGCCGGTCCGCAGCGTGGAGAGGAAGGACGCCTCCTCGGCGTCGGCCACGGTGTGGATGCGGGCCGCCTCCTCGGCGAGCTCCGGGTACTGAGGGGCCATCGCGTCGACCGCGGCCGCGGCCAGCTCGTGCATCGTCGGGTCGTGCGCCCCGAGCAGCCGCATGTTGCGGATCGTGCGGCGCATGATGCGCCGCAGCACGTAGCCGCGGCCCTCGTTGCCCGGGGTCACGCCGTCACCGATGAGCATGACCGCCGTCCGCGCGTGGTCGGCGACGATGCGCAGGGAGACGTCCGCGTCGTTGTCGTCGCCGTAGTGCTTGCCCGTGAGCGCGCTCGCCCGGTCGAGGATCGCCCGCGAGGTGTCGATCTCGTACAGGTTGTCGACGCTCTGGAGGACCGTGGCCATGCGCTCGAGACCCAAGCCGGTGTCGATGTTCTGCGCCGGGAGGTCGCCTGCGACGTCGAAGTCCTCCTTGCTGCGGACGGCGCTCAGCTCGTACTGCATGAACACGAGGTTCCAGACCTCGAGGAAGCGCTCCTCGTCCACCACGGGACCGCCGTCGCGCCCGTACTCGGGCCCCCGGTCGTAGTAGATCTCGCTGCACGGGCCGCCCGGGCCGGGCACGCCCATGTGCCAGTAGTTGTCAGCGACCCCGCGCCGCTGGATGCGCTCGGCCGGCAGGCCGACGACCCGGTGCCAGATGTCGTACGCCTCGTCGTCGTCGGTGTAGACGGTCGCCCACAGCTTCGACTCGGGGAAGCCGTACCCGCCATCGGCCACGGAGGTGGTGAGCAGCTCCCAGGCCAGCGGGATCGCCCGCTCCTTGAAGTAGTCGCCGAACGAGAAGTTGCCCGCCATCTGGAAGAAGGACGCGTGTCGCGTGGTGTGGCCGACGTTCTCGATGTCGACCGTGCGCACGCACTTCTGCACGCTCGTCGCGCGCGGCCAGGGGACACGCCGCTCGCCGAGGAAGTACGGCTTGAACGGCGCCATGCCCGCATTGATGAGGAGCAGGGTCGGGTCGTCCGCGATCAGCGACGCCGACGGCACCACCGTGTGGCCGCGCTCCTCGAAGAAGCGCAGAAAGCGGCGGCGGATCTCAGCCGACTCCATTACCGTCCGGCGTCCTCTCCGGTCTTCGCTCTCGTCGGGTGCATGGTGAGGTCGGCGGCCTCGGCGGGGGGGACGTCACGCTGCGCGTCGAGCCCGAGCGCGTCGCGCAGCTCGGTCTCCCGCTCGGCCATGCCCGCGCGCACCTCCTCGGCGAAGACACGCAGGCCGTCCCCGAGGCCGCCGAGCGCGCCCACCAGGCCCTGCGGCGTGAACGAGTCCGCCGCGCGGCCCAGTCGCCGCACGACGAGGACCCCCGCGGTGGCTCCGAGCGCCACCCAGAACACCCGTCTCATCCGGCCGCCTTGCGGTCGCGCCGGCGCGCGGCCTTCTCGGCCTTCATCTCCGAACGCACCCGCTTCTCGATGTCGGCACGCGTCCGGTCGGACAGGGCGCGACGGACGCCGTAGCTGAACGCCGCCACCTTGACCACGGGCGAGCCCAGGGTGGCGGCGAAGACCGAGGTGAGCGCGCTGACGTTGCCGCTCACGGTCTGCACGTTGGCCGTGATCGCGTCGACCCGCTCCAGCTCGACGTTGACGTGGGTGACCGACGTCGTCACCTCGCTGAGCAGCGGGACGGTCTGGTCGGACACGCCGGCGACGAGCTTGCTCGTCTCGTCCATGACCCGGCCGAGCTTGACCAGGGGCACGGCGAGGACCCCGACGAGCAGGACGAAGGCGACGGCGGCGATGAGCCCCGCGACCTCACCAGCGGACATGCGGCTCCCTCCGCGGCTTCTCCGGCGACGCGCCCGACCCTACCGCGGGAGTCGAGGAGGATCCGCGCCCGTTCAGCCCGGCGTGGACGACCCGTCGGCGGGTCCGGCGCCTCCCGGCGGCGCGGTGCCGCGGAGCCGGGCGCGCAGGCGTACCACCAGGTCGGAGAACGCGCGCTCGGCCCCGTAGCGGGTCGGGCGGTAGTACTCGCGGTCCGCCACCGCGTCCGGCGCGTACTGCTGGGTGGCGACACCACCGGGGGCGTCGTGCGCGTAGCGGTAGCCCTCGCCGTGGCCGAGCCGGCCGGCGCCGGCGTAGTGCGCGTCCCGCAGGTGGGCGGGCACCGGACCGGCCAGCCCGCGCCGGACGTCGGCGAGCGCCTCGTCCACCGCGACGATGACGGCGTTGGACTTCGGCGCCAGGGCGAGCGCCACCACCGCCTGGGCCAGGTTGATCCGCGCCTCGGGCAGTCCGACAAGGGCGACGGCCTGCGCGGCGGCCACCGCCGTCTGCAGCGCGGTCGGGTCGGCCATGCCGACGTCCTCGCTGGCGAGGATCACGAGTCGTCGCGCCACGAAGCGGGGGTCCTCGCCGGCCGCGACCATGCGGGCGAGGTAGTGCAGCGCCGCGTCCACGTCGCTGCCGCGGATCGACTTGATGAGCGCGCTCGCCACGTCGTAGTGCTGGTCGCCCTCGCGGTCGTACCGGACGGCGGCGCGGTCCACCGCCCGCTCGGCGGTGGGCAGGTCGACCTCGGTCACACCCGCGTCCACCGCCGCCCCGGCCGCGGACTCCAGGGCGGTCAGCGCACGCCGGGCGTCGCTGCCTGCCGTCCGCACGAGGTGCTCCATCGCCTCGCTGCTCACCTGGACCCGGTCGTGCAGGCCCTGCGGCTCGGACACGGCCCGCTCGAGCAGCGCCTGGACGTCCTCGTCGGTGAGCGGGTCGAGGGTGAGCAGCAGCGAGCGGGACAGCAGCGGGGACACCACCGAGAAGTACGGATTCTCCGTGGTCGCGGCGACGAGGGTGACCCAGCGGTTCTCCACCGCTGGCAGCAGGACGTCCTGCTGCGTCCGGGAGAAGCGGTGCACCTCGTCGACGAAGAGGACGGTGCGCACGCCGGTCATGCCGAGGTCACGCCGGGCCGCCTCGATGACCGCGCGGACCTCCTTCACGCCGGAGGTGACCGCCGAGACCTCGACGAAGCGGCGCCCGGTGGCGTCCGAGAGCAGGTAGGCCAGCGTCGTCTTGCCGGTGCCCGGGGGACCCCAGAGGATCACCGACGGGGCGTCGACGTGTCCCTCCACGAGGCGGCGCAGCGGGGAGCCCGGGGTGAGCAGGTGGTCCTGCCCGACGACCTCGTCCACCGTCCTCGGGCGCATGCGCACGGCGAGCGGCGCGTCGGGGTCCGGAGCACGGCCCGGCGTCACCGACGCGTCCGCGGGCGCGCCCCGCCCGGACGCGGACACGTCGAAGAGGCTGTCCCGCTCCACCCCACCGACCCTAGCCCGGCCGGGCGACGTGTCCCTGCCCGCTCCGCGCCCGCCGGCACGAGCGGACGCTCCGTCAGCGCCGCTCGTCGGGGCGGACGACCTTGCCGGGCACGTTGGGGTCCGGCGCGTGCTCGTGGGGGTCGACGTCGATGCCGGCCTCCCGGCGCTGCTCGGGCGCGATGGCCGTGGGCGCGCCGGTCAGCGGGTCGAGCCCCGAGGCCGTCTTGGGGAACGTGATGACCTCTCGGATCGAGTCCGCCCCGGCGAGGAGGGCGGCGACGCGGTCGATGCCGAACGCGATGCCCCCGTGCGGGGGCGGCCCGTACGCGAACGCCTCGAGCAGGAAGCCGAACTTCTCCTCCGCCTGCTCCGCGGTCAGCCCGATCACGTCGAACACGCGCTGCTGCATCTCGGCGCGGTGGATACGGACGGACCCGCCGCCCAGCTCCGTGCCGTTGAGGACGAGGTCGTACGCCCGGGCCACCGCCTCGCCCGGCTCCTTCGCGAAGCGGTCGGCCCACTCCCGGGTCGGCGAGGTGAACGGGTGGTGCATGGCCGTCCAGCCACCCTCCCCGTCCTCCTCGAACATCGGGAAGTCGGTGACCCAGAGGAAGGCCCACTCCCCCTCGGGCACGCGGCCACCGCGACGGGCGACCTCGAGCCGGGCGGCGCCGAGCAGCGTCAGCGCCTCCGTGCGGCGACCCGCGGCGAAGAACACGCAGTCGCCCGGCCCCGCCCCCGCCGCCTCCGCAAGGCCCTGCTTCTCGGCGTCCGAGAGGTTCTTCGCCACCGGCCCGCCGAGCGTCCCGTCCTCGCCGACGAGCACATACGCGAGCCCGCGGGAACCACGGGCGCGGGCCCACTCCTGCCAGCCGTCGAGCTCCTTGCGGGTCTGGGACGCGCCCCCCGGCATGACGAGCGCGCCCACGTACTCGGCCTGGAACACGCGAAAACCCGTGTCGGCGAAGTACGCCGTGACGTCGACGAGCTCACACCCGAACCGCACGTCCGGCCGGTCGCTGCCGAACCGGCGCATCGCCTCGGCGTAGGTCATCCGCGGGAACGGCGTGGGGAGCTCCACGTCCAGGGCGTCCCGCCAGATGCGGTGCATCACCGCCTCTGAGAGCGCGTAGAGGTCCTCCTCGTCGAGGAAGCTCATCTCGACGTCCAGCTGGGTGAACTCCGGCTGGCGGTCGGCGCGGAGGTCCTCGTCCCGGTAGCAGCGGGCGATCTGGTAATAGCGCTCCAGGCCCGCGACCATGAGCAGCTGCTTGAACAGCTGGGGCGACTGCGGCAGCGCGTACCAGTGGCCGGGCTGCAGCCGGGCGGGGACGAGGAAGTCCCGCGCGCCCTCGGGAGTCGAGCGGGTGAGCGTGGGGGTCTCGATGTCGAGGAAGTCATGCTCGTCCATGACCGCGCGGATCGCGTGGGTGACCCGTGACCGGAGCCGCAGCGCCCGAGCGGGGCCCGGACGGCGCAGGTCGAGATAGCGGTAGCGCAGCCGGACGTCCTCACCGACGTCGACGTGCTCGTCGATCTGGAACGGCAGTGCCGCCGACTCGCTGAGCACGTCCACCTCAGCCGCGACCACCTCGACCTCCCCGGTCGCGATGTCCGGGTTGGCGTTGCCCTCCGGACGTCGCCGGACCTCGCCGGTCACCCGTACGCAGAACTCGTTGCGCAGCGGGTGCGCCACGTCCGGGTCGCGGACGACCACCTGCACCACACCCGAGGCGTCCCGGACGTCGAGGAACGCCACACCCCCGTGGTCGCGTCGCCGGGCCACCCAGCCGGCGAGCGTCACGGTGGAGCCGGCGTGCTCGACACGGAGCGAGCCCGCCTGGTGGGTGCGGATCACGACAGCAGCTCCTTCACGGTGGTCACGAGGTCGTCCAGCGCAACGGGGCGCTGCTCCCCCGACGCGAGGTCCTTGAGCTGGGCGATGCCCTCGGCGAGGTCGCGCTCGCCGAGGATCAGCGCGTACGCCGCGCCGGAGCGGTCCGCCGCCTTCATCGACCCCTTGAGGCCGCGCCCGCCGAAGGCGAGATCGGCGGCTACCCCGGCCCGGCGCAGGGCCGTGACGAGGCCGAACGCGCGGCGTCGCGCCTCCTCGCCGAGCGGGACGGCGAACACCTCGACCCGCCGTGCGACCGACACGTCGACGCCCTCGGCCTCGAGGGCGAGCAACGTCCTGTCGACCCCGAGACCGAAGCCGATGCCGGGCAGCGGCGGGCCGCCGATCTGCTCGGAGAGGCCGTCGTACCGTCCGCCGCCGCCGACGCCGGACTGGGAGCCGAGCCCGTCGTGCACGAACTCGAACGTCGTGCGGTTGTAGTAGTCGAGGCCCCGGACCAGGCGCGGGTTGTCCGTCCACGGCACCCCGGCGTCGGCGAGCAGCGTGCGCACCGTGTCGTGGTGGGCCTTGCAGGTGGCGCAGAGCTGGTCGGCCATGAGGGGGGCGTCGGCGACCTGGGCGGCCACCTCCGGCCGCTTGTCGTCGAGAACGCGCAGCGGGTTGATCTCGACCCGGCGACGGGTGTCCTCGTCGAGGTCGAGCCCGCGGAGGAAGTCCTGGAGCACGGCACGGTAGGCGGGGCGGCACTCGTGACAGCCGAGTGAGTTGAGGTCGAGCCGGACGCCGGTGAGGCCGAGCCCGGCGTACCCGTCCCAGGCGACCGCGATCACCTCGGCGTCCACCGCGGGGTCGTCCGTGCCGATCGCCTCGAGGCCGAGCTGCTGGAGCTGGCGGTACCGCCCGGCCTGCGGCCGCTCGTACCGGAAGAACGCGCCCGCGTACCAGAGCTTGACCGGGAGCTGGCCCTTCGCGAGCCCGTGCTCGAGGACGGAGCGCAACACGCCGGCCGTCCCCTCGGGGCGCAGGGTGACCGACCGGCCACCGCGGTCGGCGAACGTGTACATCTCCTTGCTCACCACGTCGGTCGACTCGCCGACGCCGCGGGCGAACAGCTCGGTGTCCTCGAAGATCGGGATCTCGATGTAGCCGTAGCCGGCGAGGCGAGCCGGGCGTGCCAGGCCCTCCCGGACGGCGAGGAAGGCGGCGGAGCGCGGGGGGACGTACTCGGGGACGCCCTTGGGCGCTTGGAACCCTCCACCGGAGGTGCTGCTCATGCGCGTCTACAGTCCTCGGCTCGGCCCGGCCAGCGGCGCGGCCTCGGCAAGGAACGGGTTGCCGGCGCGCTCGCGGCCGATCGTGGTCTGCGGGCCGTGCCCGGGCAGCACGACGGTCTCGTCCGCCAGCGGCAGGACCTTGGTGGCGAGGCTGCGCAGCATGCTGGGGTAGTCGCCGCCCGGGAGGTCGGTGCGCCCGATCGAGCCGGCGAACAGGACGTCACCGGACAGGCAGACCTGGCCGCCCTCCCCGGCACCTTCGCGGGCACCCTCGTCGGCTATGCCTCCGTCGATGCCTCCCTCGATGCCACCGTCAGCCCCGGGAAGCCGGAACATCACGGACCCGCGCGTGTGCCCGGGCGCGTGGTCGATGGTGATCTCCAGCCCGGCGAGGGTCATCACGGCGCCGTCGGTGAGCTCGGCGACGTCGTCCGGCTCCGTCCAGGCCAGGCGCCCGCCGAACATCGTGCGCATCTCGCTCGAGAGCCCCTTCATCGGGTCGGCGAGCAGCTCACGGTCGTCCGGGTGGATGTACGCGGGGACGCCCCGGGCGCCGCAGACCGGCGCCACGGAGAACGTGTGGTCGAGGTGGCCGTGGGTGAGCAAGACGGCTACCGGTGCGAGCCGGTGCTCGGCGAGCAGGTCGTCGAGGGTGGGCACGACCTCAAGGCCCGGGTCCACCACGACGCACTCCTCCCCCGGGCCGGGGGCCAGCACGTAGCAGTTCGTACCGAAGGCCGCGGACGGGAACCCTGCGACGAGCACGGACGTCCTTCGCTTCCGACGACGAGGGGGATCGGGTCGAGGGTACCGGCGTCGCCGGTGTCGGGGCGAACGCGTATACCGGGTGACGGACCGGTCCTGCCTAGACTGAGCGGCCGACCCCCAGCATCGCCCGTACGCCGCGTCCCGCATCGTCCGGGCGTGGCGGCCGAGGAGGACGAGACGCGTGGCTGGCAAGGACCGGGAGCGCAGGCTCGCCCGCGCGCACTACGAACGGCAGCAGCAGCGGCGGGCCGAGGCCCACGAGCGGGCGCGGCGTCGCCACACCTGGATCGCGGCTGCCCTGGTCACGGTCCTCGTGCTCGGCGGCGTCGGGTACCTGGGCACCGCCGTGGGCGGCGACGACGAGACCGGCTCCTCGACGACGCCGGCCCCCAGCGCATCCCCCAGCCCGTCCCCCACCGCCTCCGCCGCCGCGGGATGCCAGTACCGGCCGGCCGACAGCGGCGGGGTCGAGAAGGTCGGCACGCCGCCGACCCGACCCGCCTCGAGGCCCTACAAGGCGGTGCTCGACACGAACCGGGGCACGATCAGGCTGGCTCTCGACACCGCGTCCGCCCCCTGCACGGTCGGCTCGTTCCGGTTCCTGGCAGGCAAGGACTACTTCGACGACTCGCCGTGCCACCGCCTCACCACGGAGTCGATCTTCGTCCTGCAGTGCGGCGACCCGCTGGGATCCGGCCAGGGCGGGCCGGGGTACGAGTTCGACGAGGAGAACTTGCCGAAGCCCGGCGGGGTGACGTACCCGAAGGGCACGGTTGCCATGGCGCGCACGACGCAACCGGGGACGAACGGCAGCCAGTTCTTCCTCGTCCACGACGACACGACCCTGCCGCCGGACTACACCGTGTTCGGGCAGGTCACCGGGGGGATGAACGTGCTCGACGACGTGGCCGCCGCGGGGACGAAGGACGGTGGCGGCGACGGGCCGCCGAAGCGTGACGTCGTGATCCGCGACGTCACCGTACGCGAGCAGAAGGCCTAGTCATGGACAACCAGGGCGTCACAGACAACCAGGGCACGCCTGCTCCCTGGGAACGGTGGGGCCGCATCGACGACGACGGCAACGTCTGGGTACGGACGGAGGCCGGGGAGCGACAGGTCGGTGCGTGGGCCGGCGACGACCCGGCCGAGGGCCTCGCGCACTTCGGGCGCCGGTTCGAGTCGCTGGTCACCACGGTCGAGCTGCTCGAGCAGCGGGTCGCGGCGGGCAGCGTCTCCGTGAGCGACGCCCGGACCAGCGCCCGGCGCACGCGGGAGTCCTTGGACGAGGCACACGCGGTGGGCGACTTCGCGGCGCTACGCCGCAGGCTGGACGCCCTCGACGAGGCCATCGGCAAGCGCAGCGAGCAGCAGGCCGAGGCCCGCGCCCAGGCCCGCGCGGAGACGCAGGCCGTGAAGGAGCGCATCGTCTCCGAGGCGGAGAGCGTCGCCGAGAGCACGCACTGGAAGTCGGCGGGCGACCGCCTCCGTGAGCTCTTCGAGGAGTGGAAGGCGGCCGGACGCCTGGACAAGGCCACCGACGACGCATTCTGGAAGCGGTTCCGTGCGGCCCGCACGACGTTCGAGCGGCGCCGTGGCGCGCACTTCTCCTCGCTCGAGCAGAAGCGGGGCGAGGCCAAGATCCGCAAGGAGGAGCTGGTCGCCGAGGCCGAGAGCCTGGCCGACTCGACCGAGTGGGGTCCGACCAGCCGTCGCTACCGCGACCTCATGGCCGAGTGGAAGGCGGCCGGGCCCGCCCCGCGAGGCGCGGAGGAGGACCTGTGGCGCCGGTTCCGCGCCGCCCAGGACACGTTCTTCGGGGCCCGCAGCGCCGTGTTCGCCGAGCGGGACGCCCACCAGCACGAGAACAAGAAGGCCAAGGAGGCCCTCTGCGGGGAGGCAGAGTCCCTGCTGCCGGTCACCGACGCGCGCGCGGCCCAGCAGGCCCTGCGACGGATCCGCGAGCAGTGGGCTGCCATCGGACACGTCCCCCGAGCGGACATCGCGGGGCTGGAGGCGCGCATCCGCAAGGTGGAGCAGGCCGTCTCCGAGGCGTCCGACAAGCAGTGGCGCCGGTCGAACCCGGAGAGTCTCGCCCGGGCTGAGGCGACCGTCGCCCAGCTGGAGCAGGGGCTCGCCGACCTGCACCAGCGCGCGGAGAAGGCGCGTGCCGCCGGTCGCGAGAACGAGGCCGCCCAGGCGGAGCGGGACGCGGAGAGCCGCCGTGCCCTGCTCGAGGCGGCGCAGGCCACGCTGGCCGACCTCCGCGGCAACTGAGCAAGGGCTTGCGAGGACTTCAGCCCGCGCGTCGACAGGCCCCGAGGGTCAACCGCTGGTGACCCGGTAGGCGTCGAAGACGCCCTCGACCCCACGGACGGCCTTGAGCACGTGCCCGAGGTGCTTGGGGTCGGCCATCTCGAACGTGAAGCGGCTCACCGCGACGCGGTTGCGGGTGGTCGTCACCGACGCGGACAGGATGTTGACGTGCTGGTCCGAGAGGATGCGCGTCACGTCGGAGAGCAGCCTCGTCCGGTCCAGCGCCTCGACCTGGACAGCCACGAGGAACCGTGAGCCGGCGGTGGGCGCCCACTCGACGTCGACCATGCGGTCCCGCTGCGCGGACAGGCTGGCGATGTTGCCGCAGTCGTCCCGGTGGACGGACACGCCGTTGCCGCGGGTCACGAACCCGACGATCGGGTCACCCGGGACCGGCGTACAGCACCGGGCGAGCTTGATCCAGACGTCGCTCACGCCCTTGACCACGACACCCGGGTCGGTGGCCGAGCGCTCCTGCTGGCGCGGCTGGCGGGTCGGGACGACGGCCTCGGCCAGGTCCTCGGTGGCACCCTCTTCACCCCCCAGCGCCTGGACGAGTCGCTCGACCACGGCCTGCGCCGAGACGTGCCCCTCGCCGACGGCGGCGAACAACGCGGAGACGTCGTGGTAGCGCATCTCCCGGGCGAGGGTGAGGAAGGCGTCCCCGGCGAGCAGGCGCATCGGCAGGTTCTGCTTGCGCATGGACCGGCCGAGCGCGTTCTTGCCCTCCTCGATCGCCTCCTCACGGCGCTCCTTGGAGAACCACTGGCGGATCTTGTTGCGTGCGCGGGCGCTCTTGACGAAGGCGAGCCAGTCACGGCTGGGCGCGGCGTTGTCCGCCTTGGTCGTGAACACCTCGACCAGGTCGCCGTTCTCGAGCTCGCTCTCCAGCGGGACGAGCCGGCCGTTGACCCGTGCCCCGATGCAGCGGTGCCCGACCTCGGTGTGCACGGCGTACGCGAAGTCGACAGGGGTCGCGCCCTGCGGGAGTGCGATGACGTCGCCCCGCGGCGTGAACACGAACACCTCGGACGCCGACAGGTCGAACCGGAGCGACTCGAGGAACTCGCCCGGGTCCTCGGTCTCACGCTGCCAGTCCAGGAGCTGGCGCAGCCAGATCATGTCGTTGGCGCCGTCCCGGTCGGTCGGGCCGGCACGGCCGCCGCTGGCGTCCTCCTTGTACTTCCAGTGCGCGGCGATGCCGTACTCGGCGCGGCGGTGCATCGCGTACGTCCGGATCTGCAGCTCGACCGGCTTGCCCTCCGGCCCGATGACCGTCGTGTGCAGCGACTGGTACATGTTGAACTTGGGCATCGCGATGAAGTCCTTGAACCGCCCGGGGACGGGGTTCCACCGGGCGTGCACGATGCCGAGCGCGGCGTAGCAGTCGCGCACCGTGTCGACGAGCACGCGGATGCCGACCAGGTCGTAGATGTCGGCGAAGTCACGGCCCCGCACGATCATCTTCTGGTACACGGAGTAGTAGTGCTTGGGGCGGCCGGTGACGGTCGCCTTGACCTTCGACCCGCGCAGGTCCTCGCCGACGTGGTCGATGACCCCGGCGAGGTACTCGTCACGGCTGGGCGCCCGCTCGGCCACGAGCCGGACGATCTCGTCGTACATCTTCGGGTAGAGGGTCGCGAAGGCCAGGTCCTCCAGCTCCCACTTCAGCGTGTTCATGCCGAGGCGGTGGGCCAGCGGGGCGTAGATCTCGAGCGTCTCGCGGGCCTTCTGCTCCTGCTTCTCCGCCCGCAGGTAGCGAAGTGTGCGCATGTTGTGCAGCCGGTCGGCCAGCTTGATGACGAGGACCCGGATGTCCCGCGCCATCGCCACGACCATCTTGCGGACCGTCTCGGCCTCGGCCGCGGCCCCGTACTTGACCTTGTCCAGCTTCGTGACGCCGTCGACGAGGGCGGCGACCTCGTCGCCGAAGTCCTCCCGCAGCTGGTCGAGGGTGTACTCGGTGTCCTCGATCGTGTCGTGCAGCATCGCGGCCACGAGGGTGGGCGGGGTCATGCCCAGCTCGGCGAGCACGGTGGCCACGGCCAGCGGGTGGGTGATGTACGGGTCGCCGCTGCGGCGCTTCTGGCCCCGGTGGCAGTGGTCGGCCACCTGGTACGCGCGCTCGATGAACTTCAGGTCGGCCTTGGGGTGGGTGTTGCGCACGGTGCGGAACAGCGGCTCGAGCACCGGGTTGCTGCTCGACCCCCGCTGGCCACCGAGGCGGGCCAGCCGGGCACGGACACGGCGCCCGGAGGGAGCCGGTGCCGACTTGTCCGAAGCGTCGCCCTCGCCGTCCTCGGGGACCGGGGGGCCCGTCCGGCCAGGCGCGGCCGCCTTGTCAGGACCCGCCGTCGGAGGGCCGGGACCCGAGCCTTCTACGGTGCCCGGGCGTGCCTCCTCGGCGGGCGCGTCGACCGCGCCCGCGGGCTTCGCCGAGTCCGTCACGAGGGCTCCTGCGCGTGGGGACGGGACACCCATGGTAGTAGGCGGGGTCCAGCACCCGTCGCCCCACGCGCGGTGGGCCACTCGCTCAGGCGGTCATGAGCGCGTGCACGTCGAGGTCGCCGAGCCGGGAGCGTCCGTCGAGAAAGCCCAGCTCGATGAGGACCGACGCCCCCACCACGTCCCCGCCGGCCCTCCGGACGAGGTCCACCGTGGCCTCGGCGGTGCCCCCCGTGGCGAGGACGTCGTCGACGATGAGCACCCGGTCCCCGGGGTCGAACGCGTCCTGGTGCACCTCGAGCGTGGCCTCGCCGTACTCCAGCGCGTACGTCGCCGCGTGCGTCTCGGACGGCAGCTTGCCCTGCTTACGTATCGGGACGAAACCGGCCCCGAAGTGGTAGGCCACCGGCGCGGCGATGATGAACCCTCGCGCCTCGATGCCCACGACCTTGTCGACGGTGCCGCGCCCGTGGTGGGCCACGATCGCGTCCACGGCACCGGCGAAGGCGACGTGGTCGGCGAGCAGCGGGGTGATGTCCTTGAAGAGGATGTTCGGTTTGGGGTAGCCGACGACGTCGCGCACCCGGGCGCGGAGCAGGGCGTCGAGGTCGAGCGGCCCCCGCGGCTTCACCGTCGAGGTCATCTGGCCGGTCCTCTCCCGGTGCTCAGGCCGTCGGCTGGTTCGCCCGTGCGGCGCTCAGCCAGGGCGCTCAGCCCTTGTCGGCGTCCGTGTCCACGTCGGTCTCGAGGTCGGCGTTGGGGTCGTCCACGATCTTGGCCACCGCTGCCCGCGAGTACCGACAGGTGACCCCGGGCGCGATCTCGAGCCGTACGACGTCGTCCTCGACGCCGGAGACCATCGCGAAGAGGCCGGCGGTCGTCATCACCTGCTGGCCGGGGCGGAGCGAGGCCTGGATGCGCTGCGTCTCGCGCTGGCGGTTGCGCTGCGGGCGGATGATGAGGAACCAGAACAGCACGACGAGAAGGAGGAGCGGGAGCAGCTGCCCCAGCGCGGCCGAGTCCACGAGAGGTCGTCCTTCCGGGTCCGCGGCGGCGAGCACCGCTGGACTGAGCGAGTCGGCAGAGGAAACGGCCACGCCGGGACGCGGCCCGGGCGCAGTCTACGGCGTGGCCCTCGGGGCGCAATCAGGCCGTCAGGCGGCCCGGCAGCGGGTGGTCCGTGTGCGGTCTGGGCCGACCCGGCGTCAGCCGTGCCCTGGCCCCTCGTCCGCGACGTCGAACAGGACGGCGTCCCCGCGCTCGCCGGTCCATGGCGGGGTGAGACCCAGGTGGCGGTACGCGTGGACCGTCGCGACCCGGCCGCGCGGCGTCCTGGCGAGCAGCCCGGCTCGGACGAGGAACGGCTCGGCGACCTCCTCGACGGTCTCGGTCTCCTCCCCGACCGCGACGGCGAGCGTCGACAGGCCGACCGGCCCGCCGCCGAACAGCCGGACGAGTGCATCGAGCACGCTGCGGTCGAGCCGGTCCAGGCCCTGCTCGTCCACCTCGTACACCTCGAGGGCGGCCGCGGCGACGGGCCCGGTGACGACCCGGTTCGCGCGCACCTCGGCGAAGTCGCGGACACGGCGGAGCAGCCGGTTGGCCACCCGGGGGGTCCCCCGGGAACGCCGGGCGATCTCGCGGGCCCCGTCCCGGCGCAGGTCCACGTCGAGCAGCCCAGAAGAGCGGGTGAGCACCTGCTCGAGCTCGTACGGCTCGTACAGCTCGAGCTGGGCGGTGAAGCCGAAACGGTCACGCAGCGGGCTGGGCAACAGACCGGCCCGGGTGGTGGCGCCGACGAGCGTGAAGTGCGGCAGGTCGAGAGGGATCGCGGTGGCGCCCGGACCCTTCCCGACGACGACGTCGACGCGGTAGTCCTCCATCGCCATGTAGAGCATCTCCTCCGCCGGACGGGCCATCCGGTGGATCTCGTCGAGGAAGAGCACCTCGCCCTCGGCGAGCGAGGACAACACGGCGGCAAGGTCGCCCGCGTGCTGGATCGCGGGGCCGCTCGTGATGCGCAGCGGGGCCGCCATCTCGGTGGCGATGATCATCGCAAGCGTGGTCTTGCCGAGCCCCGGCGGCCCGCAGAGCAGGACGTGGTCGGCGGCACGCTCTCGGGCGCGGGCCGCCTCGAGGACGAGCGAGAGCTGGTCTCGGACCCGCTCCTGCCCGATGAACTCCTCCAGCGTGCGTGGGCGCAGCGCGGACTCCGCGGCACGCTCCCCGCCGTCGGCGTCGGGGCCGACGAGTCGCTCGGGGTACTGGGGGTCGGCGCGATCCGCGTCGCGTCCGTCGCGGGCGGGGTCGGTCGTCATGCGCGGCTCAGGCTCCGCAGGGCGGCCCGCAGCAGGACGGCGACGTCGGGAGTGCCACCCTCGGCCTCGAGCTGCGCCGCTTCGGGGGCGACCGCGGCGACGGCCTCGTCCGCGTCGCGCGCGGACCAGCCGAGACCCTCGAGCGCCTCGGAGAGCTGGCCCCGCCACGAGGACGCGCCCGCGGGAGCCGACAGCCCCGCGGACCCGACGGGAGCGCCCAGCCGGTCCCGTAGCTCGAGCAGCATGCGTTGCGCACCCTTGCGGCCGACGCCGGGCACCTGGGTGAGCGCGGCGATGTCCTCGGAGGCGACCGCGCGCCGCAGTGCCTCCGGGCTGTGGACGGCGAGCATCGCCTGGGCGAGGCGGGGGCCGACCCCGCTGGCGGTCTGCAGCAGCTCGAAGACGGCGCGCTCGTCCTCGTCGGCGAAGCCGTACAGGGTGAGCGAGTCCTCGCGGACGACCAGGGAGGTGGCCAGCCGGGCCTCCTGGCCGGTACGCAGGCTCGCCACCGTGGACGGCGTGCACGCCACGGCGAGCCCCACCCCGCCGACCTCGACCACCGCGCCGGTGGGCAGCAGCGCGGTGACCCGGCCGGACACGGACGCGATCACCGGGGCCTCCCGGCGAGCGCGGCGTCGATCCTGGCCTGCGCGCCGCCGCGCCACACGTGACAGATGGCCAGCGCGAGGGCGTCCGCGGCATCCGCGGGCCGGGGCGGCTCGGAGAGCCGGAGCAGGCGGGTGACCATCAGCGCCACCTGGCGCTTCTCGGCCCGGCCCGACCCGGTGACCGCGGCCTTGACCTCGCTCGGCGTGTGCAGCGCCACGGGCAGCCCCCGGCGCGTGGCCGCGAGGATCGCCACGGCGGCCGCCTGGGCGGTGCCCATCACCGTCCGGACGTTGTGCTGGCTGAACACGCGCTCCACCGCGACGGCATCAGGCGCGAGCCGGTCGAGCCACCGCACGACCTCGTCCTCGACGGCGACGAGCCGGCTGCCGACATCGTCGTGGGCCGGCGTGCGGACGACGGCGACCTCGACCAGGGACAGCGCGGCACCGGGGCTGCCCTCGATCACGCCGAGCCCGCACCGGGTCAGACCGGGGTCGACCCCGAGCACTCGCACCCGCGCTCCCCTCGTCGTCGGAGGTGTCCTCGCCCGGCGACGTGGTGGCTCCAGACGTCCGAACACCTGTTCGGGGCGAGGCTACCGTCGGGTGCCGTCCACGCCACGTCCGACGCGCCGCCGACCGGCTCCCCGCGCCCCGCCCCACCTGTCACGCCGTGGCGTCGATGGCTGACAGGATGTGCGCGTGACCTCGGCCGGCGGCGTCCCCGCGCTGGAGGCGACACATGTCTCGAAGCGCTTCGGGAGCGTGACCGCCCTGTCGGACGTCACGGTCACCATCGACGCCCCGGCCACCGGGTTGCTCGGCGCGAACGGCGCGGGCAAGTCCACGCTGATGCGCCTCGCGCTGGGGCTGCTGTCCCCCGACTCGGGCGACGTACGCCTCCTGGGGTTGGGGGCGGACGCCAGCCGTGCAGCCGTGCGCTCACGCGTCGGCTACATGCCCGAGCACGCGTGCCTCCCCCGCACGATGACCGCCGTCGACCTGGTCGTGCACCTCGCGCAGATGCGCGGGCTCCCCCGGCGCGACGCGGTCAGGCGCACGTCCGAGGTCCTCTTCGCCGTGGGTCTGGAGGAGGAGCGCCGCCGGCTCATCGGCACGTTCTCCCTCGGAATGGCCCAGCGCACGAAGCTCGCTCAGGCCCTCGTGCACGGTCCCGAGCTCGTCGTCCTCGACGAGCCCACGAACGGGCTCGACCCGGCGGGACGTGCGGAGATGCTCGCGATCGTGCGTCGGCTCTCCGCCGACCTCGGCATCCGCGTGCTGCTGTCCTCGCACGTCCTCTCCGACGTCGAGCAGACCTGCGACCAGGTCGTCGTGCTGCGGGAGGGGAGGGTCGCCGCGGTGCAGCCGGTCCGTTCCGACGCAACCGGGCCGCGGGACGTCACCGTCCGCGTCACCAGTGACCCGCACGCGCTCGTCGCACGGCTCACCGCCGCCTCGCTCGGGGCCACCCTCGCCCCCGACGGCGGGGTCCACGTCGACGCCGCGGACGACGCCGCACTCGACACCGTCCGGGACGCCGCGGAGGCCGTCGGCGCGGGCATCCTCTCGCTCACCGACCGCCGGGCCGACCTGGAGGACGCCGTGATCGGGGCCATGACGTGACCGGGGCCATGACGTGACCGAGCCACGCGACGAGGCCGGGGGCGGAGCCACGACCACCTCGGGGGTGGCGGGCGCCCGGGTGCTCGACATCCGCTACACCGCGTACGCCGACGCGCAGCCGACCCGGGCCGGGGCCATCAGGGTGCTGGCCCGGTGGAGCGTGCTGCGCGCCCTGGGGGTGCGCCGGTCGTGGACGGCGAAGCTGTGGCCGTACGCCCTGGTCGCGCTCGCGTTCGGCCCAGGGCTCGCCGTGCTGGCCGTCCGTGGCCTTTTCGTGAGCAACTTCGGCACGGACGAGCTGCCGGTCGACCTGCTCCCGTACGGCGAGTACCTCGAGATGATCAACCTCGTCGTGCTGGTGTTCACCGCCACCGTGGTCCCGGTGCTGCTCTGCCCGGACCGGCGTGACCGGGTGCTCTCGCTGTACCTCTCCACCGCCGCGAGCGGTCTGGACTACCTCGCGGCCAAGGCGCTGGCCGCGTTCGTGCTGCTCTTCGCGATCACCGCCCCGCCGGTGCTCGTGCTGTTCGCGGGCAACCTGTTCTTCGCCAAAGACGTCACCGGCCTGCTGGCCGAGGACGCGGACGTGCTCTGGCGCGCTCCCGCGGCCGCGGCACTCGTGAGCGTCGTGTACGGCGCTCTCGGGCTGGCGATCAGCTCGCTGACCCGGCGCCGCGCGTTCGCGGTGGGGGGCTTCCTCGTGCTCATGGTGACCACGCCCGTGCTCGCCGGCATCCTCGCGGCATCCGCGGACGCGGGGCCGTCGTCCTCGTGGCACCTGCTCGACCTCGCCGTCCTGCCGTTCACGCTGGCGCGGCGGGTGTTCGGGGAGGCCGCCGGCCCACCAACCTGGCAGCTCGCGGCCGTCTGCGGTGCGCTGGTGCTCGGCTGCGCCGCGCTGCTCGTGGTCCGGTATCGCGGGGACGACGCATGAGCGCGTCCCTCGTCTTCGACCACGTCTCCCGCTGGTACGGGGACACGGTCGCGCTCGGCGACGTGTCCTTCACCCTGTCCCCCGGCATCACCGGGCTCCTCGGGCACAACGGTGCCGGAAAGACGACGGCGCTGGCCATCTGCGCGGGCTGGGCGGCCCCCAGCCAGGGAACGGTCCGGGTGCTCGGCCGCGACCCGCGTCGTGACCCCGCGGTGTTCGGGGAGCTCGGCGTCGTCCCCGACCGGGACGCCACCTGGGGGTTCCTCACCGCCCGGGCCACTGTCGAGAAGCTCGCCTCCCAGCGCCGCGTCGCCCGCCCGAAGCAGGCCGCCACGGCCGCACTCGCCCGCGTCGGGCTCACCGAGAACGCCGACCGGCGGGTCGGGGGCTTCTCCCAGGGGATGCGTCAGCGGGTCAAGCTGGCGCAGGCGCTGGCCCACGACCCGCAGGTGCTGTTGCTGGACGAGCCGCTCAACGGGCTGGACCCGGCGCAGCGCCGCCATCTCGTCGACCTCATCGTCACGCTCGGCGCGGAAGGCCGCACCGTGCTCGTGTCCTCGCACGTGCTCGCCGAGGTCGAGCGGATGGCGGACCGCGTCCTCGTCGTCGTCAACGGCAGGCTCGTGGCCGAGGGCGACCCCGCGGGCATCCGCGACCTGCTCACCGACCGGCCGCGCAGCCTGCGCATCCGTACACCCCGGGGCCGGGAGCTCGCGCGCCGCCTGCTCGCCCTTCCCTGTGTCACGTCCGCACGTGTCGAGGCGGACGGGCTCATCCTCGAGACCTCCGACGCCCGGGCGCTGGCCGCCGCGCTCCCCGGCGCGGCCCGCGAGGCCGCGGCGACGCTCCGCCGGGTCGAGCCCGTCGGGGAGGACCTGGAGAGCGTGTTCACGTACCTCACGAGCGCGGCCCGGGGGGCGGCACGGTGACGGTGTTCGGCATCACGCTGCGCGCGCTGCTCTCCCGTGGTCGTACGGCCGCGCTGGCGTTGGTCCCGCTGGCCGTCGCGATCGTCGCGGTGGTCGTCGGCACCACCGAGCGCGAGGACACGGACGCACTCATCGACGCGTGGGGCGGGCTCACCGGACGGCTGCTCGTCCCCCTCGTGGTCGCGTTCACGACGCTCGTGCTCGCGGTCAGCGCGATCGCCGACGACCGGGACGACGGCACACTCCTGCTGCTCACCGCTACCTGCACGCCCCGCTGGTCGATCATCACGCAGAAGGGGCTGGCCGCCTGGGTCGGCACGGTCGTGCTCACCGCCCCCGCCACGGCAGCCTGCGCCCTGCTCGGCGCGTGGACCGGCCTCGGCGGCGAGGCCGTGGCGGCCACGGTGATCGCCGCGGTCCTCACCGCACTGGCGTACGTCGGCCCGTTCCTGCTGCTGTCGCTGCTCACGCACCGGGCGGTGCTCGTCGGCGCGGTCTACATCGTGCTGTGGGAGGGCTCGGTGGCGAACTTCGCCAAGTCCGCCGACTCGCTGTCGGTCGCCGCGTACGGGCGCGTGCTGATCGCCGACGTGCTCGCCGGGCGTACCGAGCTGACCGCGGCGGACGTGGGGACCGGCGCCGCGGCCGTCGTGCTCGTGCTCATCGGGGTCCTGGGCGTCGCCGTGGCGTCCTGGCTGCTGCCGCGCACCGAGCTGCGGTGAGGGGCCGAGCCCCGGCGGGGCGCGGCTAGCCCACCTTCTCCATGATCTCGTCGGAGACGTCGAAGTTGGCGTACACGTTCTGGACGTCGTCGCAGTCCTCGAGGGCGTCGACGAGTCGGAAGACCTTGCCCGCGGTGGGCTCGTCCAGCGGCACGCTGACGCTGGGCAGGAAGCTCGCGTCGGCCGACTCGTAGTCAAGCCCGGCGTCGACGAGCGCAGTGCGGACCTCGACGAGGTCGGTGGCCTCGCTGACCACCTCGAACGAGTCGCCGAGGTCGTTGACCTCCTCGGCGCCCGCCTCGAGGACCGCGGCGAGCACGTCGTCCTCGTCGAGCTCGCCCGACTCCTGCGTACGCGGGACGATGACGACACCCTTGCGGTTGAACAGGTACGAGACGGAGCCCGGGTCGGCCATCGTGCCGCCGTTGCGGGTCATGGCCGTGCGCACGTCGGACGCGGCACGGTTGCGGTTGTCGGTGAGGCACTCGACGAGCACGGCCACGCCCCCGGCCGCGTACCCCTCGTACAGGATCTGCTGGTAGTCCGCGCCGCCGGCCTCGGCACCGGAGCCCCGCTTCACCGCGCGGTCGATGTTGTCGTTCGGGACGGACGCCTTCTTCGCCTTCTGGATGGCGTCGTACAGGGTGGGGTTGCCCGCCGGGTCGCCGCCGCCGGTGCGGGCCGCCACCTCGACGTTCTTGATGAGCTTGGCGAAGAGCTTGCCGCGCCGCGCGTCGACGACGGCCTTCTTGTGCTTGGTCGTGGCCCACTTGGAGTGGCCGCTCATGACTGTCCCTTCACCATTGCGACGAACATCGCGTGCACGCGCGCGTCCCCGGTGAGCTCCGGGTGGAATGCGGTGGCCAGGAGCGCGGCCTCGCGAACGGCCACGATCCTACTCGCGGACTCCCCGGGCCCCTCCCCCGTGGAGATGCTGTGGACCTCGTGCCCGAGCCGGGCGAGCACCTGCACCCCGGGGCCCACGGACTCGACCCACGGCGCCCGGATGAACACCGCCTCGACAGGGCCGCCGACGAGGCCCTCGACCTCGACCTCGCCCTCGAACGAGTCGACCTGGCGCCCGAACGCGTTGCGCCGGACGACGACGTCCATGCCGCCGAGGGTCTGCTGGTCGGGCCGGCCGTCAAGGATCCGGTCGGCGAGAAGGATCATGCCCGCGCAGGAGCCGAACGCCGGCAGGCCGTCCTTGATCGCCGCGCGGAGCGGCTCGACCAGCCCGAACGCCTCGGCCAGCTTGCCCATCGTGGTGGACTCGCCGCCGGGCAGCACGATGCCGTCCAGCCCGTCCAGCTCGCCCGGGCGGCGTACGGGGACCCCGCGCGCGCCCGCGGCTGCGAGGGCGCGGACGTGCTCACGTACGTCCCCCTGCAGGGCGAGCACCCCGACGAGGGGCTCCGTCGCCGACACTTCCCACCTCTCTCACACATCCCGGGCACACCGGGGACGCCGCGCCCCGGACCCGCGCCCGTGCGCAGCCCGGAGCACGGCTGCACCCCGGGTCGGACAGGTCGCGGCTCACCAGCCGCGGCCGGCGTACCTCTGGTCCTCGGGAAGCGTGCCGATGTTGAGCCCGACCATGGCCTCGCCGAGGCCACGGGAGATCTTGGCGATGACGTCGGCGTCGTCGTGGAACGTCGTGGCCTTGACGATGGCCTCGGCCCGCCGTGCGGGGTCGCCGGACTTGAAGATGCCCGACCCGACGAAGACGCCCTCGGCGCCGAGCTGCATCATCATCGCGGCGTCCGCCGGGGTGGCGATGCCGCCGGCGGTGAAGAGCACGACGGGGAGCGACCCCGCGGCGGCCACCTCGTCCACCAGCTCGTACGGCGCGCGCAGCTGCTTCGCCGCGTCGAAGAGCTCCTCGGGCGCGAGCGTCGCCAGCCGGCGGATCTCGCTGCGGATCGACCGCATGTGACGGGTCGCCTCGACCACGTTGCCCGTGCCGGCCTCGCCCTTCGAGCGGATCATCGCCGCACCCTCGGCGATGCGGCGCAGCGCTTCGCCCAGGTTCGTCGCGCCGCAGACGAACGGCACGGTGAACGCCCACTTGTCGATGTGGTGCGCCTCGTCCGCGGGGGTAAGCACCTCGGACTCGTCCACGTAGTCGACGCCGAGCGACTGCAGCACCTGCGCCTCGACGAAGTGGCCGATGCGTGCCTTGGCCATGACCGGGATCGACACCGCGGAGACGATGCCGTCGATCATGTCCGGGTCGCTCATGCGGGCCACGCCGCCCTCGACCCGGATGTCGGCCGGGACCCGCTCGAGCGCCATCACCGCGGCCGCACCGGCGTCCTCGGCGATCTTGGCCTGCTCGGGCGTGACCACGTCCATGATCACGCCGCCCTTGAGCATCTCGGCCATGCCGCGCTTGACGCGCGCCGTGCCGGTCGTCTGGCCGGCCGCCGCAGACGAGGCGTGACCGGAGTCGCCACGGGTGGTGCTGGACACGGGAGACCTCACTAGGAAGGACGTGGGACGGGGTCGTGCCTCCATCGTAGGCGTTGCGACCCCCGACGTGCTCCGGCCGTACGCCGGGCCCCCGGCCGCAGGACGCCCGCTCGGGGGCCGCTTCAGCGCCCCATGAAACTCAGTGACCCACGAAGGCCGGGGGGGAGTCCTCGATCTCGAACGAGTCCGGCAGCGGGGCACGACCTGCGAGGCGCAGGTAGCGCACGACTCGCTGGCGGCGTACGGCCCGGGCGGCGCGGACCGCGTCGTTGTGGAAGCGCCGGGCGAGCTGGACCCGGCGTGCGGCCGCCCCGAGCTCGGCCAGCAGCTCGCCCCCGTACGGGTCGGCGGACACTGCGGCCACCGCCTCCGGGTCGTCGAAGGCGGCGCGCAGCGCCTTCGTCAGGTCGGACTCGGCCACCTCCCTGTCCTCCTCGCCGCAGGCCCGCGCCTCGTGCGCCGCGGCCGCGAGCAGGACGCTGGTGGCCGGGTCGAGCAGGGCGGAGATGGCCAGCTCCTGGGCGACCGAGGCGCGCCGCAGGAGCTGGGCGTCCAGCGCGGCCCGCGCGCCCTCGATGCGGGCGTGCAGCCGGTCCAGGCGCGCCGCCGTCCAGGTGAGGTACCAGGTCGCGGCCACCACGGCGGCCAGCACGACGGCGAGGGTCTGCATGGGGCGGGCAGCCTAGCGGCGCCGGCGGCCGGATCGGACCCGCTCGTCCTCGCCGACCCCGGGCGAACCGGCCGCCACGGTCTCGTACACGGCGACGACGTCCGCGGCCACGGTGTCCCAGTCGTAGCGGGCGACCACGTCCCGCCCGGCGCGTACGTGGGCGGCCCGGCGTACGGGGTCGTCCAGCAGCGCGGCGGCCTCGCGGGCCAGGGCCGCGCCGTCCCCGACCGGGAACAGCGCGCCCGCCTTCCCGTCGTCGAGTACGCGGCGGAACGCGTCCAGGTCGCTGGCCAGGACGGGAGTGTCCGAGGCGAGGGCCTCGAGGAGCACGATGCCGAAGCTCTCGCCGCCGAGGTTGGGCGCGACGAACACGTCCACCGACCGGTACGCGCGCGCCTTCTGCTCCTCGCTGACGAGACCGAGGATCTCTGCCCTCGGGTGGAGGTCCGCGGGCAGCGCGTCGCGCACCTCGTCGGCGCCCCCGGGACCGGCCACCAGCAGTCGCAGCCCGGGACGCTCAGGGGCCAGCCGGGCGAACCCGTCGAGCAGCACGGGCAGGCCCTTGCGTGCCTCGTCGAGGCGTCCGAGGAAGCCGAGTGCCTGGCCGGGACCGGGCCAGCCGGGCAAGGGCTCCGCCGTGCGGAACGCCCGGGTGGCCACCCCGTTCGGGATGAGCACGGCGTCACCCCCCAGGTGCTCGACGAGGGTGCGACGGGCGTGCTCCGACACGGCGATGCGCGCGGAGATCTTCTCCAGCGCCGGCTGCAGGATCGGGTACGCGGCGGACATGAACCTCGACCGCGGGTTCGAGGCGTGGAACGTGGCCACCATCGGCCCGGTGGCGGCCCAGCAGGCGAGCAACGGGAGGGACGGCGTCGACGGCTCGTGCAGGTGCAGCACGTCGAAGCGCCCCTCCCGCAGCCAGCGCCGCACCCGGGTGGCCGAGAGCACGCCGAACGACAGCCGAGCCACCGAGCCGTTGTACGGCACGGGCACGGCGCGCCCGGCTGAGACCACGTACGGCGGGAGCGGTGTCTCGTCGTCGGACGGGGCGAGCACGGACACCTTGTGGCCGAGGCGGACCAGCGCCTCGGCGAGGTCCCGCACGTGTGCCTGCACGCCCCCGGGCACGTCCCAGGAGTAGGGGCAGACGATGCCGACCCGCACCTCACACCTCCGTACGCCGGCGGCCCGGAACGTCGTCCGGCCAGAGCCGCTGGAGCATGTGCCAGTCCTCGGGGTGGGCCCGGATGCCGGCCTCGAACACGTCGGCGACGTGCTGTGTCATGGCGGCGAGCCGCTCCGCCCTCGCGCCCTCGGACGGGAGTGGCACCGGCGGGTGGAAGCACAGGTGCGTGCCGTCGTCGGCGTACCAGAGGGTGACGGGCAGCAGGGCGGCACCCGTGTCGAGTGCGAGCGCGGCCGGTCCGCCGGGCATCCGCGCCGTGCTGCCGAAGAAGTCGACCTTCACCCCGGTCGTCCGCAGGTCGCGGTCGGCGAGCAGGCAGACGAACCGTCCCGCCCGCAGCCGCGAGGACAGCGCGGTGTACACGTCCTCGGCACCCCCGGTCAGCGGCAGCACCTCCATGCCGAGGTGCTCGCGGTACGCCACGAACCTGTCGTAGAGGGACTCGGGCCGGAGCCGCTCCGCCACGGTGGTGAGCGGGAACCCGCAGCGCACGGCCCACGCCCCGGCGTGGTCCCAGTTGCCGGAGTGCGGCAGCGCGGCGACGGCGCCGCGTCCCGTGGCCATGGCGTCGCGCAGGTGGTGCACGCCCTCGGCGTGGAAGGTGCCGACCACCCGCGCGTCCGACCACACGGGCAGCCGGAACGCCTCCTGCCAGTACCGCAGGTACGAGCGCATCCCGGTGCGCGAGAGCGCCCGGACCTGCTCGGGCGTGGCCGCCGGGCCGAGCACGCGGCCCAGGTTCACCTCGAGGCGCCGTACGCCGCTCCCCCGACGCCACCAGGCCACGTCGGCCACGGCGCGGAACAGGGCCCGGGCGAGAGGTTCAGGCAACGCCTTGACGAGCGCCCATCCGCCGGCGTACGCGCCCTCGACGAGGCGGTCCTTCACCGTGCCGCGGGTCCGTGGCCGAGGGCGTCGGTCTGCCGGCGGACCACGACCATCCGCTGCACCACGGTCACCGTCGTCGCAGCGGCGAGCACCCACAGCGCAGCCGCCTGCACGTACGGTACGCCGAGCCCGTCCAGGCCGGTCGCGACGAGGATCGTGACGAGTCGGTCGCTGCGCTCGGCGATGCCCACGTCGCAACGAAGCCCCAGCCCCTCGGCCCGCGCCTTCGCGTACGGCACGACCGCGCCGGTCACCAGGCAGAACAGGGCGAGGCCGGCCCGGAGCGGGTCGTCGCCGTCGCCGGAGAACCACAGGACCAGGGAGCCGAAGATGGCGGCGTCGCCCACGCGGTCGAGCGTCGAGTCGAGGAACGCCCCCCAGGGGCTCGTCCGCCCGGACAGACGGGCCATGGTGCCGTCGACGAGGTCGGAGAACACGAACAGCGTGATCACCAGCGTGCCGACGAAGAACTCGCCCCGGGTGAAGAAGACGAGCGCTCCCGCGGTGACCCCGGCCGTCCCGACCACGGTGACTACGTCGGGGCTGACCCCCACGCGGGTGAGCAGCCGGGCGAAGGGGCCGAAGAACCGGGCGGCCGCGCGGCGGGCGTAGACGTTGAGCATCTCGCCCTGATCGTAACCGCCCCCGGCGCCCCGGCCGCTGACCTCCCGATCGCCCGGCCGAGCCGGCGGCGGGCCGGGTGTGGCAGAACGACAACCCCTGTGGGCCCTTGTGGCCGCGCCGTGGCTGGTGAAGGCTTCGGTGACCGGCCCGTGCCGTCCGGTCCTTCGTCGAGAGAGCTGGGCAGGCACCGCGCCCGGTGAGCCAACCCGTTCTCTCGGTGAGGAGGCGACATCCGATGGCAGACAAGTCGAGCGGTCCGTCGGCGGCCCATGGCAGGGCACCCGTGGTCGACCAGCCACGAGACATCCGCAACGTGGTGCTGGTCGGCCACTCCGGCGCCGGCAAGACGACCCTCGTGGAGTCCCTGCTCGCGGCGACCGGGACGATCTCCCGGTCCGGTCGCGTCGAGGAGGGCACGACGGTCTGCGACTTCGACGAGGTCGAGGTACGCCAGCAGCGGTCGGTGTCGCTGTCGCTCGCCCCGCTCGTCCACGAGGGGGTGAAGGTCAACCTGCTGGACACGCCCGGTTACGCCGACTTTGTCGGTGACCTGCGTGCCGGGCTCCGCGCCGCCGACGCCGCGCTGTTCGTCGTGTCCGCAGCGGACGGTGTCGACGGCACGACCCGCCTGCTCTGGGAGGAGTGCGCGGCGGTCGGCATGCCGCGGGCCGTCGTGGTGACCAAGCTGGACTCCCCGCGAGCGGACTTCTCCGCGACCCTGCAGGTCTGCCAGGGGGCGTTCGGGGACAGCGTGCTGCCGCTGTACCTGCCCTTGCTCGCCGACGAGGAGACGGTCGGCGGGCTGATCGGGCTGCTCTCGCAGAAGGTGTTCGACTACTCGTCCGGCGAGCGAGTGGTCAAGGAGCCGGACGACGCGCACCTGCCGCTCATCAGCGAGGCACGCAACGCGCTCATCGAGGGGATCATCGCGGAGAGCGAGGACGAGACCCTCATGGACCGCTACCTCTCCGGTGAGGACATCGACCTCAAGGTGCTCATCGACGACCTCGAGACCGCTGTCGCGCGGGGCACGTTCTACCCGGTGCTCGCCGCGGCGTCCACCGGTGGCCTCGGCACGTCCGAAGTGCTCGAGGTCGTCACGCAGGGGTTCCCGTCCCCAGTCGAGCACAGCGTTCCGCCGGTGACGACCCCGGACGGAGACCCGGCAGGGCCACTGTCCTGCGACCCGGAGGGCCCGCTGGCCGCCGAGGTCGTCAAGACGACCAGCGACCCGTACGTGGGTCGGGTGAGCCTGGTCCGGGTGTTCTCCGGCACGCTGCGCCCGGACTCGGTCGTGCACGTGTCCGGGCACTTCTCCAGCTTCTTCGGCGAGGACCGCGGCCACGAGGACCACGACGTGGACGAGCGGGTCGGCGCCCTGACGTCCCCGCTGGGCAAGACGCAGCGACCGCTGTCGTCCTGTGCCGCCGGGGACATCAGCGCGATCGGCAAGCTCAACCGGGCGGAGACCGGCGACACCCTCTCGGACAAGGACGCCCCGCTGCTCATGGAGCCGTGGGTGATGCCCGAGCCGCTGCTGCCTGTGGCGATCCGTGCGAAGTCGAAGTCGGACGAGGACAAGATGTCCGGCGCCCTGGCCAGGCTCGTCGCCGAGGACCCGTCGATGCGCCTGGAGAACAACGCGGAGACCCACCAGCTCGTCCTGTGGACGATGGGCGAGGCGCACACCGACGTCCTGCTCGACCGGCTGCGCAGCCGGTACGGCGTCGAGGTCGAGCCGGTCGGGCTGCGGGTGGCACTGCGGGAGACGTTCGCCGGCAAGGGCACCGCCCACGGGCGGCACGTCAAGCAGTCCGGCGGCCACGGCCAGTACGCCATCTGCGACATCGAGGTGGAGCCGCTGCCCGAGGGCGGCGGCTTCGAGTTCGTGGACAAGGTGGTGGGCGGCGCGGTCCCGCGGCAGTTCATCCCGTCGGTGGAGAAGGGCGTCCGGGCCCAGATGGAGAAGGGCGTCTCGGCGGGCTACCCGGTGGTGGACATCCGGGTGACGCTGTTCGACGGCAAGGCCCACTCGGTGGACTCCTCGGACATGGCCTTCCAGATGGCGGCCGCGGTCGCGCTCAAGGAGGCCGCGCAGTCCGCGGGCGTACACATGCTGGAGCCGGTGGACGAGGTGTCCGTGCTCGTCAGCGACGAGTACGTCGGGCCGATCATGAGCGACCTGTCGTCCCGTCGTGGCCGGGTCGTGGGCACCGAACCGATCGGCGACGGCCGGACGCTCGTCAGGGCGGACATCCCCGAGCTCGAGATCGTGCGGTACGCGATCGACCTGCGGTCGCTGTCCCAGGGCACGGGCACGTTCACCCGGCGGCACGCCCGGTACGAGCCGATGCCGACGCACGTCGCGGCGAAGCTGCAGGAGTCCGAGTCCGGCTGAGCACGCTCACCGGCCTGTCCCGGATCCCGGTCGCCGGCCCGGCGGCAGCGCACACGCGGGGGTGCCGCCGGGCAGCCGGCTGCGGTGCGCGGAGACCAGCCGGTACACGGGCTCGGCCAGGTGGAGCAGACCGGGCAGCTGCATCGCCCTGCCCGCCCATGACCAGGGGGCACGCCCGGCCCCGAGCGCTTCGGCCACCGCCCGGGCGCCCAATCGCAGAGGCCCACCACCGGCCGGCACCCACTGCACGGACTCCCGGCACTGCTGCGCGGTGAGCCTGAGTGCGGCCAGGTCCGCGTCCTGCCAGGCGACCAGCCGCGCGCGGGGGCGCACCCGGACGTCGAGGAACCGGGCGCACGCGGTGCAGAAGCCGCAGTCGCCGTCATAGACAAGCGTGGGCAGGCCGGCCACCAGTCCATGCTCGCAGCCGTACGCCCCGCGTGCACGGTTCGGCGCTCAGCCCTCGGGCCAGGTGGACGCCACGAGCTTGCGGGTGTCCCGCAGCAGCTGGGGCAGCACCTTCGTCCTGCCCACGACCGGCATGAAGTTCGTGTCGCCGCCCCATCGGGGCACGATGTGCTGGTGCAGGTGCGCCGCGATGCCCGCGCCGGCCACATGGCCGAGGTTCATCCCCACGTTGAAGCCCTGCGCCCCGGTGGCGGCGCGCAGCGCCGTGAGCGCGGACTGGGTGAACCGTGCCACCTCGACCATCTCGTCCGGCTCGAGCGCCGCGTAGTCGGCGACGTGGCGGTACGGGCACACCATGAGGTGGCCCGCGTTGTACGGGTAGAGGTTGAGCACCGCGTACACCCGCTCCCCGCGCGCGACCACGAGCCCCTCGTCGTCGTCCATGCCGGGGATCGCGCAGAACGGGCACTGCGCGGCGGCGTCCGAACCTCCGGCGGGCTTGTTCTCGCCCTTGATGTAGGCCATCCGCTCGGGCGTCCACAGCCGGTCGAACGCGTCCGGGACCCCGGCGCCCTCCTGGGGCTCCTCCGACGGCGTCGCAGCACTCACACCTGGATCCGGGTCTCGACGGCCTTGAGGATCTCGGCCACGGCGTCGTCGACGGGGACACCGTTGTTCTGCGTCCCGTCGCGGTACCGGAAGGACACCGCGCCGGCGGCCACGTCCTCGTCCCCGGCGAGCAGCATGTACGGCACCTTCTGCTTCTGCGCGGTCCGGATCTTCTTCTGCATGCGGTCGTCGGAGGCGTCCACCTCGATCCGGACGCCCTGGGCCCGGAGCCGGGCGGCCACGTCCTCCAGGTAGCCCACGTGGGCGTCGGTGATCGGGATGCCGACGACCTGCACGGGCGCGAGCCAGGGCGGGAACGCGCCCGCGTAGTGCTCGAGCAGGATCCCGAAGAACCGCTCCTCGGACCCGAACAGCGCACGGTGGATCATGTACGGCCGCTGTCGGGAGCCGTCCGGCGCCTGGTACTCGATGCCGAACCGCCCGGGCTCCTGGAAGTCCACCTGCAGGGTCGAGAGCTGCCACTGGCGACCGATCGCATCCTTGACGTGGATGTCGATCTTCGGGGCGTAGAAGGCGCCCTCACCCTCGGCCACGTGGTACGGCAGCCCAGCCGTCTCCAGCGACTTCTCGAGCGCGGCCTCGGCCTTCTCCCACTCCTCGGGCTCGCCGACGAACTTCTCCGGACGGGTGGACAGCTCGGCGGTGAAGTCGGTGAGCCCGTAGTCGCGGAGCAGCCCGAGCACGAACTCCAGCAGGGACGCGAGCTCGGCCTGCAGCTGGCCGGGTGCGCAGAAGATGTGGGCGTCGTCCTGGGTGAAGCCCCGGGCGCGGGTCAGCCCGTGGACGACACCCGACTTCTCGTAGCGGTAGACCGTGCCGAACTCGAACAGCCGCAGCGGAAGCTCGCGATAGGACCGGCCGCGAGAGCGGTAGATCATCACGTGCATCGGGCAGTTCATCGGCTTGAGGTAGTAGTTGGGCCCGTCGTCCTCCATCGGGGCGTACATCCCGTCGGCGTACCATTCCAGGTGGCCCGACGTCTGGAACAGGCTCTCCTTGGCGATGTGCGGGGTGTAGACGAACTCGTAGCCGCCTTCCTCGTGGCGCTTCCGGGAGTACTCCTCCATCACGCGGCGGATGGTGCCACCCTTGG
>JBOGEN010000167.1:0-32533 GCA_050743265.1 Actinomycetes bacterium
CGCTGGGCCCGCACCCGCTGCTGCTCGCCGCGGCCGATCGCCGGATGCGCGAGGCCGGGGTCTGGCCGGGCGACCCGAGGACCGCCGTCGTGCTGGCCGCAGCCGGCTCGTCCGCGTCGGACGCCACCGCGTCCGTACATGGGGTGGCCCGCCACTGGGCCCGTACGGGCTGGTGGGGGGTCCGGGCGGCGTTCGCCTCGGCGAGCGGCCCGACGGTCGCGGAGGTGGTGGAGGGGTTGCGTCGACGTGGCGCCCCCCGGGTCGTCGTGGCGTCGTACCTGCTGGCGCCGGGCCGCCTGCCCGACCGGGTCCGCGACCAGGCGTACGAGGCGGGAGCCGCGCTGGTCACCGAGCCGCTCGGTGCCGCCGACGAGGTCGCCCGACTGGTCCTCGCCCGGTACGCCGAAGGGTCCGCAGCACTGGGCCACCTGGTGTCCGGGGCCGCTTGAGCGAGGTCCGACCCGCCGGGCGAGCAGCCTGTCCGAGGCGTCCGGCATGCTCCTGCGCGGCCGCCGGGGAGAATGACCCGGCGGGCCCGGCCCGCCGCCCCGACGCGACGGAGAGAGGACCTCATGCACATCTGGCCCGGCTCCGCCTACCCGCTCGGCTCCGCGTACGACGGGTCGGGGACGAACTTCGCGATCTTCTCCGAAGCTGCCGAGCTGGTCGAGCTGTGCCTGTTCGACGACGACGGGGCCGAGACCCGGGTCGCCCTGCCCGAGCTCGACGGGTTCGTCTGGCACGGCTACCTGCCGACCGTGGGCCCCGGCCAGCGGTACGGCTACCGGGTGCACGGCCCGTACGACCCCGCCCAGGGGCTGCGCTGCAACCCGGCCAAGCTGCTGCTCGACCCGTACGCGAAGGCGGTGGAGGGCCGGATCGACTGGGACGCGTCCCTGTTCGCGTACCGGTTCGACGACCCGGACGAGGTCAACGACACCGACAGCGCCCCGCACATGATGAAGTCCGTGGTCGTCAGCCCGTACTTCGACTGGCGCAACGACCGCAACCCGCGAACCCCGTACTACGAGACGGTGATCTACGAGGCGCACGTCAAGGGCCTGACGATCGCGCACCCCGAGATCCCGGAGGAGCTACGCGGCACGTACGCGGGGCTCGCCCACCCGGTCATGGTGGAGCACCTCAAGCGGGTGGGGGTCACGGCGGTCGAGCTCATGCCCGTGCACCAGTTCGTGCAGGACCACCACCTGGTCGACCGCGGCCTGTCGAACTACTGGGGCTACAACACGATCGGGTTCTTCGCCCCGCACAACGCGTACTCGTCGGCCGGCCAGCGGGGCGAGCAGGTGCAGGAGTTCAAGGGCATGGTCCGCGACCTGCACGAGGCCGGCATCGAGGTGATCCTCGACGTGGTCTACAACCACACGGCCGAGGGCAACCACCAGGGGCCGACGCTCGCCTTCCGCGGCATCGACAACGCCGCGTACTACCGGCTCGTCGACGACGACCCGCGCCACTACATGGACACCACCGGCACCGGCAACACGCTGCTCATGCAGCACCCGCACGTCCTGCAGCTGATCATGGACTCGTTGCGCTACTGGGTGCTCGAGATGCACGTGGACGGCTTCCGGTTCGACCTCGCGTCCTCCCTCGCCCGGCAGTTCCACGAGGTCGACCGCCTCTCCGCGTTCTTCGACCTCGTCCAGCAGGACCCGGTGGTGAGCCAGGTCAAGCTCATCGCCGAGCCCTGGGACGTCGGGGACGGCGGCTACCAGGTGGGCAACTTCCCGCCGCTGTGGACGGAGTGGAACGGCAAGTACCGCGACACCGTCCGCGACTTCTGGCGGGGCGAGGCCTCGCAGATGGCCGAGTTCGCCTCGCGGCTGACCGGCTCGTCCGACCTGTACCAGGCGGACTGCCGGCGCCCGATCGCGTCCATCAACTTCGTGACCTGCCACGACGGCTTCACGCTGCACGACCTCGTCACATACGGCGACAAGCACAACGAGGCCAACGGCGAGAACAACCGGGACGGGGAGAGCTACAACCGGTCGTGGAACCACGGGGTGGAGGGCGAGACGACCGACCTCGACACGCTTGCGCTCCGGGAACGCCAGAAGCGCAACTTCCTCGCCACGCTGTTCCTGTCCCAGGGCGTGCCGATGCTCAGCCACGGCGACGAGATGGGGCGGACACAGGGCGGAAACAACAACGCGTACTGCCAGGACAACGCGATCGCCTGGGTCGACTGGGAGCGCGCGCACGACCACTGGTCGCTCAGCGACTTCGCCGAACAGGTGGCACGGCTGCGCCGCAACCACCCCGTCTTCCGTCGCCGGCACTTCTTCCAGGGGCGCCTGGTACGCGGCTCGGCCGACCTCGACCACGACATCGCCTGGCTCACCCCCTCGGGCGAGGAGATGACGGACGAGGACTGGTCGGCCGGCTACGCCCGCTCGATGACGGTGTTCCTCAACGGCGACGCCATCAGCGAGCCGGGCCTGCGGGGCGAGCGCGTCGTCGACGACTCGTTCCTGCTGCTGTTCAACGCCCACCACGAGGACATGCCGTTCACCATGCCGAGCACGTTCGGCCAGTCCTGGGAGATCGTCCTCGACACGGCGACGGCCTACCTGGAGGACCGGCCCACCGTGAAGGCGGACGACGAGCTCCAGGTGGAGGCGCGGTCGCTCGTCGTCCTGCGGCGGGCCTACTAGCGGTGGTCGTGCCGACGTCGACGTACCGGCTGCAGCTGGGGCCCCTGTTCGGATTCCGCGAGGCGGCCGAGGTCGTGGACCACCTGGCTGAGCTCGGCGTGAGCCACCTGTACTGCTCACCGGTACTCCAGGCGGCTCCCGGGTCGGCGCACGGGTACGACGTCGTCGACCACTCGCGGCTCTCGGACGACCTGGGCGGCGCGCCCGGGTTCGACGCGCTGGTCGCGGCCGCCCGTGCCGTCGGGCTCGGCGTGGTCGTCGACGTCGTGCCCAACCACATGGCAGTGCCGGTTCCCGAGTCGCTCAATGCCGCGTGGTGGTCGATGCTGCGCGAGGGGCCGTCCTCGCCGTACGCGCACTGGTTCGACGTGGACTGGACGGCGCAGGGTGGCCGCGTCCTGCTGCCCGTGCTCGGCAGCCCGTTGGGCGAGGTCGTCGAGGCGGGCGACCTGGCCGTGGACTCCTCGGGGGACGAGCCGGTGCTGCGCTACCACACGCACGCCTTCCCGCTGGCCGACGGCACCGCCGACCTCCCGCTCGAGGCTCTCGTGGACCGGCAGCACTACCGGCTGGCGTTCTGGCGGGTCGGCGCCGAGGAGCTCAACTACCGGCGGTTCTTCGACGTCACGACGCTGGCCGGCGTACGCGTCGAGCAGCCTGACGTGTGCGAGGCGACGCACGGGGTGCTGCTCGACCGCGTCCGGGCCGGCGACGTGGACGGCGTGCGCGTCGACCACCCGGACGGTCTCGCCGACCCGCGCGGCTACCTGCATCGCCTCGCCGAGCAGACCGGCGGCGCCTGGGTCGTGGTGGAGAAGATCCTCGAGGGGCACGAGACGCTCCCCGCGGACTGGCCCTGCGCCGGAACGACAGGCTACGAGGCGTTGCGGACGATCGGCGGCGTGCTCGTCGACCCGGCGGGCGAGCAGCCGCTGACCGACCTGTACACCGCACTCACGGGCGACACGGCGGACTTCGCCACGGTCGCGGAGGAGAGCAAGCGCCTGGTGGTGTCGGACGTCCTCGGGGCAGAGGTCACCCGGCTGACCCGGCTCGCCCGCGACATCTGCGCCGGCGAGCTGCGCTGGCGGGACTTCACCGTCCGAGGGCTGCGCGAGGCGCTGGTCGAGCTGCTCGTCGCCCTCGACGTCTACCGCGCGTACGTCGTGCCCGGCGAGCCGGCTCCGGAGGAGGCCGTCGAGACAGTACGCCGGGCGGCCACGGCCGCACGCTCCCGCCTCCTCCCCCGTACCGCGGAGATCGACCTGCTCGCGGACCTCGCGCTCGGGGGCCACGGCGGCGACGGGGTGCGCGGGGAGTACGTCCGCCGGTTCGCCCAGACCTGTGGCGCGGTCATGGCGAAGGGCGTGGAGGACACCGCCTTCTACCGCTACACCCGCTTCGTCATGCTCAACGAGGTCGGCGGCGACCCGGGTCGCTTCGGCGCGTCCGTGGCCGAGCTGCACGAGGCCAACGCCGCGCGCCAGCGCGACTGGCCGGACGCGATGACGACCCTGTCCACGCACGACACCAAGCGCAGCGAGGACGTCCGTGCGCGGCTCGCGGTGCTCTCCGAGATCCCCCGGGAGTGGTCCCAGGCGGTGACCTCATGGCGGGCGGCCGCCTCCCACCACCGGTCGACGACTTCGCCACGGACGACCGCGCACCACGCGCCCGGGGCGGAGTACCTCTTCTGGCAGACGCTCGTCGGCGCCTGGCCGGTGGACGCCTCACGGCTGACGGCGTACCTCGAGAAGGCCACCCGTGAGGCGAAGACGCACACGTCCTGGACGGACCCGGATGAGGAGTTCGACGCGGCGCTCCGGCGGGGGACGCAGGCACTGCTCGCCGACCCCGGCCTGATGGCCTCGGTCGCATCCTTCGTGGCGCGGATCCGTCCGCACGCCGCGGCCAACGTCCTGGCCCAGAAGCTCGTCCAGCTCACCTCGCCGGGGGTGCCGGACGTCTACCAGGGGACGGAGGTGGAGGCGCTGGCGCTGGTCGACCCGGACAACCGGCGGCCGGTGGACGTCCCCCGGCTGCGTTCCCTCGTCTCCGACCAGGTCGTGGATCCGGACCTGCCCGACCCGGTGACCGATCTCGACGCCGCGAAAGCCCGGGTGACCGCGCGGGCTCTACGCCTGCGGCGTACGCACCCGGAGTGGTTCGGCCGCGCGGGGACGTACGAGCCGCTGCACGCCGCGGGCGAGGCCGCCGGTCACGTGGTCGCGTTCGCCCGCTCCGGCCCCACGGGCGGCGCCGGAACGACCGGCCGGGCGGTCACCGTGGCGCCGCGTCTCACCGCGGTGCTCGCGCGTGAGGGCGGGTGGCGGGACACCACGCTGACGCTTACGGGCGCGGCGTGGACGGATGTGCTCACCGGAGCCACGTACGCCGGCGGCACCCTCGAGGTGGCCCGTCTCCTCGACGGGCTCGGTGTCGCCCTGCTCGTCCCGACCGGCGGGTGAGACACGACGGCGTGTGCGCTCGGTGACGAGCCACCGCGGGTGAGGGCAGGCCGTCGGCGCTGTGCCACGCTGGAAATGTGGAGATCAGCGGAATCGTGTCCGGCCTGGTCGTCGGCCTCGTCATCGGGGCGCTCGGTCGGCTCGTCGTCCCCGGGCGCCAGCCCCTGGGCTGTCTGCTGACGGTGCTGCTCGGCATCCTCGGCGCAGCGCTCGGCACCCTCGCCGGGGGTGCGCTCGACGTCGGCGAGATCCTCACGTTCGCGCTGCAGGTGCTCGCCGCCGCCGCCCTCGTCGCGATGGTGAGCCTGCCTCAGCGGCGCCGCTGAGTGGGCGGGCTCACCCCCGGTGACCCGCGCCGTGCCGCACGCCATGGCTCTGGACACAATGCGGCCATGACGATCCTGCGGACGTGGGCCCCGGAGGCCGCGCGGGTCCGCGTCCGAGTCGAGGCCGCCGGGGCCGCCCAGGACCACGAGATGGCCCGGGACTGCGGTGGCTGGTGGTGGGCCGATGTCCCGGAGGCCGGACCCGGGGCCGACTACGGCTTCCTCCTCGGCGAGAACGACGCCGTACTGCCCGACCCGCGCTCGGCCTGGCAGCCACACGGGGTGCACGAGCCGAGCCGACTGGTCGATCACGGCGCGTACGACTGGTCGGACGACCGCTGGCGTGGGGTCCCGCTCGCCGGGAGCGTCCTGTACGAGATGCACGTCGGCACGTTCACCGCCGAGGGCACGTTCGACGCGGCGGTGGAGAGGCTCGACCACCTCGTCGACCTCGGCGTCGACCTGGTCGAGGTGATGCCCGTCCACGCGTTCGACGGCGAGCGCGGGTGGGGGTACGACGGCGTCTCGCTCTGGGCCGTCCACGACCCGTACGGGGCGCCGGACGGGCTCAAGCGGTTCGTCGACGCGTGCCACGGCCGCGGCCTCGGGGTCGTCCTCGACGTCGTCTACAACCACCTCGGGCCGTCCGGTAACTACCTGTCCCGGTTCGGCCCGTACTTCACCGAGAAACACACCACCCCCTGGGGGCCGGCGGTGAACCTCGACGACGAGGGGTCCGACGAGGTGCGGGCCTGGATCGTCGAGAACGCGCTCATGTGGCTCCGCGACTACCACGTCGACGGGCTGCGCCTCGACGCCGTCCACGAGCTCGTCGACGACCGGGCGACGCACCTTCTCGAGGAGCTCGGCGCCGCCGTCGACGCGCTGGCCGCCGCCACCGGACGGCACCTGTTCTGCGTGGCCGAGTCCGACCTCAACGACCCGCGGGTGGTCATGCCCCGCGAGGCGGGCGGGTACGGGCTCGCCGCGTCCTGGGACGACGACGTCCACCACGCCCTGCACGCGCTCCTGACCGGGGAGGACCACGGCTACTACGCGGACTTCGCCGCCGACCCGTACGCGGCCGTGGAGGCTGTGTTCACCCGGGCGTACTTCCACGACGGCACCTGGTCGAGCTTCCGGGGCCGACATCACGGCGTGCCCGTCGACACCGCGCGGACGCCGGGCTCCCGCTTCGTCGTGTGCACCCAGAACCACGACCAGGTCGGCAACCGCGCGACCGGTGACCGCACCAGCGCGACCTGCTCCCCCGGCCTGCTCATGGTCGGTGCCGCGCTGCTGCTCACCTCGCCGTTCACCCCGATGCTGTTCATGGGTGAGGAGTGGGGGGCGCGGACGCCGTTCGCGTTCTTCTCCTCGTTCCCGGACCCTCGGCTCGGGCGAGTCGTGCGCGAGGGACGGCGGTCCGAGTTCGCCGAGTACGACTGGGACCCGAGCCAGGTGCCCGACCCACAGCACCCGGACACGCACCGGCGCAGCGTCCTCGACTGGTCCGAGGTGGAGCGTGAGCCGCACGCGGGTCTGCTCGAGCTCCACCGGCGACTGATCCGCCTGCGCCGGGCGCGTCCCGAATTGGCCGACCCGCGGCTCGACCGGGTCGCCGTCCGCCACGACCGAGCCGCCCGATGGCTCGTCGTCAGCCGAGGGCCGCTGCGCGTGGCGTGCAACCTCGCGTCGGACCGCCAGGAGGTGCCGGTGGACGGGACGCCCCGGGACGTCCTGCTCGCCTCGGCGGCGGGGTTCGCGTACCGCGACGGGGCGATCGCGCTCGACGGGGAGTCCGTGGCCGTGGTGGAGCTCGCACGCTGAACCCGCGTCTCCCCGCCGGCATGTTTGACTGCCGTGCATGCACCGCCTGCTCCCCGAAGCGGACACCTCCGCGGACACCTCCGCGCCCGGCGACTCCCGTCTCGACGCCGGGCACGACCTCGACGACACGGCGCTCGCCGCCGCCTACGCGTACCCGAGCACGCCGTGGCTGCGCGCCAACATGGTGGCCACCGCGGACGGGGCCGCGTCGGCGACCGGGAGCGGGGTCACGGAGGGCATCTCCAGCAAGGCCGACAAGCGCCTGTTCGGCGTACTGCGCGGGCTGGCGGATGTCGTGCTGGTCGGAGGTAACACGGTGCGCCGCGAGGGGTACGGACCGGCGCGGCCGAAGAAGGGCTGGGCCGAGGCACGCCAGGCCGAGGGACGTACCCCCGTCCCGGCGATCGCGGTCGTGTCCGGACGCCTCGACCTGGACCCGGCCTCGCCTCTCTTCACCGACGCGGCCGTACGCACGCTGGTCCTCACCACGGCGTCGGCCCCGGCCGACCGGCGGGCCGCGCTGGCCGAGGTGGCCGAGGTCGTCGAGGCCGGTGACGGGCACGTGGACCTGCCCCGCGCCGTCGCCGCGCTGCACGAGCGCGGGCACCAGCGGATGCTCTGCGAGGGCGGGCCGCGGCTGCTCGCGCAGATCTGCGCGGCCGGCTTGCTGGACGAGCTGTGCCTCACGGTGTCGCCACTGCTGGCCGCCGGTGACTCCCCCCGGATCCTGCGTGGCGCGCCGATCCAGCCGCCGCTGGCGATGCGGCTCGCGGACGTCCTCACCGAGGACGGCACCCTGTTCTGCCGGTACGAGCGCGCGGGCTAGCCCGGGTGGCTCAGGTGTGGCGCATCGCCGAGGTGATCCCCGCCACGGCGAGGCTGACGAACACCCAGCCGAGCACGGTGAGCCCCCACAGCGTGATGCGCAGCGCGGTGCCGTGCGGCGCGCTCGCGTCGACGCTCCAGCTCTCCACCTGGTGCAGGTTGATCAGCGGGACGACCGTCTCGAACGCATACCCGACCTGGGAGAAGCACGGGTACGCCCCGGTGCAGGCCTGCGCGGTGACGGCAGGGTCGGCGTCCCGGGCGGGGACGAGCATGTCGCGGTCCTGGGCGAGAGCGAGGATCCCGGCGGCGGCGACCAGCAACGCCGCGAGGAAGTAGAGGATGCGCCACGGCTTGTACCCGTGGCCGGTGGTGATCCGGAGCAGCAGGCTCCACCAGCGCTCGTGGCGGCGCAGGGTGGTGTCCCGGGTACGCCGGCACTCCTCGCGTGCGATGCCGATGTCACGCGCCGCCCGGCTCTTGCCGCTCTCCCGGTACATCCGGGCGAGCTGCTCGTACGGCTGGGCCGAGTACCCGGCCTGCAGGGCGAGCCACGCGCGGCGCGCCCGGGGATGACCCGGGGTCAGCAGGTCCCGGTACTCCATCCCGTCCAGCAGGAGCAGCCCCGGGCCAGGCCAGCTGTGCCGGGCCGGCTCGAGCCGTGGACCGCCCCGTCGGCTCGGGCCGGGCAGGTCGTCCTCGAGCCGGTGCACGTCCGCGTACCGCAGGTCGACCACGCCCTCGGGTGGAGCCGCGTGCCCGCACCAGCGCAGCCGTCCGCCGACGTGCAGGCCCTCGCCGTCGAAGACGTACCCGCGCTGGTCGGGACGGACGAGGCGGGCGCCGTCCGTCGACAGCCACCCCGTGACCGTGGCACCCCGGCAGCTCACGCGCCCCTCGGGTGCGATCCCGCACATCCGGAGCTCGCCGCCGATCGAGGAGTGGTCGAGGTCGAGCGCCGTCCGCGGGTCGCCCTCGGTGGCCACGGGCACGGCGTCGTCGAGCAGCACGCTGCCGCTCACATGCGCGCCGAACAGGTCGAGCTGGCCCTCCGTCCGGCAGCCCATCGCCACGACGTGGTGGTGCACGCGTACCCGCGCCGCCGAGACGGCGACCCCGTCGCGCCTACCACGGACGTGACACCGGGCCAGGGACAGGTTTCCGGCGACCTCGGCCCCACCGAGCTCGACGCTCCCCGTGCAGTCGGCGTCGGCGAGCAGCAGGTCCGCGCCCACCCGGGCCTCGAACGCCTCGACGGCGATACGGAACCCGCCCGCGTCCTCGGCCGGCCCGACGACGATCCCGGTGCAGTCGAGCTGACCTCCGAGGCGGGCAAGCGCCAGCGTCACCGGGCCGGTGACCACGCTCCGCGCGAGAACGAGGTTGTGGTCGACCCGTACCTGGGTCGCGGTCAGGCCGGGCAGCGCGCAGGACGAGATCTCCAGCCAGGCCAGGTGGCTCTGGTCCAGCAGCGGAGCCTCGTGCAGTAGGCACCCGCGCAGGACGAGAGAGGGGGGCGAGCCGGTCGGGTCCTGCCAGCCCTCGAGGTCGATCTGGCCCTCGATGACCGCGCCGCGCAGCCGGACGCCCTTGCGGACGCGGGGCGCGGCGCTCACGCGTCCCGTGACGAGGTCGGCGAGGAACTCCCCACGGATCGCCTCGGCGCCGTCCCACTGGCGTACGTCTCGTGGGTCGAAGGTCTCGTCGAGGGACGACCCCGGCACCGCACCGGGCAGCAGGTTCAGCCACCGGCCGTGGACCGCCTCGGCCAGCAGCCGCTGCTCGGCGGGCCAGAGCCTGTCCAGCGCCCAGCGGTCGACCCCGACCTGGTCCGCCGCGACCCGCGTGTCGGCCTGCTCGCTCATCGAGACCCCCATCCGACTGCATGTGACGGTACGGGCACGCGTGGTCGCCGTCACGGTGAACGCAGGGAAGCGCACGCGCGTCGCCCTCGAACACGGCACGGATGCGCGTCGGTCTGCTTGACTCGGGCCTATGCGCCTGCCCGTGACGCCGCCGGTGAAGCCGATGCTGGCCAAGTCGGCCAAGACCGTGCCGGCGCCGGACGCCGTCCCCGGCGGCTACCTGTACGAGCCGAAGTGGGACGGCTTTCGCTGCATCGTGTTCCGCGACGGGGACGACGTCGTGCTCGGCAGCCGCAACGAGCGTCCGCTGACCCGGTACTTCCCCGAGGTCGTCGAGGCCGTGAAGGCGAACCTACCGGAGCGCTGCGTGGTCGACGGAGAGATCGTCGTCCCGGCCGGGGACCGGCTGGACTTCGAGGCGCTGCTCCAGCGCATCCACCCGGCCGAGTCACGCGTACGCCGGCTCGCCGCCGAGACCCCGGCGTCCTTCGTCGCGTTCGACCTGCTCGCCCTCGGCGACGAGTCGCTGCTCGGCACCGGGTTCGGCGAGCGCCGCGCCCGGCTCGAGGACGCGCTGGCTGCCGCGTCCGCCCCCGTCCACCTCACCCCGGCCACGGACGACCACGCGCGGGCGATGCGCTGGTTCGACCAGTTCGAGGGTGCCGGGCTGGACGGCGTCGTCGCCAAGGCGAAGGCCACCGGCTACCGCCCGGACGAGCGGGTCATGCTCAAGGTCAAGCACGAGCGCACCGCGGACTGCGTGGTCGCCGGGTACCGCTGGCACAAGTCCGGCGGTGTCGTGGGGTCGCTGCTGCTCGGCATCTACGACGACGGCGACCTCCAGCACGTCGGCGTCTCCGCCGCGTTCTCGATGAAGCGGCGCGCCGAGCTCGTCAACGAGCTGGCCCCGTACGCGGTCGAGGACATCACCGGCCACCCCTGGGCCGCCTGGGCCGAGGCCGAGGCGCACGAGAAGGGCCGCCTGCCGGGTGCGGTCAGCCGCTGGAACGCGAAGAAGGACCTGTCCTGGGTGCCGCTGCGGCCGGACCTCGTCGTCGAGGTCGCGTACGACCACATGGAGGGCACCCGCTTCCGCCACACCGCGCAGTTCCGCCGCTGGCGCCCCGACCGCGAGCCGGCCTCCTGCACGTACGCCCAGCTCGAGGAGCCGGTGCGCTTCGACCTCGCCGAGGTGCTCGGCGCCCGCTGAGAGCCGGCGGTTCGCCCGGTCTTTTCACGGCTTGTCAGCCGATGACCGCGGACCGGCCTCATCCGAACGGCCCCCTGCCTCGTCGGTCACGCGCCAGCGGTGACCAGTCGCTCGATACTCCGCGCGACCGGCGAACACCAGAGTGAGTGACGTGGACCCGGAAGGCCGGGCCGCGAGCGATGCAGTGATCCGTCAGGCGTGTGGTCGCCCTTGGCCTGGCGGGGAGCGAGAGGCGAAACCGACGCTCCCTTCCGACTGACCCCCTTCCGGGGAGGAGCAGAACTCATGCGCAAGTTCACCAAGAAGTCTGTCGCCGTCACAGGCGCTGTCGCGCTCGCCGTCGCCTCGGCCGGCGTCGCGTTCGCGTACTGGACCGCTGGCGGTTCCGGCACCGGTACTGGAGACACAAGCGCGGGAGCGAGCAACCTCGCCGTGGCCCAGACGACCGAACTCACCGAGATGTTCCCGGGCGACTCGCCCCAGACCCTGTCCGGCACGGTCACCAACAACGCCGCGAACAGCGCGTACGTCACCACGGTGACGGCGAGTCTCGCCAGCGTTTCGGGCGGGGGTCCCGGCTGCGGCGTCTCCGACTACACCCTGACCGGTGACGTCATGCCGATCGGCGAGGACATCGCGTCCGGCGGCACCGAGACCTTCTCCGGCGCGACGGTCCAGTTCAACAACAAGCTGACCAACCAGGACGACTGCAAGAGCGCCACGCTGCACCTCAGCTACCTCGCTGAGTAAGCCAGCTACTAGGCGGAGGGACGGGCGCCTAGCCCGCCTCTCCCCCGGTCGCTCATCTCTCCCCACAACACCTGAGGACGGTCACGATGTCGCACAGCACGAGAACAGCGAGGAGCGCCAGGGCAGCGGTCCTGACATTGCTCGCTGTTCTCGTGCTGCTCGGCGCCGACGTGCTCGGCGTGGCGTGGGGCGCGACGAAGAAGGCCGACTTCACCGTCGGTGGCTCCCCGAGCGCCCAGACCGTGCAACGGGGCAGCACGGCCACGTACACCGTGACGATGCTCCCGGTGAACGGGTTCACCGGCCCGGTCACCCTGCAGGCAAGCGGCCTGCCGAACGGGACGACCGCGAGCTTCGCCCCGGCGACCGTCTCGTCCTCGTCGAAGACCTCGACTCTGACGGTGGCGACGACGTCGAGCACCCCCATCAATGCCCACACGCTGACGGTCACCGGGGTGAGCGGCAAGGAGCAGGCCTCGGCTCAGCTCCAGCTCACCGTGACCGCTCCCGCACCGCCCAGCTCCGGGTACACCCTCGGAGCGTCCCCGCCCTCGTTGCAGGTGGCGGCCGGCTCCAGCGCCCAGTACTCGGTCGGCGTCAACCGCACGGCCGGCTTCAGCGGCCCTGTCACCCTGGCCGTCTCGAGCCTGCCCGCCGGGACGACTGCCTCGTTCTCCCCGAACCCGGCCACCGGGTCCTCTTCCGCACTCACCGTCACGACGACGGACGGGGTGACGCCGGACGGCAATTCCACCCTCACCGTCACCGGCACGTCGCCCAGCCAGCCGAACCGCACGACGACGGTGACGCTCTCGGTGAAGTCGCAGGAAAAACGGAACTTCGGAATCACCGGCAACGTCTCGGGTGCTCTCTCACCCGGCGTGAGTGGTCCGGTCGACCTCCGCGTGGAGAACTCGAACAACCAGGCCATCGATGTCACGAACCTCAGCGTCGTGGTCGACCACACGAGCGCTGGCGGAGCCTGCGGGCCGAACAACTTCGCGGTCGTCCCGTACGGCGGGCCCTACCCGCTGACGGTTCCCGAGAACGCCGCCCGCTCGCTGTCCCAGCTCGGCGTCCCGACCGCGTTCTGGCCCCGCGTACGGATGGTGAACCTGCCGTTGTCGCAGGACGCCTGCAAGGGCGTGGCCATCTCGCTCGTCTACACCGGGTCCGCTCAGGGGAGCAACTGACATGCGCCGCGACACCGTGAACTCAGAGCCCTCGATGGCTCCGACTCCTCGCTCTCCGCGACGGGGGTCGCGACGGCTCCTCGTCGTGGTCAGCCTCGTGACGGCCATGGTCGTCAGCCCTGGCGCTGCCTGGGCGTACTGGATGACGACGGCTTTCGGCACGGCCAGCGCCACGACCGGGACGCTCCACGAGCCCACCGGCGTGTCCGCCGTCTCGACGCTCGGAAACTCCACCGTGCCGGTGTCGTGGACAGGGTCGACGCTGTCCTCCGGGCAGCCGGCCCAGGGCTACTACGTGACGCGGATCCGGACGAGTGACAACGCGACCTCACCGGCCTGCGGGACGACGCCTTCGTCGCCGACGACAGCCACGACCTGCCAGGACTCGGGTGTCGCAGTCGGAACGTACAGGTACGTCGTGACGGCGACCTTCGAAGGGTGGACCGCGGCCAGTGCCCCGAGTGGCCCCGTGACGGTCACGTCCGACACGGCAGCGCCGACCAACTCCCTCTCGCTCGCCAATGCCAGCGGTGCTCACCTGTCCGGCAGCACCCTGTTCTACAAGCAGAACGCTACGGGCAGTTTCCGCATCGTGAACGCCCTGACGGACTCCGGGTCCGGCCCTGCGTCCACGACATTTCCTGCCATCAGCGGGTCAGGGTGGACACACAGCAGCGAGGCAGTCACCACGCCGACGGGCGGCCCGTACGTGTCAAGCCCGTTCACCTGGACGGCCGGCGCAGGAACACCCACGTCCTACACAGTCACCGGGAGGGACGCGGCCAACAACGCGGCGAGCTCCGCCCTGACCTTCGTCAACGACACCAACGTCCCGTCAGGTGGCGCCATCTCCTACGCGGGCGGCTACGTGACCACGCCCTCGGTCCCGATCGCGCTCAACGGGGGGAGCGACGGGACAGGCTCGGGAGTGAACCTCGCTGCCAGCGTCGTGGAGCGCAGGTCGGCCACGCTGACCAACGGCGACTGCATCAGCTTCTCGGGATTTTCCGCCATCACTCTCTCGGGTGGCGCGGACACCAGTGTCGTCACCGGAAGCTGCTACGAGTACCGGTACATCACCCAGGACAACGTCGGGAACGTGCGCGCGGCGTACACCTCCTCCAACACAGTGATGGTCGACACCGTCGCTCCCCAGGTGAACAACACGCTGCTGGTCGGCAACAACGGCCAGGTCGCGCAGGACGACGAGGTTCGGATCCAGTTCTCCGAGCGGATGAACGCCACAACGTTCTGTTCCACCTGGACCGGCAACCCGAGCAACAGCCTCAACGCGAACAACCAGGTCGTGGTCACCATCACCGACGCCGGCACCAACGACGTCCTCAGCGTCACCAGCACCGGATGCGGCTCCGGCTTCAAGCTCGGATCCGTGGCCTTGGGCGGCGACTACGTGGCGGCGACTCGAACGTTCTCCGGCACAGGCTCAGCACGGTCCGAGATCTCGCTCGTCCAGAACGGGTTGCTGACGATCGCGCTGGGGACTCCGTCGGCGGGCGCCGTCAACTCCGGGGTGGCGCTGGGTTCGCCGACGTACACGCCGGCACCGGGCCTGACCGACCACGCCGGGCACGCCCTGCCGACGACACCGGTCACCGCGACGAGCACCTCCCGCTTCTGAGGCGTTGCCGGCCCTGGCCATGGGCGGCACAAGTTCCAACTGACGACGCCCTTGTGTGGTTCCGCACTTGAAGGGGTGCCATATGGGGATCCGCACGCTAATGTCCTCCAGGGTTTGTACCCCTGGAGGCCACCATGCGCGTACGCGCCGTCATGATCGTCGCTGCCGTCTCCGCCGTGGTGGGCGGTCTGCTCGCCGGGCCGCTGCCGGCCTCCGCAGAGGAGGATCCGCTCCCCACGTCGCCCGAGCTGAGCGAGACCACCCGGCTCGACGAGCGGCGCGCGGTGACCGTCGGTGACCGCTCCTACTCCGTGGGGACGGAAGACGGGCTCTACCCCGGGGCCGGCTGGCACATCCGGGCCGAGATGGGCGGGTTCTGGACGCCGCCGATCAAGCTCCTCGACGGCATGTGGTTCGGGGTGGACGACGCCTGGCTGGGCCAGGACGTGAAAGCCGAGCGCTTCTCCTCCGGCTGGGGCTACACCCGCACTGATTACGCCACCGACGGTCTGAAGGTCGCCCGTACCACCACCGCGCCGGACGGCATCCGCGCGGGCCTGGTCGGCCTGACGTTCACAAGCGAGGACGACCGCACCGTCGACCTCACCATGGACGCGCACTCCGAGCTGATGTCCGGGTACCCGTGGGGCTGGACGACGCCGAACGCACAGACGTTCAACCTCACCGACACCGGGGCGTACGCCGACGGCTCCCTCGTCTTCCGCGAGCAGGGCACGCCCCCGGCCGACAACGCGAGCGCGCACGACTGGGCAGCGGTGGTGGGCTCGTCGCTCACCCCGACCGGGCACGACCTCGGGCCGGACTTCCGCGGCCCGCAGGACCCAGCGGTCGTCTGCCCGGGCGACGGCGAGGCCCCGCCCCGGTGCGAGGACTCCACTTTCGGCAAGGGCACGGGCGGTCGCCTCACGTACGAGGTCCCGCTGAACGCGGACGAGCCCCAGACGGTCTGGTTCTCGGTGGCGGGGTCCGACAAGGGACTCGCTGAGGCCACCTCGCAGCAGGCCGAGGCGCTCGACGACCCCGCGGGCCTGCTGGCCACGAAGGTGGCCGACCGCCAGGCCGTGAACGCCCACAGCGACGTCGACCTCCCGGGCGACCCGCTGCTCGAGCAGAGCGTGGCCTGGAGCAAGCAGAACCTCGCCGACTCGGTGCAGGAGTCCCACGACCTCGCGCTGCGCCACGTGCAGGAGGGCAGGGCGTACCCGGCCACCGCGGGCGAGCTGGACGAGGCCCGGTGGTTCGGCGCGGGCTGGCCCGACTACCCCTGGCTGTTCGGCACGGACGGCGAGTACACCGCGTTCGCCTCGGTGGCCGCCGGCCAGTTCGCGACGACGAAGGCACACCTGCGGGCGCTCCGCGACGTGAGCGAGGTCGTGAACGAGAGGTCGGGCAAGGTCGTCCACGAGGTCACGCCGGACGGCTCCGTGTACTTCGGAGGCAACTCCGACTCCGGCAACACGGACGAGACCTCGAAGTTCCCGTCAGCCGTGGCGCTGGTCTGGCGCTGGACGGGCGACGACGCCTTGCGCGATGACCTGTACGGGTTCACCGTCCGCAACATGCGCTTCGTCTACCGCACGCTCGACCAGGACGACGACGGCTGGCCCGAGGGGCTCGGCAACGTCGAGCGCGCCGGCATGGGCGCCGAGAAGCTGGACAACACCGTGTACACGATCCGCGGCCTGCGCGACCTCGCGGACATGGCACGGAGCAAGGGCGACAGGGCCACCGAGGGCTGGGCCAGTAGCCGCGCCAAGGCCCTGGAGAGCCGGTTCGAGAAGGCCTGGTGGTTCGGTGGCGACACCGACCAGTACGCGGACTCGCTGGCCAACCCCGACAACGGCAAGGTCTTCCAGCGGCACTGGATCGGCCTCACGCCGATGGACGCCGTCCTGGTCCGGCCGGGGCAGCCGGACCGCCCGCTCGCGAACGACGCCCACGGCCAGGCCGGCATCGCCAAGCGCGAGGAGGCCTGCTACTCGGGCACGTACGGCCTGTTCCACACCGGCACCGGCCCGACGTCCGCCGGGGGGGGCAACAAGGGTCCGTCGTGTGACAGCGCCGTCTCGACCGTCCAGAGCGAGCGGGCGGCGTTCGGCCTGAACACGGCCATCATGGCGGCGGCGGAGGGCAACTTCGGCCGCCTCGGAGCCGACCAGCAGCAGCGCTACACGACGGCGAACGCCACGATCCAGGTCGACCCCTCCGTATGGGAGATGCCGGGCGCCATGCCGGAGATCGCGCCGAGCCCTGACTTCAAGCCGAACATCGACCGGCCGCTGTACGACCGCTCGATGGTGCTGCAGGCCTGGGGCGCGTACGGCGTGCTCTGGCCGGTCGTGCACCACCAGCTCGGCGTGTCGCCCGACCTTGGACGCGACCGTGTGCGTGTGGTCCCCCAGGTTCCTGGCGGGCAGCAGCACGTGTCCGGGACGGACATTGCCCTCGGGGACGGTGCCGTCGACGTGGCGGCCACGCGTGAGGGCACCACCCTCACCACGGAGGTGACCGGCCACGACCTGGACGCAGCCCTCACGATCGGGCACGTCCTGCCCACGGGGGCCACGGTCCAGCAGGTGACCCTCGACGACCAGCCGGCCGACTACGACGTGGTCCGGACGGCCCGGGGGTCCGAGGTCGTCGTGGCCGCGGGCGAGGTCACCGGGGAGGCCGTGCTCGAGGCGGTCATCAGCCAGCCGTGATCACGCGGGCCCTCCCGGGGTCGGGCATGCTGGGGTCCAGCAGTTCGCACCCCGGGAGGTCACGCTGTACACCATCGTGCTGCTCACCGAAGAGGCACTGGGCTCGGACGACGCCGGCTACCTGCGCACCCTCCACAACGAGGACGATCTGGAGTACCACCTGCTGGTGCCGGCCGACACCGACCGCAGCCTGCTCGTGTCCGTGGTCGACGGCCTGGCGGTCGGCGACCTGAAGGAGACCCTCGACGAGGTGCGTCAGGGGCACCACACGCCCGACGGGCCGGCCCGTGTGGACGCCGCCGAGGCGCTGCGGGCGAGTCTGCAGGTCCTGCAGGACGTGGGGGTCACCGCGGAGGGAGTGGTGACCGCGGACGACCCGGTGCCGGCGCTGCGCGAGGCGGTCGCGCGGCACGGGGCGGACGAGGTGCAGATCGTGACGCGGCCCCACGTGCTCGAGGAGTCCTTCCACCGTGACTGGGGGTCGCGCGCCCGCCACGAGCTGGGGCTGCCCGTCCTGCACGTGTACGCGCACAGCGGCGGCTGGATGCCCTGACCGGCAGCCCTGCGCGGTCGGTCAGCCTTGGCCAGGCTGCGGCTCAGCCGGGCGCGCGCGGCTCGGCTGCACGCGTGAGGGCTCGCCGGGCATCTTCGGGTAGTTCGGCGGGTACGGGGCATCGCCGAGACCGCGGTCCCGCGCGTCGCGCTCCGCCCACGCCAGCAACGGTTCCAGGCTGTGGTGGACGTCGTCGATCGCCGCGTGCACGTCGCCGAGTCGGGCGAACCGCTCGGGCATCGTGGCCAGCGTGAAGTCCTCGGTCTCCACGTCCGGCAGCTCGACCCAGGTGACCGGCGCCGAGACCGTGCCATCCGGCCGCGCGCGCACGCTGTACGCCGAGGCGATGGTGCGGTCGCGCGCGTTCTGGTTGTAGTCGCAGAACACCTTGGCGCCCCGCTCCTCCTTCCACCACGCGCTCGTCACCTGGTCAGGCATCCGCCGCTCGAGCTCGCGCGCGAACGCCAGGGCGGCCTGGCGTACCTCGGTGAAAACCCAGCGCGGCTCGATGCGGACGTAGCAGTGGATGCCCCGGTTGCCGCTTGTCTTGGGGAACCCGAGGTAGCCGAGATCGTCCAGCATCTCCCGGACGACGGCCGCGACCTTCCTGGCGTCGGCGAAGCCGGTGCCCGGCTGTGGGTCGAGGTCGATCCGCAGCTCGTCCGGGTGCTCGGTGTCGGCGCGGCGCGCGTGCCAGGGGTGGAAGTCGAGGCAGCCCAGGTTGGCGGACCAGGCGACGGAGGCCACCTCGGTGACACACAGGGCGTCCGCGTGCCGCCCGGACGGGAACGTCACCCGGGCCGTCTGCACCCACTCGGGATGGTGGGTAGGCACCCGCTTCTGGTAGATCGCCTCGCCCTCGGCCCCCTCGGGATGCCGCTTGAGATACGTCGGCCGTTCGTAGAGCGCGCGGACGATCCCGTCGGCGACCGACAGGTAGTACTGGACGAGGTCGAGCTTGGTCTCTCCCCGTCGCGAGAAGTAGATCTTGTCCGGGTTGGAGACACGCACGGTGCGCTCCCCCACCGACAGCTCGACCGCCGCGCTTGGCATGCCGCGAAACTACCCGGCGCGGGGTGGCGGGGGCGGCAGAATTACCGACGGTGATCACGCGATCACCCCCATGTCCGAGACCCGCCGCCCCGGCGTACCGTCATCTCATGGAGCCTGTGCAGAAGTCCGAGGCTGAGTGGCGCGCGCAGCTGTCACCCGAGGAGTTCCACGTCCTCCGCGAGGCCGGCACCGAGCGCCCGTTCACCGGCGCGTACGTCGACGAGAAAACCGTCGGGGTCTACCGGTGCCGCGCGTGCTCGGCCGAGCTGTTCCGCTCGGAGACGAAGTTCGACTCGCACTGCGGCTGGCCGTCGTTCTTCGCCCCTAAGGACAGCGACGCGGTGGACCTCATCGAGGACCGTGCCCTCGGCATGGTGCGTACCGAGGTGCGCTGCTCCGCCTGCGGGTCTCACCTCGGGCACGTCTTCCACGGCGAGGGGTACGACACCCCGACGAACGACAGGTACTGCATCAACTCGGTGTCGCTGTCGCTCGAGCCGGCGGACAGCCCGGAGGCACCGGCGGAGCCGGGCACCGACAAGTCCGCGGGCCGCCCCAGCCAGCCCACCGGCTAGGTCGAGCAACGGGGCGAGCAGGAAGGCAGCCAGGCTGGACGGCGGCCGGGCTGGACGGAGGCTAGGCCCGCTCGCGGTCGCGCGCGGCGTCCCGTTCCCGGGCGTGGTCGGCCAGGCTGACGACCCGTCCGCTGAACCGGCCGGCCTGGTAGCGGTCGACCGCGCGGTCGACGAGGACGGCGCCCTGCAGCACCATGCCCCCGACCAGCCAGCCCGCCACGAGGTCGGTCACCCAGTGCGTGTCGTAGTAGACCGACGCGACGCCCACGACCAGCGTGACCACGGTGGTGAGGACCGCGGTGCCGATGAGCCAGGCACGGGGGCTGCGCACCCGGGCGTACCGCGCGATGAGGTAGCCCACGATGGCCCAGGTCAGCACGGCGTTGCCAGCGTGTCCTGAGGGGAACAGCATGCCGTCCACGAACAGGGCGGGATCGCCGTAGTACGGCTTGCCTCGTCCGAAGCCGAGCTTGAGGAAGCCCACGAACAGGTTCAGCGCGACCAGGCTTCCGGTCAGCACGAAGACGGGCCGCCAGCTGCGGTTCCCCCAGGCGATCCAGCCCACGATGAGGAACGCCTCGACGGCGGTCGGACCACGCTGTCCGAGCACCTCGAGGAACTTCATGACCACCCACGTGGTCGACCAGCGGTTCTCCATGCCGAGCCGGTGTGCCGCCACGTCCAGCCGAACGAGGCCCGTGCCGCTGGCGACCTGGACGATCACGACGACGAGCAGGCCGGCGAGCACGCCCAGCGTCACCAGGCCGCGCCGAATCGCGGGGTCGCTCAGGTGCCGACGCGCCTCGCGACGGACCGCGGCGACCCCGCTCACCGGAGCGGGCTCGTCGTGGTCGTCCTCGAGGCGCACGAACGCCCGGAGCTCAGAACCGGCCATCGTCTCGACTATTCCCCAGGTTGTTCGAACGGTATGTCGCGGGCGGGCATCGTTCCCGTAACGCCCGGCAGAACTGTGGGTGCGCCCGTCCGACGTGTGGGATTGCCCACACGAGCGAGGCAGCACCCCTGCGGGTCAGACGACCACCTCTAGGGCAGCCCGGCGACGAGCTCCGCCACCGGCTTGCGTCGTCCGGTGTAGAACGGGACCTCCTCACGGACGTGCAGCCGCGCCCGCGAGGCCCGGAGGTGCCGCATGAGGTCGACGAGCCGGTGCAGCTCGTCCGCCTCGAAGGCGAGCACCCACTCGTAGTCCCCGAGCGCGAACGAGGGCACCGTGTTGGCCCGGACGTCCGGGTACCCGCGGGCCATCTGGCCGTGCTCGGCGAGCATCGCCCGGCGCTCCTCGTCCGGCAGCAGGTACCACTCGTACGACCGGACGAACGGGTAGACGCAGAGGTACCCCCGCGGCTCCTCCTCGGCGACGAACGCGGGGACGTGGCTCTTGTTGAACTCAGCGGGACGGTGCAGGGCCATCGCCGACCAGACCGGCTCAGCACCCCGGCCGAGCCGGGTACGGCGAAACCGCTGGTAGACCTCCTGCAGGTCGTCCGGGGACGGGGCGACCCACCAGAACATCAGGTCCGCGTCGGCGCGCAGCCCGGCCACGTCGTACACGCCCCGTGTGGTCACGCCCTTGGCCGCGGCCTGGTCGAGCAGCTCGCCCACCTCGGCGCTCAGGGCGTCCCTGTCCTCCTCTGCGAGCGGCCCGCGCACCCGGAACACCGACCACATGGTGTACATGATCAGAGCGTTCAGGTCCTTGACGCGCTTGCCGCCCGTCGCAGTGCCCTCAGCCATGCCCCTAGTGTCTCTCGCCAGGTGGTAGGCCGTCACCGAGGTATCGGCCCACCCGGCGTGCCGCCGCCTCGGCGGTGGCCACACAGGCGGGGATGCCCACCCCCTCGTACGCGGCCCCGCAGACCGCCAGGCCGGGTGCGTCGGCCACGGCCGCGAGAGCCCGGGCGACCCGGGCCCGGTGCCCCACCGCGTACTGGGGCAGCCCGCCACCCCACCGGGTGACCAGGGCGGCCCGCGGCCGACCCCGCAGGCCGACCAGATCCGCAAGGTCCGCCGTGACCGCGGCGACAAGATCGTCGTCGTCGCGCTGCAGGTCGGCCTCCTCCCCGTACCGGCCGACCGAGGCACGCAGCACGAGCAGCCCGGGGTCGGCCTCACGGAGCCACCCCCACTTCTCCGAGGACAGGGTGACGCCCTTGACCAGCCGGTTCTCGACCGGCGGGACGAGAAAGCCGCTGCCTTCGGGGACGCGCGGCAGGCCGGCCCGGTCGAGGGCCAGCGTGACGAGGGCCGTGCTCGCGTAGTCGATGCCGCCCAGCTCGGTGGAGGCCGCCGGCGCCACCTCGGCGAGCAGCCGTGCGGCAGGCCGGGCCGGGACGGCGAGCACCACGGCGTCCGCCTCCAGCGGCTCGGGTGCCCGGGTCGGGCCGAGGACCAGCTGCCAGCCCTGCCCATCCCGGCAGAGCCTCCGTACGGTCGCGCCGGTGCGTACCTCGGCTCCGGAGGCCGTGGCCACCGCCCCGGGCAGCCGGCCCAGGCCACCCGGCAGACCCACGAACACCGGCCCTGCGGACCCGGCTGAGCTCGCCCGGACCCGGCGGGCGGCGGCCAGCAGCGTGCGGTCACGCCGTACGGCGGCGGCGAGCTGCGGCACCGTCGCCTCGAAGGAGAGGGCATCGGCATGCCCGGCGTACACCCCGCCGAGCAGGGGCTCGACGAGACGCTCGACGACCTCGCGGCCCATCCGGGCGCCGACGTGCGCCGCCACGGAGAGGTCCTCCTCCACCGGGGTACGCCGGAGCAGGAGGTCAAGGGGAGCTCGTGCCAGCCCCCGCGGGGACAGCACCCGCGAGACCGCCAGCGCCCGCAGGTCGCTCGGCACCCCCATGACCTGTCCCTCCGGGAGACGGCGCAGGGCGCCACGACTCCACACCCCGGCCGAGGCGGTCCGTGCCGGCTCGAGCTCGTCCCCCAGGCCGACGGCCCGGACGAGGTCGACCCCCTCGGGACGGCGGGCCAGCATCGCTTCGGCACCGACGTCGACCGTCAGCCGGGACACGGACGACGTGGCCAGCTTGCCGCCGATGGTGGGCGCGCCCTCGAGCACGGTGACGCGGACCCGCGTGCCGAGGTCCCGGCGGAGGAACCACGCGGCGGCGAGCCCCGCGATCCCGCCGCCCACGACGACGACGTGCCGGACCCCGGGTGCCGGTGCTGGCTCGCGAGTGGGCACGGCGCCGGCCGCTCAGGCGTCCGCGGAGGTCTCGGTGTGCACGAGGTCGACCAGACGGGACAGGACGTCGGGGTCGGTCGTGGGCAGCACGCCGTGACCCAGGTTGAACACATGCCCGGCGGCGGTGCGCCCACGGCGGAGCACGTCACGGGCGCGGTCGGCGACCACGTCCCACGGTGCGAACACGAGCGCCGGGTCGAGGTTGCCCTGCACGGCACGAGCCGGGCCGACCCGGCGGCTGGCTTCGTCGAGCGGCACGCGCCAGTCGACGCCGACGACGTCCGCCCCGGCCTCGCCCATCGCGCCGAGCAGCTCGCCGGTGGCGACCCCGAAGTGCACCCGCGGGACGTCAAGGTCTCCGACCGCGTGCAGCACGGCCGCGCTGTACGGCTGGACGAAGGCGCGGTAGTCCTCCGGGGACAGCGCACCCGCCCACGAGTCGAACAGCTGCACCGCGCTGGCGCCGGCGTCGACCTGCACCCGCAGGTACGCGGCCGCAAGCCCGGAGAGGCGCCGCATCAGCCCCTCCCAGACCTCGGGCGCGGAGTACATGAGCGCCTTGGTGCGCTCGTGCGTACGCGACGGGCCGCCCTCCACGAGGTACGAGGCCAACGTGAACGGCGCACCCGCGAACCCGATGAGCGGAGTCGACCCCAGCTCGGACACCAGCGTCCGTACGGCTTCGGTGACGTACGGCACGTCGGAGGGCTCGAGCGGGCGCAGCCGGTCGAGGTCGGACGCCGCGCGGACCGGCTCCGCGATGACCGGGCCCACACCCGGCACGATGTCCAGGTCGAGGCCGACGGCCTTGAGCGGCACGACGATGTCGGAGAAGAAGATCGCCGCGTCGACGCCGTAGCGGCGTACGGGCTGCAGCGTGATCTCGACCACGAGGTCGGACCGCGTGCAGGCGTCGAGCATGGCGACGCCCTCGCGGACCCGGCGGTACTCGGGCAACGCCCGACCCGCCTGCCGCATGAACCAGACCGGCGTACGGGGCACCGGCTCCCCTCGGCATGCCCGCAGGAACGGGGCGTCGCGCAGGGACGCTGCGTCGTGCACGGAGGTCGGCGGGGTGGAGGCGCTCACCGCGGCATCCTCGCACGCGATCGCAGGCCCGACACGCCGCGCGTCGTGCGTGGCGCCGCCCTCCACGCGTGGGACCGTCGAGACGACGAGAGAGCCCGCGAGGACGGCGGCCGCGGGCCGCCCGAGGGACCGAGAGGGTGGTGTCAGGGTGCCGAGCCCGACGTGGCGCTGGACCTGTCCGGACTGTGCGTCAGTGCGCGCTTTCGTCCAGCCGCCGTGCGGAGAGTCGCACGGCGAGGACTGCCCCGACTGGGCCTGCACGGAGTGCGGCACGGGACTGGTCAACGGGTTCACGGTGAGGGTGCCGCAGCGTCCCGGGTCGTCCCGCCGCCGGGCCGACGCCGCCTGACGCGCTGACACCGGGGGATCAACCGCCCGCGGCGATGAGGACGACGCCGCCCAGCGCGCAGGAGACCCCGACGTTCTGGATGCGGCGCATCCGCTCCCCGTGGACGCCGCGGGCCAGCAGCACCGTCACCGCCGGGTAGAGCGAGGCGAGCACCGCGGTCACGCTCACGAGACCGGACTGCGCCGCGAACGCGTACGTCGCGTTGGCCCCCGCGTCGGCCAGCCCGATCACGGCGAGCAGCGGCAGGTCTGCCGTACGAAAACCTCCGGAGGAGCGGACCGCGACCGCGACCCCGACCACCAGCAGCACGCTGGTCGCCCGCATCGCGACGAGCGTCATCGGGGTGCTGGTCCGCCCGCCCTCTGCGAGGAACACCAGCACGAGCCCGAACCCGGCGGCTGCCACCCCGGCGAGAAGCAGAGGGCGCAGCGACACCCCGGTGCCGCCCCGCGCCTCAGGCCCGCTCGCGAGGACCACCCCGACGACGGCGAGCAGGATGCCCGCGGCCTGCCACGGCTGGGGCGACTCGCCGCGGAGAAGCCCGACACCGACCGGGACGACGACCCCGGTGGCCGCGATCGGCGCGACCACGCCCATCGTCCCGGACGCGAGGCCGGCGTAGAACGCCGTAAGCGCCACGAGCCCGGTCGCCCCCCCGGCGATGCCCCAGCCGAGGTAGCCCGGCGATGCGTCGAGCTCGCCGGTGGCCACGGCCATCACGAGCACGCCGACGAGACCGAGCGCCTGGGACACCCCCACCACGGCCACCGCGGGCAGCCGCCGGCTCGCGGTACCCCCGAGGAAGTCGGCCGTGCCCCACAGCAGGCTCGACGTCAGGGCGAGCAATGCGGACACGCCACCTCCGGGGAAACCGGTCGGGAAGGGTCGGCGACGACATTACGGGTGAGCACCCGTCGCGGCTGCGACAACAACGGCGGGGCGTTAACCGGCATTCCGGGCCAGGTTCATGGCGTGTCGCCACCTGCTCTGGACAGCACTCCAGTCGTACCCTGCAGATCATGGCTGCCCACGAGGAGGCGCCGGGCCCGACGGACGAGTTCGGCCAGGCGCTCCGCAGCCTCAACCTTGGTCTTGTGAGACCCGAGGTGAGGCTCGAGAGCGCGCCCGCGCCGCAGCGGCTCGCTCCGTTCGCAGCTGCGTTCACGGGGGAGGTCCCCGGCCCGGACGACCGCGACATCGCCACCGGCCGCCTCGTGCTCCTGCACGACCCCGACGGCGTGGAGGCGTGGGCCGGTCGGTTCCGGCTCGTCGTGTACGTGCGGGCCGACGTGGAGCCGGAGGTGGCCTCCGACCCCCTCCTCCCCGGGGTCGGCTGGGACTGGCTCGGCGAGGCCCTCGACCGTCACGGCGCGGCCCACCTCGCCCTGGGAGGCACGGTGACCCGGGTCGGGTCGGAGAGCTTCGGCAGCCTCGCCGAGAACCCACCGGGGGCCGAGCTGGAGATCCGGGCATCCTGGACACCCGCCTCGGCCGACATGGCTCCCCACATGGCGGCCTGGTGCGAGCTGCTCTGCTCGGCAGCGGGCCTCCCTCCCCTGCCGACCGGTGTGGTCACGATCCAGCGCCGCCGTCGCAGCTGAGCCCAGAACCGTCCAGACCACCCGGACCTGCCTTAGGTCCGCGCCCGCTGAGCGCAGTCCTGTCCAGGGGGCACACTCCAGGTCGTCCGCGGCTCGGGCTTCAGCCCGTCCCCCATCCGGTCGAAAGAACGGGAGATCGCCCGGGACACGCCCGGGCACCAGGCCTCGAGGTGGGTGGGTTCGTGTCAGCCATGGCCGAACAGAGCGGCGCAGTGCCACAGCGCGCGCTCCGCCCCTCCGTGCTCGTCGTCGTCGGCGACCCGCGGGTGAGGGCCGAAGTCTCCGCGCGGCTCCGGGCACTCGGCATGTCCGACGTCATCGAGGCCGGCGGTGTCGCCGAGGCACGCCGCCTCGTGACCGCGGGACGTCCCGGCCTGGTCGTCCTCGACCTCGCGCTGCCGGACGGCTCCGGCTCACGCCTGCTCGCCGAGCTGCGCCACACGGGGGTCACCCGAGCCGTCGTCCTGACCCCGCACGAGGATCCCCACACCGTGCGTGCGGCGCTCGCCGCCGGCGTCAAGGGGTACCTGACCACACGCCAGCGCCCCCGCACCCTCGCCGCCGTCGGCGACAGCCCTCGCCAGTCCCCCCGTGGCCGTACCGGCCCGGACGGGCTGTCAGCCCGCGAGGTCGAGGTGCTCCGGCTCGTCGCGGACGGCCAGTCGAACCGCGACGTGGGCGAGACGCTCGGGCTGTCGCCACTGACCGTGAAGAGCCACCTGGCCCGCATCGGCCGCAAGCTCGGCAGCGGTGACCGTGCCGAGATGGTCGCCCTCGCGCTGCGGGCCGGCATCTTCGCCTGAGGCCAATGCTTCGAGGCGCCGAGGCGCCGAGGCTCCGACGCGCCGAAGCTCCGAAGAGCAGGCAGAACCGCCTGCTCGGCATGCCGAGCCTGCGGGCTGCGGGGTGGTGATCACCCTTCGGGCGTACCGTGTTCAGGTGCCCGACGTCGAACCCGTCCCACTCCTGGCCCCGCGGGACGGCGTACCCCCCGTTGTCGAGACCCCGGACGCCCTGGCCTCGACCGTGGCGGCGTTCTCCGGGGCCACCGGTCCGGTGGCGGTCGACGCCGAGCGGGCGTCCGGCTACCGGTACGGGCACCGGGCCTACCTCGTCCAGCTGCGCCGCTCCGGCGCCGGGACGGCGCTCGTGGACCCAGTGGGGTGCCCCGACCTGTCCACGCTCGGTGACGCCCTGGCCGATGCCGAGTGGGTGCTGCACGCCGCCACCCAGGACCTTCCCTGCCTCGCGGACGTCGGCATGCGGCCGGGCAGGCTGTTCGACACCGAGCTGGCCGGGCGGCTGGCAGGCCACCCCCGGGTGGGCCTCGGAGCGATCGTCGAGAGCGTCCTCGGCTACGCCCTGGAGAAGGGACACGCGGCGGTGGACTGGTCCACCCGGCCGCTGCCCGAGCCCTGGCTCCGGTACGCGGCGCTGGACGTCGAGGTCCTCGTCGAGCTGCGGGACGCGCTCGAGAAGGACCTGGAGACCCAGGGCAAGCTCGCCTGGGCCCGCGAGGAGTTCGCCGCACTGGTGGACACCCCGGCTCCCGGAGCCCGTCCCGACCCCTGGCGGCGGACGTCCGGCATCCACCGCGTACGGCGGGCGCGCCAGCTCGCGGCCGTCCGCGAGCTGTGGCAAGCCCGGGACGAGCTCGCCAAGGAGCTGGACCGCGCGCCCGGCCGGGTCCTGCCCGACGCGGCGATCGTGGAGGCCGCCAGGTCCCCGGCCCGCACCGCCGACGACCTGGCGGGTCTCAAGGGCTTCTCCGGCCGTACGGCCCGCCGCCACCTCGGCGTATGGGCCCGCGCACTGCGTCAGGCCGCCTCGATGAACGACCAGGACCTGCCACGGTCGGCGCGGGTGGGTGACGGTCCGCCGCCGGCACGTGCCTGGCCGGACCGTGACCCGGTCGCCGCCGAGCGGCTGACCGCGCTGCGGGCCGCGGTCGCGGCCATCGCGGACGAGCACACCCTGCCCAGCGAGAACCTGCTCGCGCCCGACGTCGTCCGCAGGGTGGCCTGGGAACCGCCTGGCGACCTGTCCGTGGAGTCGGTCGCATCCGTGCTTACCGGCTACGGGGCACGGTCGTGGCAGGTCGGGCTGACGAGTACGGCGATCGCCCGGGCGCTCGACCGGTTGCGGACGAAGGAGGACGTCGTCCAGCCAGGGTCACGCACGGGGCGCGCATCCGACGACACCCCGCAGGACGAGGTCGCGCACGACAGCGCCGAGCGCGACAGATCCCAGCACGAGCGCGCTCAGCACGACCCCGCCTCGGACGTCACCGGCTAGCAGGACCTCCGGAGACGGGTCCCCGGCTCAGGCCGGTGTGCCGAGGGCGGCCCGGAGCGGCATCGTCAGGCGGAGCTGGGTGAGCTGGTCCAGGACGTCGGCGACGACCAGCGCCTGCACGTACCCGCTCACCACGTTCCACGCGCCGACGGCGCCCACCTCCGCGGGCAGGCCGCCCCGTTGCAGCGCCTCCACGGCCATCAGCTGGGCCGCGGCGGCGGCACGGAGCCGCCCGGTCACGCGTGCGGCACTCGTGGCGTCCTGCAGCGCGTCGCCCCAGGACGCGAGCAGCTCCCGCTCGCTGACACTGTCACGCAGCCGGGCGACGTCCCGCTCGTCGAGCCGGGACAGGCGGCGCAGGCAGGCCACGACGAGGTCGTGCTGCGGTCCGAGGTGGACGCGCCGGTGCGGCATCCGGGCCAGTGCTGCCTCCCAGGGGCGCGTCAGCGTGCGTCGGCTCTCCGCCGACAGACTGTCCGCGAGGTACGAGGCCGCCGCCGCGTCGCAGACGACGGTCGCCGCCCGCGCTGCGACATCGTCCTGCACCCGGCGCTCCCCCAGGCTCACCCAGGTCCAGTCCAGGATCTCTCGCCGGACGAGCCGCAGCAGGTCGTCCAGGCTGCCGAGCGCGGCGCGGCCGAGCGAACGGGCCATCGCACTCACCGTCTGAGGGTCCACGGCGAGGCGGCTCGCCTCGGCCATGACGCTCTGCACGCGGGGCTCGGCGTCGGCGACCTCAGCGATGTCCATCCAGGCGCTGGCACGCTCGTCGGCGTGGACGACCTCGGCGACGAGCGCGAGGTCGCGCTGGTCCAGTGCCAGGGCCCGGACCAGGACGCTCGCCACCTCGTGGCCGTCGGCACGCCGGATCAGGTCGTACCCGAGCACGGGGGCGCCGAGGAAGGTGTACATGCCGGCCCCCTTCACGCTCTGTCAGGAGCGTGCCACGGCCCAGCGGCGTGGGCACTCGGCCGGACGGACGAGACGCCTCCCCCACTTGGCCGAGGGACCCCGCGGGCCGGCGCGGCGCGGCAGGGCCCGATGGGCCGGTCCGTCGGGCGTCAGCGCTGAGCGGGGGTGGGGGTCGCCTGCTGCTGCGGTGCCGGCTGCGCGCCGCGGGGAGTGCGCAGGAACAGGTACGCGGTCACGCCCAGGTACAACACGTACGCGAGCACCTGCTCGATCGAGGGCCGGGGGTCCCAACCGAGCATGGCGGTGAGGAAGCGTCCGGTCTCCGTGTCGACGGTCAGCGACGCGAAGCCGGTCAGGTCGTACACGGCGTCGTACGTGATGCCGAGGTCGCCGGAGAACTGCAGGTACGCCACGGTCCGGGCGAACAGGCCCGCGGCGAACACGATGAGCACCAGCCCGGTGACCTTGAAGAAGGCCTGCATGGGGAGGCGACGGCCGCCCAGCACGACGAGGTAACCCATGACCGACGCGATGGCGAGACCGACGATGCCTCCGATGAGGACCTCGGTGCCGTCCTCCTCGGTGGCGGCGGCGATGAGGAACAGGGCGGCCTCGAGCCCCTCGCGTGCGACCGCGAAGAAGGCCACGAGCGTGATCGCCGCCTTCACGTTTCCCCCGGCGTCGATCGCCGCGTCGATGCTGTGCTCGAGGGCACCCTTGATCTTGCGCGCCTGACGGCGCATCCAGAAGATCATCCACGTGAGCACGCAGACCGCGAACAACGACACCGCGGCGAACGCGCGGAGCCGGTCGACCCCCTCGAGGTTGCCGATCGTGAGGTGGATCGCGATCCCTGCCCCGAAGGCGACGGCGGTGGCCGCACCCACGCCGACCCACACCGCGCGGGCGAGGTCCATGCGCTGGATGCGGCGCAGGTACGCGTAGACGATCGCGACCACGAGGGCAGCCTCGAAGCCCTCGCGGATCATGATCAGCAGCGCTGTGGCCATGGGGTACCCTCCTAGTGCGACGCCGAGCCGGAGCCGGAGCCAGAGCCAGAACCGGACCCCGAGCTGGATCCCGTGTCCCGTGTGGAGCTGCCGTCGTCGCTGCACCCGGCAAGGCCGAGCGTCAGGCCGAGCGCGACGCTGGCCAAGGCAGCGGCGATCCGTCGGGGTGTCGTGGCGCGGGTCATGGCGTTCCCTTCCTGCGGTCAGGGGAGGTCAGGGGTTCGGGGGTGGGCACCGGCAGGGGCCGGTCGGGAGGTGGTTCGCGCGAGGTCGCGGTCGAGCGCCAGGCCAGCGCGGCACAGGCGAGGACGCCGATCGTCCAGGCGACGTGACGGGCCCAGAGGCCCAGCCCGTCCCCGCGGTAGTCGGGCAGCAGGACGCGGCGGGCCGCGTACAGCGGGTCGTCCACGTTCTCGAAGCCGACGACCCAGGTGATCTCGCGCGCCCACCCGTCGACGAGCAGCGCGAGCATGGTGACCACCCCGGCCACCGCCAGCGCTCCCGCGAACACCCGCAGCCGACGTGCCCACGGCGCACCGGACGCGTCCAGGCGAGCCAGACAGACCAGGACGAGCAGGAGCGCGACCGGCAGGACGACGACGACCTGGCGGCCGGGCCACCAGAACCCGTGCATGGTGAGCGCGACGTACGTGGCCACGAGCCACCCGGCGAGCACCGGGAGCCCGAGCACCCCCACGCCCGTGACGCGCCGCCGCAGGAGCACGGCCAGCGCAGGGACGACGAGCAGCCAAGCCGGCTGCCACGCGGCGATGCCGAAGCCGCGGTCGACCAGGAGGCCGACGAGGCGCAGGCTGCGACCGAGGTAGTCTGGCTCGACGCCGACGACGGAGAACTCACCCGTGCTGGTGAAGTGGTCGCCGGACGCGTACACGGTCCACCCGCCCCAGACGGCCTGGTGGACGGCCAGGTAGACGATCCCCGCGAGGGCCAGCCCACCCGCCAGTGCTGACGCTCCCCGGACGCGCCGCGCACGGACCAGCCGTACCAGCCCGACCACGGCCAGGACCGCCGCCACCGGGGCGAACTTCACCCCGAGCCAGGGCAGCGCGACCACCGCGACGCCGAGCGCGACCGGCCCGCCCCGCCCCAGACGACCGGTGAGCGCGGCCACGGCCCCGACGACGGCGAGCGCGGCGGGGATCTCCGGGTAGACCTGGTGGGCGTACACGGCGAGCGGAGGGGACGCGAACGCCAGCGCCACTCCGGCGGTGGCGAGGCCCACCGGCACGCGGAAGCGCCGGACCGCCACCCAGAGCGTGAGAGCCGCCGTGACCGCGGCGAGCAGGACGAGCGCCGCCTTGGCCGCCAGGAACCCGCCCAGGCCCATCGGTACGGCGAGCAGGACGGGCAGCAGCGGGTCGTGTGGGCTGAGCCGTGACCCGTCGGGCTGCACCTGGGTCTGCACCGGCAGCGGGACATCGGAGAAGGCACGCCAGCGCCGGTCCCGGAGCTCGTCCGTGAGGTCGAGATCGGCATCCTCGGCCAGGCTGAGCGCGCTGAGCAGGTACTGCGGCTCGTCCACGGAAGCCTGGCCCCCATGGGTGGCGCGAACCCCCAGGCCGGCCAGGCCGACCGCCAGGGTGACGAGGGCGACGAGCAGCGCCGCCCCCCGCAGGCCGAGTCGCGGCAGGCCGAGCCGCGGCTGCGCACCGTCGAGCGGTCGAGCGGGAGCCACGTCGGGCGGCAGGTCGGGCCGCGGCTCCGGCGGTGCGCCGGTGCCCGGACCCTGGACCGCGGGTGTGGTCACGGTGCCACCGGAGTGGGTGCGCGGGCCGCCTGCCCCGTCGCCCCTGTCGCCGCGGCGTGGCGGGCCTGCCGTGCGACGAGGGCGGGCAGGTCGGTGTGCGGGACGAAGCCGGCGAGGCCGTGCAGCCGGCGCGTGTCCGCGAGCGTGGCGGGAGGCTCCACCCTGCTCGCGGGGACGAGGTCGAGATGCACGTCCACGTCCAGGGCGGCGGCGACCGCGTCCGCGACGGCGCGCAGCGTGTGGCCTGTCCCGGTGCCGATGTTCACGGTTCCCGACGCCCCAGAGGTCACCGAGGCACGCAGGGCGCGGACCACGTCGGCGACGTCCGTGATGTCGCGGGTCCGCTCGGGCGAGCCGAGCACGCACAGCGGTCGTCCGGCCGCGGCGGCGCGCAGCCAGCGGGAGATGACCATGTCCGGCCGCTGGCCCTCCCCCGCCACGGTGAACGGTCGGGCGACGACCACCCGCCCTCCGGTCTCGGCGCGGTGCCGGCACAACGCCTCGGCGAGCACCTTGCTGCGCGCGTACCCGCCGCGGGGGCGCAGTGGCCGGTCCTCGGCGCACGGGCGCCCGTCCGACCCCCCGTACACCGACGACGACGAGGCGACGA
>JBOGEN010000168.1:0-4262 GCA_050743265.1 Actinomycetes bacterium
AGGCCGCCCTGCTCGCCGGCCTCGCGGAGCAGGCGGGCGCCCGGCTGCTCGCGGTCGAGCGACGCCCACACCGTGCCCGCCTGGTCGCCCAGGCCGTGGCCGGCACGGCGGACGTGGTGGTGGCCGACGCGCGGAGTCCGGTGCTGCAGGCCGCCGCCGCGGACCGGGTGCTCGTGGACGTCCCCTGCACCGGCCTCGGCGCGCTGCGCCGTCGCCCGGAGGCCCGCTGGCGCCGTGTCCCGGACGACCTGGCGGCACTGCTGCCACTCCAGCGGGCGCTGCTCCGCTCTGCCCTCGACGCCGCGCGTCCGGGGGGCGTGGTGGCGTACGTGACCTGCTCGCCGCATCTGGCCGAGACCACCGGGGTGCTCGACGCGGTGCTCGGCGAGCGGAGGGACGTGGAGCGGATGGACGCCCGGCCGATGCTGCCCGGCGTGCCCGAGCTCGGCGCGGGACCGGACGTCCGGCTCTGGCCGCACAGGCACGGCACGGACGCGATGTACCTCGCGCTGCTGCGCCGTACCTGAGCGGGCCCGGGCGGGCGGGAGTGGCGGGAGCGGAGAGGGTCAGGCGGGGCCGACGCCGGTCCGCGTCATCGGATCGGCCGCTTCAGGGCGGGGCTCGGGGCGTCCACCCCGGTCGGCCCGTAGCCTCACCTCATGGGCGTGCAGATCTCCCCGAGCATCCTGGCCGCCGACTTCTCCCGCCTCGGCGAGGAGGTCGCGGCCGTCTCCGGTACGGCCGACTGGGTGCACGTCGACGTCATGGACGGGCACTTCGTCCCGAACCTCACCCTCGGCCTGCCGGTCGTCGAGCGCCTCGTCGCCCAGGCCCGCATCCCCGTCGACTGCCACCTCATGATCGACGACCCGGACCGCTGGGCCCCTGGCTACGCCGAGGCGGGCGCGGGGAACGTGACGTTCCACGTCGAGGCCGCCCGCGCCCCGGTCCGGCTCGCCCGGGAGATCCGTGCCCAGGGCGCCCGCGCGGGCATCGCGCTCCGGCCCGCCACCCCCGTCGAGCCGTACACCGACCTGCTGCCGGAACTGGACATGCTCCTGCTCATGACGGTCGAGCCCGGCTTCGGCGGGCAGGCCTTCCTCGACGTCGTCCTGCCCAAGATCCGCCGGGCGCGTGAGGCCCTCGGCACCGGCCGCGCGGTGTGGCTCCAGGTCGACGGCGGCGTCGCGGCGGACACCATCGAGCGCTGTGCCGAGGCCGGGGCGGACGTCTTCGTCGCCGGCTCCGCCGTGTACGGCGCCGACGACCCGGGCAAGGCCGTCCAGACCCTGCGGGAGCAGGCCGAGCGTGCCACCGCGTCCGCCGAGTGGAGCCGGGGCTGACCGCCTGCTGACGGCCCGCTGACCGTCCGCCCGGGGCTCTGCTGAGAGCCGGCTGGGCACGGAACGGGTGCAGGCCGTGGCCGCACCCTGGCGATGGGCAGGCGGGCCGAGCCGTGCGAGACTTGACGACGTACGAGCGAGCAGCTCGCGCGCTCCGGGATCGGTGGAAGTCCGAGCCGGCGGTGACAGTCCGCGACCCGGCTGGGTGGGCCAAGAGGCCACCCGGGCGGTGGACCCGGTGGAACTCCGGGACCGACGGTGAGAGTCCGGATGGGAGGCAGCGCGCGGCGGCCTCGCGCCGTCCCGCCCGTCGACGGGCGGCGGCGTGTGGCCGTCACGTCGACCCCCCGGAGCCCGCGGCGACGCGGAGAGGAGACCGGGGTGGCCCGTCCGGCGGAGGTCGCGGCGATGCGCCGCGCCGTCGTGCTGGCCGCGCGGGGCGAGCCCGCCACCAAGCCCAACCCGAGCGTCGGCTGCGTCGTTCTCGACGCCGCGGGTGAGGTGGCAGGCGAGGGGTGGCACGCCGCCGTGGGCGGCCCGCACGCCGAGGTCGTCGCGCTCACCGCGGCCGCCGAGCGGGCCCGCGGTGGCACGGTCGTGGTCACGCTCGAGCCGTGCGCCCACACGGGCCGGACCCCTCCCTGCGTGGACGCCCTCCTGGAGGCCGGTGTCGGCCGGGTCGTCTACGCCGTGCCCGACCCCACCGGCCTGGCCGGGGGCGGGGCCGGGCGCCTCCGCACGGCTGGGGTGGACGTCGAGGGCGGCGTCCTGGGCCGGGAGGCCGAGCGGGTCAACGCCCGCTGGCTCACCTGCAGCCGGGAGCTCCGCCCGTACACGACGTGGAAGTACGCGGCCAGCCTCGACGGGCGGGTCGCCGCCGCGGACGGGACGAGCCGGTGGATCAGCGGGGCGACGGCACGCGCCGAGGTGCACCGCATGCGGGCCGCCCACGACTGCATCGTCGTCGGTGTCGGCACCGTGCTCGCCGACGACCCACAGCTCACCGCCCGCCTTCCGGACGGCAGCCCGGCCGAGACCCAGCCGCTACGTGTGGTCGTCGACTCGTCCGGGCGTACGCCGCCACGGGCCCGTGTGCGGGACGAGGCCGCGCCGACATGGGTGGTCACCACCGCCGACGTCGGCGCCGGCCCGGACGGGCGGGTCGACCTGGGCGCCCTGATGCGGGCGCTGGCGGCCAAGGGCCATCAGGACGCGTTCGTCGAGGGCGGGCCCACGCTCGCCGGTGCCCTCGTCGCGTCCGGGCTCGTCGACCGCGTCGTCGCGTACGTCGCGCCGCTGCTGCTGGGGGCCGGTCCCCCGGCCCTCGGCCCGGCCGGGGTCCGCACCCTTCCCGACGCGCTACGCCTCGACCTCGACGAGGTCGGACGCCTCGGCGACGACGTCCGCCTGGTGGGCCGCCCGTACACCGCGAGAGAGGACTGACCGTGTTCACCGGAATCGTGGAGGAGCTCGGCGAGGTTGCCGCCCTCGAGAGACTGGCGGACGGCCCCGACGCTGCCGCGCGGCTCACCGTCGCCGGACCCGCGGTCACCGACGGGCTCCGCGCGGGAGACTCGGTCGCCGTGAACGGGGTGTGCCTGACCGTCGTGGAGGCAGCGGCGGGCACCTTCACCGCGGACGTCATGGCGGAGTCGCTGCGCCGGACCACGCTCGGCCGGCTCGCCCCGGGCGCCGCGGTCAACCTGGAGCGGGCCACCCCGGTTTCCGGTCGGCTCGGCGGGCACATCGTGCAGGGCCACGTGGACGCCACGGCCGAGCTGCTCGGCCGGGAGCACACCGCGCACTGGGACGTCGTCCGTGTCGGCCTTCCGCAGCCGCTGGCGCGTTTCGTGGCCGAGAAGGGCTCGGTCGCCCTCGACGGCGTCTCGCTCACCGTCGCCGAGGTGGCTGCCGACGGCTTCACCGTGGGCCTGATCCCGGAGACCCTTGCCCGCACCACCCTCGGCCGCCTGCGTCCCGGCGACACGGTCAACGTCGAGGTCGACGTCCTGGCCAAGTACGTCGAGCGGCTGCTCACCGCCCGGGCGGAGGTGCGTCCATGACCGACCAGGCGAGCGACCCGGCAGCGGCTGACGTCCGGCTCGACACGATCGAGCGGGCGGTGGCCGACGTCGCCGCCGGGCGGGCCGTCGTCGTCGTGGACGACGCCGACCGCGAGAACGAGGGTGACCTCATCTTCGCCGCGCAGCGGGCCACGCCCGCGCTCGTCGGGTTCATGATCCGGCACACGAGCGGCTTCATCTGCGTGCCGATGGAGGGCGCCGAGCTCGACCGGCTCGGGCTGCCGATGATGACGTACGAGAACGAGGACACGTACCGGACCGCGTACACCGTGTCCGTGGACGCGCGGCACGGCGTCACCACCGGCATCTCCGCGCACGACCGGGCGCACACGATCTCGGTCGCCATCGATCCGACGAAAGGCCCCGACGACATCGTCATGCCGGGCCATGTGTTCCCCTTGGTCGCGCGTCATGGCGGCGTGCTCGTGCGTACCGGGCACACCGAAGCCGCCGTCGACATCGCGCGATTGGCGGGGCTGTACCCTGCCGGCGTCATCTGCGAGATCATGAATGACGACGGCACGATGGCGCGGCTGCCGGATCTGGTGAAATTCGCCCAGCTTCACGGGCTGAAGGTCGGCACCATCGCCGATCTGATCGCCTATCGGCGCAAGCACGATCATTTCGTCCGGCGTACGAAGGAGATCGATTTCGAAAGCCGCAATGGCGGGCTATTCAAGCTCTATGTCTATCTCAACACGATCGAGAACCAGGAACATGTGGCGCTGGTGAAGGGCGACATCTCGGGCGCCGAGCCGCCGCTCGTCCGCATGCACGCGTATAATCTCTTTGACGACACGCTGGCCGCCAAGTGGGGGCAGGGCGATGTCTTGGG
>JBOGEN010000169.1:0-7425 GCA_050743265.1 Actinomycetes bacterium
GGCCACCTCGTCCGCGCAGCGGTGGACCTCCCCCGCGCCCGCCGGGTTCGCGCTGACGGACGGGATGCGGACCAGCCGCTCGAGGTCGGCGCGGACGGAGGGCAGGGCACGCTGGACGGCGTCACGCAGGTCGCTCATGGGCGCAGACCCTAGCCCGCTCCGTACCGGTGAGAGCCCGCGCGCCGACCCGATCCGCGCAGGGCCGGTCAGAGCCCGGGCGCACCCCAGACCGGGAACCAGCGGCTCAGCTCGTTCTCGACCCTGAGGTCGTTGGCCAGCGTGCCGCGCACCTGGAGCTCGAGCGCGTTGTCGCGCTTCTGGTCGCCCGTCGGTGCGAACGGGTAGAAGGTCCCCCGCTTGTACAGGTAGACGAGCGCGAGGCGGCGTCCGTCCTCACTGGTGAAGCCGACGAGGGAGCACAGCAGCAGTGGTCCGAACCCGGCGTTCTCCAGCGAGGAGTTGACCGCGTGCAGGTCGGTGACGAGCCCCTCGACGTCGGACGGCTCGTGCCGCACGAGCAGCCATGTGAAGCCGTACGCGTCCCGGCTCTCCTCGACCTTCGGCCCCTCGTCGGCGTCCAACAGCTCCTGGACGTCCTGCTGCACGGTGGTGAACGCCCCGCCCTCGGCCGCACGGAAGCACACCGAGCCGGTCCCCGTGGGACTGAACCCGCCGGACACCTCGAGGGTCAGGGCCGCCGAGGGCAGCGCGAACAGCTGGTCGAGGTCGGGCTTGGCCGGCTTGCGCCGTCCGAGCAGGCTGTCCAGGAAGCCCACGGCCTCAGCCCGCCTGGCCCAGCTGGGAGGAGATCTTCGTCAGCTGCTCCAGCCGCCGATCCAGCGGCGGGTGGGTGGAGAACAGCGTCGAGAAGTCGAACCCCTTGGTGAACGCCGGGAAGATGAAGAACGCGTTGTACGCCTCGACCTGGCGGAGGTCTCGGGTGGGGATGCGCCCCATCTCCCCGGAGATCTTCACCAGGGCGCTCCCCAGCGCGGACGGCCGGCCGGTGAGCAGCGCACCCGTCCGGTCGGCCGACAGCTCTCGGTACCGCGACAACGCGCGGATGAGCAGGTACGACAGGGCGTACACCACGACGCTCACGAGCATGACGACGAGGAACACGAGGGCGGTGTTGTTGTTGTCGCGCCCACGCCCGCCGAACATGCTGCTCCACATCGCCGAACGCACCAGCAGGCCGGCCAGGACCGCGACCACCGACGCGGTGGTCATCACCGTGACGTCCCGGTGCGCGACGTGCGAGAGCTCGTGCGCGAGCACACCCTCGAGCTCCTGCTGCTCGAGGCGACCCATGAGCCCCGTGGTCACACATACGACAGCACGGTCGGGGCTGCGCCCGGTGGCGAACGCGTTGGGGATGTCGACGTCGGCGATGGCGACCTTCGGCTTCGGCATGTCCGCGAGCGCGCACAGCCGGTCCACCATCGCGTGCAGCTCGGGCGCCTCCTCCGGCGTCACGACCCGGCCGCGCATCGCCGACAGCGCGAGACGGTCGGAGAAGTACCACTGTCCCCACGCCAGGCCCAGCGCGAGCACGACGATGAAGAACCACGGGATCGTCGTGAACGAGATCACGACCGCCATGAGCACGACGTAGAGCACGCCGAGCAGGAACATGGTCAGGCCCATCCGGGCCGAGAGCCCCCGGTCGGGGGCGTAGCGGGTGCGTGCCATGAGGTCGGCGGCGCCGGTCAGCCGGGGATAAGCCCCTCCTCACCGAGCAGCCGGGTCACCTCCTCCACGGACGAGTCGGCCGCCGGCAGGACGAGGTCACTGGGCACGAGGGCGTCGTCGGCCACCGGCGTGCTCGCCTGACGCACCCGGTCGAGCAGGGCGGTGAGAGCCTCACGGAACTCGGACTCGTCCCCGTGCTCGAGCGCGTGCGCGAGCGCGTCGTCGAGCGGGTTCAGCGCGTCGACCTCGGCGTCCGGGACCTCGCGCTGCCCCTCCCCCAGGATGCGGACGATCATCGTGAGCCCCCCTGCCCCTCCCCGGGCTTGTCCCCGGTGGAACCGATCTCTTTCGGCGCCTCGCCGCTACCCAGCTCCCCCTTGAGCCGGGCCAGCTCGATCTCGACGTCGTTCTGGCTGGACATCTGGTCCAGCTCGCTCGTGAGGTCGTCCTTGCCGCCGCCGCTGACGTCGTCCAGCGCGCCGGACGCGATGAGCTCGTCGATCGCCCCGGAGCGCGCCTGCAGCTGCTGGGTCTTGTCCTCGGCACGCTGCACGGCCAGGCCCACGTCACCCATCTCCTCCGACAGCCCGGAGAAGGCCTCGCCGATTTGCGTCTGCGCCTCGGCGGCGGTGTACGTCGCCTTGATCGTCTCCTTGCGGGTACGGAACGCGTCCACCTTGGCCTGCAGCCGCTGGGAGGCGACGGTGAGCTTCTCCTCCTCGGCCTGCAGCGCGGTGTACTGGGTCTGCAGGTCGGAGATCTGCTGCTGGACGCCGGAGCGGCGGGAGAGCGCCTCCCGGGCGAGGTCCTCGCGGCCCCCGGCGAGCGCCTGGCGCCCCTGGTCCTCGAGCTTCTCGGACTGCTGCTGGAGCTGGCGCATCTGCAGCTCGAGCCGCTTGCGCGAGGTGGCGACGTCGGCGACCCCCCGCCGGACCTTCTGCAGCAGCTCCAGCTGTCGCTGGTAGGAGTAGTCGAGCGTCTCGCGCGGGTCCTCGGCACGGTCGAGAGCCTTGTTCGCCTTGGCCCGGAAGATCATCGACAGGCGCTTCATGACGCCCATGGGACCTCGCCACCCCTTTCTGGCCTAGCGATGCTGTTTCCCACACCCTAGGGCGCGGGACGCCCGACCGGCAGGTGCGCGGCCCCGGCTACCCTGGTCTGCGTGTTCCGACGTCGTCCCGCGACCGACCCCGCGACCGCTGCGGACCAGGCCCAACCCGTGCGCCGTGGCGCGAAGGGTCGGCCCACGCCGAAACGGCGCGAGGCCGAGCGCCTGAGGCGCCGCCGCGCGCGTACCCCCCGCAACCGCAAGGACGCGGTCCGCCAGTCCCGCGGGCGCGCACGCGAGGAGCGGACGGCGATGCGGCGCGCTCTCGTCACCGGTGACGAGAGAAACCTGCCTCCCCGCGACCAGGGCCCGGCACGCAGCTTCACCCGGGACTGGATCGACTCGAAGCGCCGCCCCGGCGAGCTGTTCCTGCCCGGGGCGATCGTCGTGTTCGTGCTCAACCTGGTGCCCTCGCCGGCCGTGAAGTCGCTCGGCGTCCTGCTGTGGCTGCTCATGATCCTGGCCATCGCCGGTGCCTCGATCGCGCTCGTCCGCAGCGTCAAGCGGGAGATGGCGCGACGGTTGCCGCGGGAGAGCACGCGCGGGCTGGCGGCCTACACCATTCTGCGCAGTCTGCAGATCCGCCGGCTGCGGCTGCCCCCGCCGCGGGTCAAGCCCGGTACGAAGGTCTGACGCCGGTTTCGTCCCCTCACCCCGCGGTTAGGTTCTCGGCATGGAATACCGACATCTCGGTCGCAGCGGCCTGAAGATCTCCGAGATCGCGTACGGGAACTGGGTCACCCACGGTTCGCAGGTGGAGGAGGACGCCGCTGTCTCGTGCGTGAACGCCGCCCTCGACGCGGGGATCACGACCTTCGACACCGCCGACGTGTACGCGGCGACCCGCGCCGAGTCCGTCCTGGGGCGTGCGCTCGCCGGGCAGCGGCGCGAGTCCCTCGAGATCTTCACCAAGGTGTTCTGGCCGACCGGGCCGGGGCAGAACGACCGCGGCCTGTCCCGCAAGCACGTACGCGAGTCGATCGACAACTCGTTGCGGCGGCTGCAGACCGACTACGTGGACATGTACCAGGCCCACCGGTACGACCACGCCACACCACTCGAGGAGACGATGTCGGCGTTCGCGGACATCGTGCACAGCGGCAAGGCCCACTACATCGGGGTCTCGGAGTGGCGCGCCGAGGAGATCCGCGCGGCGAAGGTGCTGGCCGACGAGCTGCGCATCCCGCTCGTGTCGAACCAGCCGCAGTACTCCATGCTCTACCGGGTCATCGAGGCCGAGGTCGTCCCGACCTGTGAGGAGCTGGGCCTGGGCCAGACCGTCTGGTCGCCCATCGCCCAGGGAGTGCTCACCGGCAAGTACGTCCCCGGGCAGCAGCCGCCGGCCGGGTCCCGGGCGACGGACGAGAAGAGCGGCGCGCACTTCATCAAGCGCTTCCTGTCCGACGACGTGCTGACACGCGTCCAGCACCTGAAGCCGCTGGCGGACGAGGCCGGCCTGTCGACGGCCCAGCTCGCCGTCGCCTGGGTGCTGCAGAACGACAACGTGTCCGCCGCGATCATCGGAGCGACCCGCCCGGAGCAGGTGCACGACAACGTCGGCGCCGCCGGCGTACGGCTCGAGCCCGACCTGATGAAGAGCATCGACGAGGTGCTCGACCCGGTCGTGGAGCGTGACCCGGCCCGCACGACGAGCCCGGAGCACCGCCCGTAGTCGCGCCCTCCCCGCCCGCGCGTGCTACTCGGCGGGCTCCAGGCGCATCGGCCCGTACACCTCGCGCGCGTCCTCGAGCAGGGTGACCTGGGCCACGCCCGCCGCGAGCAGCTCCGCCCAGGTCTCCCCCAGCCACGTCTCGGCGTCCGCCTGGCTCGGGAACCCCTCGGTGGGGACGCCCGCGGGCACGACAGGAGTGCCCTCAGGGTCCTCGTAGCGCCAGGTCCAGGCCATCAGTCCTCCTCGGCAGGCGGCTCGCCGGGGCTCGCGCCCGGGAGTTGCGGCGCCCTCGACGGTGCAGCGCGGGCACGAGCCCGGCAGGGCGCATGCTGCCAGGAATCCCCGGCGGGTGCGGCTCCGACCCGGCGGCCGGCTGTGGCAGCGCTTTGACAGAGCCCGAGGTGCGTGGTCTGATCCGGCCCACAACTGCACCCGCGCCCCAGCAGGGAAAGTCCGGTCCGAGTCCGGCGCTGACCCGCAACCGTGGGCCGTCCACCGCTCTGTGTGGACGGCGAGCCGGGACACCTGCCGGGCGCGAGCGGCTCCAGCGAACCGTCGAGGTCTGCGGGCGGAGCCCGGAACGACCGGCCTGCGCGCCCCGCGCTGCTCCTGTGGGCGTGCTCGAGCCGGTGCCCGGGGTGCGTCGCGGACCGCCCGTCGAGAGGCACCGATGACCCTCCCCACCCGGACGCCGCCCGTACGCCCCCCGGCGGCGCGCACGCTGGTCCTCGGCGGTGCGCGCTCGGGCAAGTCGGCCGAGGCCGAGCGACTGCTCGCGGCGGAGCCGGCGGTGACCTACGTGGCGACCGCGGGACGGCGCGAGGACGACGCCGACTGGCAGGCCCGGGTCGCGGCACACCGCGCCCGACGGCCCGAGGCGTGGCGCACACTGGAGTCGACCGACCTCGTCCCGCTGCTGCGCGATGCCACGCAGCCAGTCCTCGTCGACTGCCTCACCCTCTGGCTCACCGCGGTCCTGGACGAGTGCGGCGCCTGGGACGGCTCGTCCGAGTCGGCGCCGCCCGGCGTCCACTCGGCCGTGGATGCCCGGGTAGAGGGGCTGGTCGCCGCCTGGTGCGCCGCACCGGTGCCGGTGGTCGCGGTGAGCAACGAGGTCGGGTGGGGGGTGCACCCGGAGACCGCGTCCGGGCGGCTGTTCCGTGACCTCATGGGACGGCTCAACGCGCGGGTGGCAGCGGAGTCCGAGCAGGTGCTGCTCGTCGTCGCCGGTAGGGTCCTCGCCCTGTGACTGACCTGGACCTCGAGACCCTCGCCTCCCGCGTCCCGCTGCCGGACGAGGACGCCCGCACGCAGGCCCGCGCCCGGGAGGACCGGCTCACCAAGCCGCGCGGGGCGCTGGGCGCGCTCGAGGACCTCGCCGTCTGGCTGGCCGGCGTGCAGGGCACCTGCCCGCCGCGGGCCTTCGCGCGGCCACGTGTCGTCGTGTTCGCCGGGGACCACGGCGTCGCGCGTTCCGGGGTGTCCGCGTACCCCCCGGAGGTCACGGCGCAGATGGTGCACTCGTTCCTCGCGGGCGGGGCGGCGGTCAACGTGCTGGCACGCCGGGTCGGCGCCGGAGTCCGCGTCGTCGACCTCGCGGTGGACGCGGACACCTCCGAACTGCCGGAGGACGTGACCCGCCACAAGGTGCGGCGCAGCAGCGGCAGCATCGACACCGAGGACGCGCTCTCCCGCGACGAGGCCCAGCAGGCCCTCCTGGCGGGCGTCGCGCTCGCGGACGAGGAGGTCGATGCGGGGACGGACCTGCTCGTCCCCGGGGACATGGGTATCGGCAACACGACACCGGCGGCCGTCCTGGTCGCCACCCTGACCGGGTCGGACGTCGTGTCCGTCGTGGGCCGCGGGACGGGCATCGACGACCAGGGATGGATGCGCAAGGCATCGGCCGTCCGTGACGCGCTGCGCCGCGCGCGCCGCACGCTGGGGGACCCGCTCGGCCTGCTCGCCACGGCCGGCGGGGCCGACCTCGCCGCGATGACCGGGTTCCTGCTCCAGGCGTCCGTGCGGAGGACGCCCGTCGTGCTGGACGGGGTCGTGTCCGGCGCCTGCGCCCTGGTGGCCCAGCGGATCGCGTACCGGGCGCCGCGGTGGTGGCTCGCCGGGCACCGCTCCCCCGAGCCGGCCCACGCCCTGGCCCTGCGACGCCTCGACCTCACCCCGGTCGTCGACTTCGGGATGCGCCTCGGCGAGGGCACCGGTGCCCTGCTGGCCGTCCCGGTGCTCGCGGCCGCCGGGGACACGCTGCGCGAGATGGCGACGTTCGACGAGGCCGGCGTGAGTGACAAGGACGTCAGTGACACGCAAGTCAGTGACACGGAACACGCCAGCCACACGGACGACGCCGACGACCGGGCCGACGGCCGGGCCGACGACAGCGGCTCGGACGGGTAGCCGGGTGCTGTCCGGGCTGCGGCTGGCCGCGGGGCTGCTCACCGTCCTGCCGGTCGGGCCCCCGGCCGTGGACCGCCGGACAGCCGCACGTGCGATGGCGCTGGCCCCCGTGGTCGGACTCTTGCTCGGGGCTCTCGCCGGCGGCACGGCCTGGGTGGCCGACGTCTCGGGGCTCGGCACCACCGTGGCAGCGGTCCTCGCGGTCGGAGCGCTCGTGCTGCTCACCCGGGGGCTGCACCTGGACGGGCTTGCCGACACCGCGGACGGGCTCGGATGTGGCGACCGCGACCGCGCGCTGCAGGTCATGCGCGCCTCGGACATCGGCCCGTTCGGGGTCGTGACCGTGCTCCTGGTCGTCCTCGTCCAGGTGGCCGCGCTGGCCGAGGCCCTCGGCGCCGGGCGCGGGACCGTCGGGATCGCGGTGGCGGTGGTGACCGGACGCGCGACGCTGGTCTGGGCGTGCCGCCAGGGCGTCCCCGCGGCACGACCCGAGGGCCTCGGCGCCCTCGTCGCGGGATCCGTGTCGACGTCGGTCGCCTGC
>JBOGEN010000170.1:0-33388 GCA_050743265.1 Actinomycetes bacterium
CCGGCCCGGGCGGGCCCGGGCGGCCCGGGGGGTCGGGCCGCCCGGGGGCTCGGGCGCCACGCTCAGCCGACGCTGCGGTGGACGTCCTCGGTGGCCGAGGGACCGTCTGTCGGGACGGCGATCCAGGGCCCGTCGTCGGACATGTCGATGACGCCTTCCTCGACCCAGGCGTGTGCGCCGTCGAGCACGTCGTGGGCCAACCGCCTCGACTCGGCGTCGGTGTTGCGCCACAGCCCGCGGAACAGGGCGTCGACACGCACCTGCGCCTGTCGGCAGAACGTGTCCGCCAGCACGTACGCCGAGTCGCCGTTCCGGGGCTCGTCCCGCCGCAGCATCTCGGCCCGCACGCAGGCCGCGGTCATCGCGTAGAGCTCCGCACCGATGTCGACGATGCGCGCGAGGAACACCTGACGCTTTTCCATCCGGCCCTGCCAGCGCGACATCCCGTAGAACGTGGAGCGCGCCAGCCGGCGGGACGCCCGCTCGGTGTAGCGCAGGTGCCGGGCGAGCGTGCCGAACTCGGCGTACGCCCGCGGGATCTGGCCGGTGCCGACCGTGAGCCGCGGCAGCCACCCCGCGTAGAACCCGGTCACACGGCCCAGCGAGCCTGCCTTCTGCGCCCTGGTCTTGGACGGGTCGATGATGTCGCCCGCGACCTCGAGGTGGCGGTCGACCGCTTCGCGGGCGATGAGCAGGTGCATGATCTCGGTGGAGCCCTCGAAGATGCGGTTGATGCGCAGGTCGCGCAGCATCTGCTCGGCCGGGACGGCGCGCTCACCCCGGGCAGCGAGCGACTCCGCGGTCTCGTAGCCGCGTCCTCCGCGGATCTGCACGAGGTCGTCGGCGATCTGCCACGCCATCTCGGAGGCGTACAGCTTGGCCAGCGCCGACTCGATGCGGATGTCCTTGCGCTGCTCGTCCGCCATCCGTCCGGACAGGTCGAGCACGGCCTCGAGCGCGAACGTCGTAGCCGCGATGAAGCCGATCTTCTCGCCCACGGCCTCGTGCCGGCCGACGGGCTTGCCCCACTGCTCGCGTGCCGCGGACCACTCACGGGCGATCTTCAGGCTCCACTTGGCCGCACCCGTGCACATCGCGGGCAGCGAGAGACGCCCGGTGTTCAGCGTGGTCAGGGCGATCTTGAGACCGAGGCCCTCGCCGCCGATGACGTTCTCGGCGGGGACCCGGACCTGGTGCAGGCGGGTCACCCCGTTCTCGATGCCACGCAGCCCCATGAACGCGTTGCGGTGCTCGACGGTGATGCCGGGGGAGTCCGCCTCGACGACGAACGCGGTGATGCCGCCGCGGTGGCCCTCGGAGCGCGGGACGCGGGCCATGACGACGAGCAGGTCCGCGATCACGCCGTTCGTCGTCCACAGCTTGACGCCGTCGAGCACGTACGCCGACCCGTCCTCGGTGGGCACTGCGGTGGTGTGCAGCCGGGCAGGGTCCGAGCCGACGTCAGGCTCGGTGAGCAGGAACGCGGAGATGTCGGTTCGTGCACAGCGAGGGAGGTACTTCTGCTTCTGCGCCTCGGTGCCGAACTCCTTGACCGGCTGCGGTACGCCGATCGACTGGTGCGCGGACACCAGCGCGGACAGCGACGGGTTCGCCGATCCGATCAGCATGAGCGCCTTGTTGTAGGTGACCTGCGAGAGCCCGAGGCCCCCGTACTCCACGGGGATCTTCATGCCCAGGACGCCGAGCTCCTTGAGCCCCTTCACGACCTCGTCCGGGACGCGCGCCTCACGCTCGATGACCGCGTTGTCGACCTCGGCCTCGAGGAAGTCCCGCAGCCGGCGGAGGAAGGCCTCGCCGCGGGCCACGTCGTCCCCGTCCGGCTGCGTGGGGGGGTGCACGAGGTCGAGCCGGAACCGGCCGAGGAACAGCTCCTTGGCGAAGCTCGGCCGCTGCCACTCGGTCTCGCGGGCGGCCTCAGCCACGGCCCTGGACTCGGCCTCGGTGACGGCCGGCTCGCTCACGGCGCGCTCGGCGGCGGGCTTCACGGCGGTGGGATCGGCGACGGGCTCTATCACAGTGGTGCCTCCCAGGACGTGCGGGTCAGCCTGTGTCGAGATGTTACCTACTGGTCAGTAGAGTTGCTATCCCGGGGAGAGTCACCCCCGTGTCGTGTCCGGCCTGCCCCTATCCGACCGTTCGCCGGGATGGCCTCTTACCCGTCGGTAATGGCCCATGTGGGCCATTCCGTGGACGCAGCGCGTCCGGCAGGCTCGTCGCATCATGAATGCACGCGACTCCGCCCTCACGAGGCGCTCCCGCCGCCTCCGGTCGCGGGCGCACCAGTGCCCCGAGTGTCGGGCCCTGTGGGCCCTCACCGTCCTCATGCACCCCAGCGGGGCGGTCGTACGCTGCCGGGAGTGCGGACACGTCAAGGCCCAGCGACCTGCGGAGCGCGCACTTCGTCTGGTCTGAGCGCCCCGTTCTGTCCCGGTCTCGACACGCGGGGTCGTCGGCATTCACCCCCAGCCGGGTCTCGGCGGTGCACGCTGGTCGCGTGACCGAGACCGGGCACCGTCGCACGCCAGGCACCGTAGAGACCGGCCTCGAGGTCTGGGGGCCGACCCGTGACGAGTGCTACGCCGAGGCGGTACGCGCCCTGCTCGACGTCCTGGGCCCGCCCGTCCCGGCCGGCCGCGCCCGGGAGGTCCGCGTCGACCTCGACCCCGCCCCCGAAGAGGACCTGCTCGTCGAGCTGCTCGAGGAGGTGCTGGACCTCGTCGGAGGCAGCGGACTCGTCCCGGTCGACGTCTCGGTGACGGACCGGACCGACGGGGGGCTCATGGCCGAGCTCGTCGCCGTCCCCGGCGTGGCCGAGGACCTGGCCGCCGACGTCCCCTCGGCGGTGTCGGACCACGGGCTCGTGTTCCACCGCGAGTCCGATCACTGGGTGTGCCGTTTTCTCATGGAGGCATGAGGGCCGACCCCGGGCTCTGGGCTGCCGTGCGCGGGTTTGTCCCGACCGTGCGCGGGTTTGTCCCGGCCGTGCGGGGGGGAGCACGCGGTGGCCGGGGTTGAGCAGACAGCCGCGGTGACCGGCGCCGTCCCCGCGGTGAGCCTCGGTTCGACCGCGGGGGCGGTCAGCCGTCCACCCGCCGCGAGTGCCTGGTGCCTGCGGCGTGCCGTGCCGCGATCTCCTTGTGCTTCGCCGCACGATCGAAGTCCCGCCCGCAGCCGGGCGAAGCCACCAGGGCGGTCACCGCGACCAGGGACAGCCCCACGACGACCCCCCACTCGGCGCTGGCGGCGGGGTTCTCCGCCGTGATCCCCGCCAGTGACAGCACGGAGAGCACCAGCCCCGGCAGACCGAACACCGCGTACGCGGCGTCCCGCGCCCACGCCCGACGGAACCACAGGCCGACCACCACGGGCAGGGACGCCGCCAGGCAGAAGCCGAATGTGGCCGCCAGGTAGCCCTCGGCGTTGCGGATGTCGCCGGGGTCACCGGCCACGCCGTCGTACACCGGGTTGTAGAGGGACTCTGCCGGCGCGGCGATGACGCCTGCTGCCGTGAGGACGGTCGACACGAACAGGAAGCCGAGGTACGCCACGATCGCCGCACCCCCGAGCACGGCCAGCCTCGTGTGGGTGGCCCGCGGGCGCCGCACCCGGCTCTGCGTGGTGGCCGGCCCGCCCTCCTCGGCCTCGCGCTGCACGGCGTGCCCCCGTTTCGTCCAGGTGCGCGGACACCCGGACAGTACTGCGCGCCCCCTGCTCGCCCCACCGGGTTTCCGACATCGTGACGGGGTCGTGGACCGGTGTCCGATGGCCACCTCGACCGGGGTCCTCCGTCGTCCCCCTCCGCCACCGGGCGGTCCGGGATGCGACGATCGGCACCACCGGAGCCAACAAGGAGCGGCCCATGGCGAGCGCGCCGAGCGTGTCGTACTCGATCACCGTCCGGCTGGAGGCGCCGGCCCGCGGCAACGCGGTGAGCCTGCTCACCCACGCGGTCGAGTCAGCCGGCGGGTACGTCACCGCCCTGGACGTGACCGCCTCGGGTCACGAGCGGCTGCACATCGACGTGACCTGTGCGGCCGCGGACACCGCGCACGCGGGTGCGCTCGTCGACGCCCTGGGCGGCGTGCCGGGCGTGACCATCCACAAGGTCAGCGACCGTACGTTCCTCATGCACCTCGGGGGCAAGATCGAGATGTCCTCGAAGGTGCCGATCCGCAACCGCGACGACCTCTCGATGGTCTACACGCCGGGTGTGGCCCGCGTCTGCCAGGCGATCGCGGACAACCCGGAGGACGCGCGGCGCCTCACCATCAAGCGCAACAGCGTGGCCGTGGTCACGGACGGCTCCGCCGTGCTGGGGCTCGGCAACCTCGGCCCGAAGGCCGCACTGCCGGTGATGGAAGGCAAGGCCGCGCTGTTCAAGCGCTTCGCCGGCATCGACGCGTGGCCCATCTGCCTGGACACCCAGGACACGGACGCGATCGTCGAGATCGTCCGTGCGATCGCGCCTGGCTTCGCCGGCATCAACCTCGAGGACATCTCCGCACCGCGCTGCTTCGAGATCGAGCGCCGGCTGCGGGACCTGCTCGACATCCCGGTGTTCCACGACGACCAGCACGGCACCGCGATCGTCGTCCTCGCCGCGCTGATGAACGCGCTGCGGGTGGTCGGCAAGGAGCTTCCCGAGGTGCACGTCGTGCTGTCCGGCGCGGGCGCGGCCGGTACGGCGATCCTGCGGCTCCTGCTCGCCGCGGGGACGAAGAACGTGATCGTCGCGGACGTCGACGGGGTCGTGCACCTCGGACGTCCCGACATGGGCGAGAAGGTCGCGTGGATCGCGGAGAACACCAACGCGAACGGGTACGACGGTGACCTTCCGGGAGCGGTGCGGGGGTCGGACGTCTTCATCGGGGTGTCGGCCCCGAACATCCTCACCGGCGACGACGTGGCGTCGATGGCGGACGGCGCGGTCGTGTTCGCGCTCGCGAACCCCGTTCCCGAGATCGACCCCGAGCTGGCGAGCGAGCACGCGGCCGTCGTCGCCACCGGGCGCAGCGACTTCCCGAACCAGATCAACAACGTGCTCGCGTTCCCGGGGGTGTTCCGCGGCCTGCTGGACGCGCACAGCCACTCGGTCACCGACGAGATGCTGCTCGCGGCCGCGCGGGCGCTGGCCGACGTCGTCACCGACGAGGAGCTCAACGCGCACTACATCGTGCCGAGCGTGTTCCACCCGGACGTCGCGCACGGCGTGGCGAACGCCGTTCGGGACACCGCACGCCTCGTGGAGGGGCGTACGGCCGGGACCTGACGGTCGGCTCAGCCCGGGCCGGACGAGCCTGCGTCCCCGGAACCGCTGCCTTCGCCCCCGCCCCCGGGTCCGCTGTCGTCGTCCGGGTCCTCGGGAGGGGACGAGGTGGCGGTGGCGGTCGGCTCCGGGGGAACCGTCGGCTCCGGCTCTGGCTCCGGCACCGTCGGCTCGTCGGTGGTCTGTGTCGGGCGCGCGCTCTTCTGGTTGCTCGGACCAGGCCTGCCGGTGCGCTGCCCGTGGGCCCTGGCGTCCGGCGACGTCGCGGACCTGCCGGGCGTGTCGTTGGTGCCGGTCTCGGCGAGCCCAGACTCTGCGTCCTCCGCCGGGGAACGACCGTCGCTCGGCGCCGCGCTCGGCGTCCTCGACGTGGTCACGCTCGGTGAGGGTTCGCTGGCGCGGGCGTCCGTCTCAGGCGTGGAGGTGGGGAGCAGGGCACCCAGGCCCAGACCCGCTGCTGCGGCGGTGGCGAGCACAGTGGCGGTCCAGCCCCGGCTGAGCGGAAGCATGCTGTCGGCTCCTCACACTCGCTAGGTTCGTGCCTCGGGGGCCCGCCCGGACCACCTGTCGCCGCCGGCTTGCTTGGGGACGATGCTCGTGCTCGGTGTCCGTACCCAGGCGGTACGTGGCTGGCGGGTTCTGCTCGCCGCCGCGGTAGCCGTGCAGCTCGTCGTGCTCTACGCGCCGGATGCGGGCGGTGGGTCCATCATGCCCGGTCAGGACAAGGTCGTGCACGCGCTCGTCTTCGCGCTCGTGGTCTGGACGGGTTTGCGGGCCGGCGTCCCGGCGGTCCCTCTTGTGGCGCTGTCGCTGCTGCACGCCCCGGTGAGCGAGATCGTCCAGGCCCGCGTGTTCGACGGGCGGACCGGTGACGTGGCCGACGCGGCTGCCGACGTGGCCGGCGTCCTGGCCGCGCTCGCGGTGGTGGGTCTGGCGCGTCGCCGGCGTCGCGGGATCATGGGGTCATGACCGCGGACGCGTACACCGGCCGGCTCCTCGTCGCCGCCCCGTCGCTCCGGGACCCGAACTTCGACCGTGCCGTCGTGCTGGTGCTCGACCACTCCGAGGACGGCAGCCTGGGGGTGGTCCTGAACCGGCCGACCCCGGTCGGCGTGCGGGACATCCTCCCCCCGTGGGCGGACCTGGCCGCGCCCCCGGACGTGGTCTTCCAGGGCGGTCCTGTCGCCCTCGACTCCGCGCTGGGCGTCGCGGTCGTCCCGGGGCAGGGCGAGCCCCTGGGCTGGCGCCAGGTGTCCGGACGCCTCGGGCTCGTCGACCTCGACGCCCCGCCCGAGGTGCTCGCCGCGGAGCTGGGTGGGCTGCGGATCTTCGCCGGGTACGCGGGCTGGTCCGAGGGGCAGCTCGAGGGCGAGCTGTCCGAGGGGGCGTGGTACGTGGTCGAGGCCGAGCCCGGCGACGCGTTCACGACCGACCCGGAGGAGCTGTGGCGCTCCGTGCTGCGACGCCAGCCGGGCGACCTGGCGATGGTGGCGACGCTTCCGGATGACCCGTCGATGAACTGAGCGGCGGGGTGACCCGGCGCGGCAGGAGGCGACGCCGGACCGGGGTCAGCCGATGCCGCGTCGTCTGAGGATCTCCTCCACGTCCTCGAAGCCGGCCGTCGCGCTGTCGCCACCGTCCTTCGTACGCCCGCGCTTCTCGGCGGGCTCGACCGCACCGTCCCGCCCGCCGCCGACCCGGCGCCGCAGCCTGCTGGTCACGAGGAACAGGCCCGCCGAGGTGGCCAGGACGACCACGCCCAGCCACACCCGTGGGGAGAACGCGAAGCCGGTGACGAACCGGGTGAGGGCCGTGCCGACCCGCCACACGACCTGGGTCGCCCCGACCAGGTAGAGCCCGAGCGGGACGAGAGCCCACGCGGCGACGCGGGCTCCGGCCTCCAGGCCGCGGCGGCGGGTGACGGCGACGGCGGCGGCCAGCCCGAGGGCGGTCAGGCCGACCGACAGCGGGAACCAGGCGACGTCGTCGAAGGTCACGTGCTCAGCATGCACCAGGGCTTCTACACTCGGGCTCGTGAGCGACACGAAGGTCGTGCCTGAGCGCGACACCACCCCGGACCTCTCCCACGGCGACGGGGACCACGAGCGCTTCGCGCACTACGTGAAGAAGGACAAGATCATGGAGAGCGCGGTCATGGGCCACGCCTGTGTCGCGCTCTGCGGCAAGGTCTGGGTGCCCAACCGCGACCCGGGCAAGTACCCGGTCTGTCCTGAGTGCAAGGAGATCTACGAGAACATGCCGAAGGGCGGGGACGAGGGGGAGTGACGCGCTTGCGCGGGAGGTGACGTTTCGTCCCGCGGGCGGCTAGATTCCGCGTGGACTGGCGCGGCAGGGGGCCGCGCCTGCGGATCTGTCGGAGCAGCCCGTGAAGCGCTCGATCCTTCGTACCCGCGTCGCCGTGCTCGGCGGCGCGTTCGCCCTTCTCAGCACGCTCGCCCCGTCCGCGGGTGCCGCCGTGTCCGCCGGTCCCGCCAGCGACAGAGCGTCCGCAGCGTGCGCCGCGACACACGACGCCGGTGCTGCCGCCCGGGTCAGGAAAGGTGGGCACGCCGCAGCCGACCCCAACACCCTCACCGCCGCCGAGGCGGCCCAGCGCGACAAGGAGCTCCGCGAGGCCCTCGCGGCCGACCCGTCCGCGCGCGCCGACGCCCCGCAGGCCGCGGTCACCGTCCCGACCGTGGTGCACGTCATCAGTGCCGACTCCACCCGTGCCGGGGGCAACATCCCGGACAGCATGGTCCACGAGCAGATGGACGTGCTCAACGCGAGCTTCGCGGGCGCCACGTCCGGGTCGTCGGCCGCGACCGACTTCAGCTTCGAGCTCCAGGGCATCACGCGCACCGTCAACCCGGACTGGTACACGATGACGCCGTCGTCCCGCGAGGAGCGCGAGGCCAAGAAGGCGCTCAAGGTCGGCGGCGCGGAGACGCTCAACCTCTACGTGGCCAACATCGGGGACAACCTGCTCGGGTGGGCGTACTTCCCCAAGAAGAGCTCCGGCACCGACCCCCGTGACGGGGTCGTCGTGCTCACCGAGTCCCTGCCCGGCGGCACGGTGCCGAACTACAACGAAGGCGACACGGTGCCCCACGAGGTCGGCCACTGGCTCGGCCTGTACCACACGTTCCAGGGCGGGTGCAGCGGCAGCGGCGACTACGTCGACGACACGCCGTACGAGGCGTCGCCGGCGTTCGAGTGCCCGGTCGGGCGGGACACCTGCACCGCGCCCGGGGCCGACCCGATCCACAACTTCATGGACTACACGTACGACGCCTGCATGGACCGGTTCACGGTCGGCCAGGCGACGCGCATGCAGCAGGCCTGGGCAGCGTTCCGCGGCTGAGCCGTGGCTTCCCATGACTCGCGGGCCTCGTCCGGGGGACGGACGGGGCCCGCGTCACGGTTCGTGCCAGAAGTTGTCACAACGGGGTACGCCCCCGCGTTCGCGGCATTACGGTCGGCAACGCCAGAGACCCTGGCCCCGCCGAGTCCGGAAGGTCGGTCATGCGCCGTCGCCTCTCGCTCGTCTCCGCCCTGGCCGCATCCGTGCTGGGGGCCGCACTCCTCGTCGTCCCGCCCGCCGGGGCCGTCTCACCTGACGTGGTCGTCAGCCAGGCGTACGGGGGCGGCGGCAACTCCGGTGCCACGTACGGCCACGACTTCGTCGAGCTCCTCAACCGTGGCGACGCCGCCGTCTCCCTCGACGGGTGGTCGGTGCAGTACGCGAGTGCCACGGGTACGGGTGCGCTCGGCGCCTCGGCCTCGCAGCTCGTCGAGCTGCCCGCGGTCACGCTCGAGCCCGGGCGTGCCCTGCTCGTCCAAGGGGCCACCGGAGGCGCGGCCGGTGCGCCGTTGCCGACCCCGGACGTCACCGACGCCACCCCGGTGAACCTGTCCGCGTCCGCCGGCAAGGTGGCCGTCGTCCGCCAGGCCACGGGGCTCGGGTGCAACGGGGGATCGTCGCCGTGCTCGGCGGCGCAGCTCGCCGCGGTCGCCGACCTCGTCGGCTACGGCAACGCGAACTTCTTCGAGGGGTCGGCGGCCGCGCCCACCGCGTCCAACACGGCCGCGGTGCTGCGCAACGGCCAGGGGTGTACGGACACCGACGACAACGCCGCCGACTTCACGAGCGGGACGCCGGCACCCCGTACCTCGACCACGCCGGCGGTGGACTGCGACGACCCCGGTGATCCTGGGGGCGTGCCCGCCCGTATCCACGAGATCCAAGGCGCGGCGCACCGCTCGCCGATGACCGGCGACCTCGTTCGCGACGTTCCCGGCGTCGTCACCGCCACGAGCCGCAACGGGTTCTGGTTCGAGGACCCCGCCCCCGACGCCGACGACGCGACGAGCGACGGCCTGTTCGTGTTCACCTCAGCCGCGCCGACGGTGGCGGTCGGGGACGCGGTCGAGGTGGCAGGGCGTGTCGCCGAGTTCCGTCCCGGCGGCGCCGCGGAGAACCTCACCACCACGGAGCTGACCGGCCCGATGGTGGCCGTGCTGTCCTCCGGCTCGACGCTGCCGGTGACGGTCGTCGGTGAGGGTGGCCGGGTGCCCCCGCCTGCCGTGGTCGAGGACGACGCGACCGGGGACGTCGAGGCCGGTGGCCTCGTCGACCCGGCGGAGGACGGGCTGGACTTCCACGAGTCCCTCGAGGGGATGCGGCTCACCGTCGCGAGTGCCGTCGTGACGGGGCCGACGAACAGCTTCGGGGAGATCCCGGTCGTGGCCGACGGCGCGTCGGTGCGTACGCCCCGAGGAGGCGTCCTGCTGCGTGAGCAGGACCAGAACCCCGAGCGGTTCGTCCTCGACGACGCGCTCGCCGACACCCCCACCGTCGAGGTGGGAGACGAGCTGAGCCCGGTCACCGGCGTGCTCGACTACTCGTTCGGCATGACGAAGCTGTTCGTCACGGCCACGCCGGGCGTCGTCGCGGGCGGGCTGGCGCGCGAGTCGGCCGGTGCCGCCGGCGCCGACGAGCTTGCCGTGGCCACGTTCAACGTCGAGAACCTCGACGCGGCCGACCCGCAGGCGAAGTTCGACGCGCTGGCGGGGCTGGTCGTCGACCATCTCGCGAGCCCTGACCTGCTCTCGCTGGAGGAGGTCCAGGACGACACCGGCCCGGTCAACGACGGCACGACGGACGCCTCGGCCACCGCGGGCCGGCTGACCGACGCGATCGAGGCCGCCGGCGGCCCGGCGTACGCGTACCGCGACATCGACCCGGTGAACAACGCTGACGGCGGCGAGCCGGGCGGCAACATCCGGGTCGGGCTCCTCTTCCGCACCGACCGCGGCCTCGCCGTCGTCGACCGTCCCGGCGGGGACGCGACCACTCCCGTCACGGTCGAGCCGGGGCCGCACCTGTCCGCGAGCCCGGCCCGCATCGACCCCGCGAACCCGGCGTTCGCGAACTCGCGCAAGCCGCTGGCCGCCGAGTTCACGTTCCGGGGGCGCCCGCTGTTCGTCGTGGCGAACCACTTCGTCTCCAAGAGCGGCGACGACCCGCTGTACGGCCGGTTCCAGCCGCCGCAGCGTGCCTCGGAGACGCAGCGGAGAGCGCAGGCCCAGGCCGTGCACGGCTTCGCCGCGGATGTCCTCGCCGAGGACCCCACCGCGGACGTGGTCGTCCTCGGTGACCTCAACGACTTCGCCTGGTCGGAGGCGCTGCAGACGCTGCAGGGGGACCTGCTGCACAACCTGCTCGCCGGGCTGCCCGAGGCCGAGCGGTACTCGTACGTGTTCGAGGGCAACTCCCAGGCGCTCGACCACATCCTCGTCTCGGGGCACCTGCGGGACACGGCAAGCCCGGCGTACGACGTCGTCCACGTGAACGCCGAGTTCGCCGACCAGGCCAGCGACCACGACCCCTCGGTCGTCCGTCTGGCGCTGGACGGGCCGCCCGTGCTCGACTCCGTCGGGACGGACGGGCCGGGCGCCTGCGGGGAGGACGCGGGGCTCACCGTGCGCTTCTCCGACCCCGCACCCGGGGACACGCACGAGGTGACCGTCGACTGGGGCGACGGCACGACGCAGACCTACGCCGACGTGACGAGCCCATTCACCCCTGCGCACGAGTACGCCTCTGCCGGCTCGTACCCGGTCGAGGTGACCGTGAGCGACGGCAGTGGCACGGCCTCGGGCACCACGACGGCCGTCGTCGCGTACTCGGTCGTGGCCGGTGGGCTCCTGTCTCCGCTGGACGAGGAGCGCACGTTCCGCGACGGCGAGGTCGTGCCGGTCCGGGTGGCCCTGCGCGACTGTGACGGCTCGGCACCGTCCGACCTCGCGCCGCAGGTGGGCGTCACCGGACCCGCCGGGGACGAGCCCGTCACCTCGCCGACCACGGGCGGCACCACGATGGCGTTCCACGGGCCCACCGCGAGGTACACGTACCTGCTGGCCACCGCACCGCTGTCCGGCCCGACCGCCCGCTACCGGGTCACCGTCACCGTGTCGGACACGGGCCAGGCGGTGACCGGGACGTTCCGGCTGCGGCGGTAGGCGAACGAGGTGAAGGCGGAGGAGTCGAACGCTGCCGGGCGCTGGGCCTGTCCCGGCGCCCCTAGCCGGGCGGTGGGTCGTCGGGGGGCGGGCCGTCCGTCCCGCTGCGGGTGACCGTGCCCTCGATGACGCCGTACGGGCGGTCCGTCGCGACGAACACGGCGTGGCCGGAGGCCAGCTCGTTGGTGAGTCCCGAGGCGGACAGGTCCGCCGGGACGTGGTGCAGGTTGGGCAGGGAGAACGAGACCTCCGCGGCGGCGGGGACGGCGTCCAGCACGGCCCTCCCCATCACGTACAGCGTGTGCTGCACCGAGGCGGAGCGGTGCCCGGCGAAGGCGTCGAGCATCGCCTGCCGAGCCGCGGCGTGGCACGCGTCGTGGTCGGTGTCCTCCGGGCTTTCGCGGTACGTCCAGCGCGCCGTGACCTTCGTGGCGAGCAGCCGGTCCTCGGTCTCGGCGAGCACGGTGTACTCGTCGACGAGGAACCCCGAGAACGCCGACCCCTCCGTCTTGAGCACGGTGAGCTCGGCGAGGCCGCTCGTCACCGCGACATCGCCGTCGCGGGAGACGGACACCTCGGCCGTACGGCGTTCGTCCCCGGCCCCGACGAACGCCGCGGGCGCGTGCGGGGTCCAGCCGTGCTCGGCCAGCCACACCGTCGCCCGGGACGTGGCGGGGCTCGCGCCGAGGAACCGGTGCGCCAGGACCAGCCCGAACGTCTCGATCGACCCGGTCAGGTGCTCGGGGGCGAGGGCGTACGCCGTCGCGCGCATCGTGTCGGTGGGCAGCACGGCGGCGTTGTCACCCACCGTGTGCACGCGGGCGAAGTCGCCCTCGAGGCGGACGTCGACGGTGAGGTCGCGGACCTCGTGACCCTCCGGGCGCCGGCGGACGAGCACCAGCCGGATGCCGTCCTTTCCGTAGCGGTTCGCCCCCATGAGCCCGGTGTCCGGGGCGGCCCCGGACACGGTGCTGCCCTCTGCTGGCGTGCCTGTCGCCATCGGCCACCCCCTGCGTGCGTGGGTCGCATCGTAGGGCGGCGACACGCCGTGATGCTGGTACGGTTGATCCGTACTGATAAGTACGGTAGAACCGGACACATGTCAGGACCGACCTCTAGGGACGTCAGCCCCTTCGTGTTCGACGGTCCGGTGTCCCCGGACCAGCTCATCGGCAGGTCGGAGGAGACCGCCGGGCTGCTCGCCTGGGCCCGCGCCGGGCGCTTCGTCGCCCTTGTCGCCCCGCGGCGGTACGGCAAGACGAGCCTGCTCGACGCGGTCGCCGACCAGGCCCAGCGCGAGGACCTGCTCCCGGTCACCGTCGACCTGTACGGGGTGCTCAGCCTCACCGACCTCGTTCTGCGGCTCGAGTCGGCCTGGCAGCGCGCGGCGCGGCGCGGGGAGCGCCTGCGGGACACCCTGGGACGCGTCTTCGCCGGTGCCCAGGTGGGGCTGTCCGTGGCCGGGGCGGGCTTCTCGCTCCGGATGGCCCGTGACCCGCGCACCGACCCGCTGCCGGCGCTGCACACGCTGCTCGACCTGCCGCTGCAGGTGGCCGGCAAGCGCGGGGTGTCCCGCGTTCTGCTCGTGCTGGACGAGTTCCAGGACCTGTTCCGGATCGAGGGCGCCGAGGCGGTGCTGCGCAGCCACGCCCAGCACCAGCGCGAGGCTGCGAGCATCGTCTTCTCGGGCAGCGAGCCCGGCATGCTCGCGGCCGCGTTCGGCGACCGTGCCCGCCCGTTCTACGGCCAGGCGGAGATGTCCCGGCTGGGGCGGCTGCCGGCCGGCGCACTCGCGAAGGCCGTGGACGAGCGGTTCACCGCGACCGGCAGGTCAGCCGCCGAGGCGCTCCCCGAGCTCGTGTCGGCGAGCGAGGGCCACCCGCAGCGCGCGATGCTGCTCGCGCATCTGCTGTGGACGCAGACCCCCGACGGCGGGCGGGCGGACGCGGACACCTGGCAGCGCACGCTCGTGGCCACCGACCGCCGGGTGTCCGACGAGATGGCCGCACTGTGGGGCGGGCTCTCCCGCGGGGAGCGCAAGGTGCTGCGTGCCGTGCAGGCGTACGGCTCGCCGTACCGGTCGGCCGCGGCGCAGGCGCTCGACCTGCCGAAGAGCACCGCGCAGGAGGCGTTGCGCGGCCTCGTCGCCCGGGGCGTGCTCGAGCAGGAGGCGGACGAGGGACCGCCGCTCATCGTGGACCCGATGCTCACCCGGTGGGTCGCCCACCGCGCGGGTGCCTGACCGGGGCCCGGCCACGGCGCGGGCGGCTGACCCGAGGGCCTGACCCGCGACCCTGCCGCCGGTCAGGACCCGCGGTACGTCGAGTAGCCGTACGGGCTGAGCAGCAGCGGGACGTGGTGGTGACGGTCGGGGTCGGTGACGGCGAACTCCACCCGGACGCGCGGGTAGAACGCGTCCGGCCCGAGGTACGCGCCGGTGGCGAAGGTGAGCCGGTACGTCGAGGCCTCGACGCGGTCGAGCAGCCGGGCACGGCCGTCGGTGTCGGTGACCTGCTCGGTCAGCGACGTCCAGATGTCGACGTCGCGTCGCTCCAGCCCGACCGCGAGCCCTTCGACCGGCAGCCCGCCCGCGGTGTCGAGCACGTGCGTCGTCAGCCCGCTCACATGCCCACCGCCTGACGCAGCCGCAGGTCCGTGATCTCCTCCTGCTGCGCAGCGGCGATGCTGAGCTCGGTGTCGGCGTCGTTGCCGAGGCGCTGCCGCAACGATGCGAGGATCTCGTCCGCGCTGCGCCCGGTCGCACGGATGAGGAACACGTGCCCGAACCTCGCCTCGTACGTCCGGTTGCCCTCGGCCAGCTCGGTGAGCACCTCTGCTCCGGCATCCGCGGTGCCGGCCTGCTCCCGCCGTGCCCGTGCGCCGGCGTTGTGCTCCCCGATCCGGGGATGGGCGGCGAAGGCCTCCCGCCAGTCTTCGGGTGCGAGCCCGCGCCAGACGACGTGGGCCGCCTCGCGCAGGAAGGCCAGCGTGCCGAACGGACGCCGTGCCGCCATCTCGCGGGCCCAGCGTGGGGACCCGCACACCTGCAGGAGGATGCGCTCGGCCACCGCGTCCGGCAGCGTGTCGAGCCATGCCATGCCCAGCCGCTCCGCGCCCTCGGGGTCGAGCCGTCCGCGGACGCGGAACCGGGCCACACCGCCGTCCGGGGCGATGGAGAGCCGGAGGTGCGTCACCGGCGCCGTCTCCCCGGTGGTGAACCACTGCGGCGAGTGCGGGCGCACCGGCGTCTCGGCCACGAGGGTGCGCCACGGCCCCGCGTCACCGTCCTTGCCCTCCACCCAGCACGTGGCCGGTGCGTTGCCCTTGAAGAACGTGGTGTCGACCTCGATGTCGACCGGCACGCCCCGTGCGGCCAGGCGGACCACCATCCAGTCGTGACCCGGCCCACGGCGCCGCCGGGTCTCCCAGCCGTCGCCCATCGACAACGGGGGGCCGGGGAGCAGCACGTGCGCGGCGGTGGAGAAGTGCGCGTCGCTGCGGTCCTCGACGATCGCCCCGACCCTGGAGTCCGCGAGGTCGACCAGCCCCGTGCCGTGCTCGCCGCCCATGTCCCCCGGGGAGGGCACGGCGTCGCCCCAGACACGGAAACGTGCCACGCCCCCGTCCGGGTCGATGCAGAGCCGCAGGAACGTCACCCGGGACGGCGAGGACACGTCCACCTCGTGGCGGGCGTCCGGGCGCAGCGGCGTACGGCCGACGACCTCGAACCAGGATGCGTCCTCGGCCGGAGCCGGGTCGCCGCACGCCCCCACCCAGAACGCCTCGGGCTGGTTGCCGACGAAGTGCGTCGTGTCGACGGCAATGCGGCGGACCCTCCCGGGCACTCCGAGGCGTACGACGCACCAGTCATAGCCGGGCTCACGGCGACGCCGCGTCTCCCACCCGTCGACCCACTGGCCGTGGTCGGTGAACACGCCAGGCCGCCGCATCGGCGGGTCGTGGCGCAGGAGGTTCGCCGCGGCGCCGAAGAACTCGTCGTTGCACGTGACGACCGTCGCCCCCAGGCGGGTGTCGCTGAGCTGGAGCAGGTCCATCGCCGTCCCCGTCGTCCTCACGTCGTCAGGTGTCCCGTGGCTCATCGCGCCCCCACCTGCCGTCCTGTCGCGTCCTCGGGCGCCGGGACCGAGTTCGCGGCCCCGTCGCGACGCAGCAGCCGTCCACGGGGGACGTCCCCAGTGACAAGGTCGCCGCGGAGCCAGGTCTCCACCACGCGCCCGCGCAGCGACCAGCCGGCGTACGGGGTGACCTTGTGCCGCGCCCGCAGCGCCGCCGGGTCCACCGACCAGGTCGCGTCCGGGTCGAGGACGGCGACATCCGCGTCCCTGCCCACGGTGAGCGCCCCCTTGCGCGTCAGCCCGGCCAGCGCCGCCGGACCCGCACTCATCCATCGGGCGACGTCGGTGAGCGCGAAGCCGCGCGCGGACGCCTCCGTCCACACCACCGGCAGGCCCAGCTCGAGCGAGGAGATGCCGCCCCACGCGGTGGCGCAGTCTCCGGTGCTCTTCAACGCGGCGGGTGCCGGGGAGTGGTCCGAGACGACGGCGTCCAGGACTCCGGCGGCGAGCGCCTGCCAGAGTGCCTCGCGGTTGGCGTGGTCCCGGACTGGCGGGGCGCACTTGGCCTCGGTGGCGTCCGCGGGCAGGGACTCGGCGGTCAGCGCGAGGTAGTGCGGGCAGGTTTCCGCGGTGAGCGGCAGGCCCGCGGCACGCGCCTCCTCCAGGACGGCAAGAGCCTCGGCCGCGCAGGCGTGCACGACGTGCGCCCGAATGCCATGCCGCCGGACAGCTTCGACGAGCCGGGCGACCGCCTCGCCCTCGGCCCGCCCCGGCCGGGACGCCACCCAGTCCGCGTACGCGGGGCCGGACGGCGTGGCCAGGTCGTCCGGCCACTCGGCGTGCACCGCGAGCAGGGCGCCGACCGCGGCCAGGTCGCGAGCGGCGTCGTCGAGGTCCGCGCTGCCAAGCGGCGGGAACTCGGGCACCCCTGAGTCGGCGAGGAAGCCCTTGAACCCGAACACCCCCGCCGCGTGCAGGGCGTGCCGCTCGGCGCGGTTGCCGGGCACCACGCCACCCCAGAAGCCGACGTCGACGTGGACGCGTCCCTCGGCCGCCCGCCGCTTCTCCTCCAGCGCCGCCACCGTCGTCGTCGGCGGGAGGCAGTTGAGCGGCATGTCCAGCAGCGTGGTCACGCCTCCCGACGCGGCGGCACGGGTGGCGGTGTCGAACCCCTCCCACTCCGTACGCCCGGGCTCGTTCACGTGCACGTGCGTGTCGACGAGGCCCGGCAGCAGCACGAGGTCGCCGTAGTCGTGCACCTCGCCACCGGACGGGACGTCGCCGTACGCGGTGACCGCGAGCACCTGACCCCCGGCGACGTGCACCGCGGCTGGACGCTCCCCCTCGGGGGTGACGACCCGACGGCTGCGGAGCACCCTCGCGACCTGCACATGCCGAGCCTAGGCCGCGCGGCCGGTAGGGGGCGCCGATCACCACCGATCCGTACGGTTCTCCGCATTTCCCGTGTCCGGTACGGGGTCACCCGTGGTGCAATCCGGCGACATGAGGACACGTGCGGGAACGGTGGACGGAGTCCGCCTGGTGCTGCGAGGCGCCCGGTGGCCGGCGGACGTGGCGATCGAGGCCGGCAGGGTCGCGGAGGTCGGCGTGGTCGCCGCGCGCGACGGCGACCAGGTGCTCGACGTGTCCGGTGACGTGGTCACCGCCGGGCTGGTGAACACCCACCACCACCTCTACCAGTGGCTGACGCGCGGACGCGCGGTCGGCAGCGACCTCTTCTCCTGGCTCGTCGCGCTGTACCCGATCTGGGGTCGCATCGAGGCCGAGGACGTCCGGGTGGCGGCCCGGGTGGGGCTGGCCGAGCTCGCGCTGTCCGGCTGCACCACGGCGTTCGACCACCACTACCTCGTGCCGCGGGGCGACGACACCGTGTTCGACGTGGCCGTGGACGCCGCCCGCGAGGTGGGCGTACGGCTGCACCTGTCGCGCGGCTCGATGGACCTGGGCGAGTCCGACGGCGGGCTGCCCCCGGACGACGTGGTCGAGGACATCGACGCCGTGCTCACCTCGACGGCGCGGGTGGCCGACGCGTACCACGACGGCGACCGGGTCAGCGTCGTGGTGGCGCCGTGCAGCCCCTTCTCGGTCACCGTGGACCTCATGCGTGCCTCGGCCGAGTTCGCCCGCACCCGGGGGCTCCGGCTGCACACCCACCTCGCCGAGACCATGGACGAGGTCGAGCACTGCCAGGAGCGCTTCGGTGGGCGGCCGCTCGAGGTGATGGACGCCTGGGGGTGGCTCGCCGACGACGTCTGGTACGCCCACGCCGTGCACCTCGACGCGCGCGAGGTCGGCCGACTGGCGCGGGCCGGGGCCGCGGTCGCGCACTGCCCCTCGTCCAACGCGCGCTTGGCGGCGGGCACCTGCCCGGTGAGCGACCTCGTCGCGGCGGGGGCCACGGTCGGCCTGGGCTGCGACGGCCCGGCGTCCAACGAGGTCGGGGCGCTGTTCCCGGAGATGCGCCAGGCGCTGTACGCGGCACGGCTGCGTACCGGCCGTGCCGACGCCCTGTTGCCCGCGGACGCGCTGCGCCTCGCCACCGAGGGCGGCGCCCGGTGCCTGGGGAGGGACGACGTCGGACGCCTCGAACCGGGCATGCGGGCGGATCTCGCCGTGTGGCCGGCCGAGGACCTGGTCGACGTGGCGGACCCGCTCGCCGGGCTGGTCCTTGGCCCGGACAGGCGCGTCCGGCACCTACTCGTCGACGGTGCCCCGATCGTGACGGACGGTCAGCTCACCGGGCTGGACCTCCGGGGCGCCCGCGCCGACCTCGCCCGACGGGCCGCGCGACTGCACTGACGCGGCCGCGACAGCGCTCACCGGGCGGCGTGAACGCGCTGACCGGCCGCGGGACGGCACTCGTGATCCGAGGCGGCCAAACGCATGACAGCGGGGTGCGATCCCGGTTGCATGTGGACATGACGGTTTCCGCCTCGACCCCCGAGACTCTCGACGAGGCTCTCGACGCGCTCTCCGGCGAGCCCGGCGCGCTCGTCCTCGCGGGCGGCACGGACCTCCTCGTGGCCGTCAACGCGGGGCGCCTGCGGCCCTGGGCCGTGGTGGACGTGTCCCAGGTGCGCTCGTTGCGGGGCTGGAGCCGACGGGAGGGGCGGGTCATCCTCGGCGCCGGCCTCACGTACACGGACATGATGCGGCCCGACCTCGCGGCCGTCCTGCCGGCGCTGGCGTACGCCGCGCGGACGGTCGGCTCGCCGCAGATCCGCAACGCGGGCACGCTCGGCGGCAACCTCGGGACGGCCTCGCCCGCCGGGGACGCCCTCCCCGTGCTCGCCGCGCTGGACGCCGAGATCGTCCTGCGGGGTCCGGAGGGGGAGCGGGTGCTGACCTGGCCGGAGTTCCTCACCGGGCCCAAGCAGTCGGCCCTGCGTCCGGGCGAGCTCATCGTCGCCGCCCGCGTCGCCGTCCCCCGGGGCCTGCAGGAGTTCTGCAAGGTCGGCACCCGCAACGCCATGGTCATCGCGGTGGCCAGCGTGGCCCTCGTGGTCGACCTGGACGCGCGCCGGGTGCGCTGCGCCCTCGGGTCCGCAGGGCCGACACCGCTGCGCGCGCCCGTGGCCGAGGACTTCGCCGCGGCCCACCTCGACTGGGACGTGGACAGCGGGCCGAGGGCGCCCGACCCCCGGACGTACGAGGCGTTCGGCGACCTCGTCGGGGAGGCGGCCCGGCCGATCGACGACCACCGCTCGACCGCGGACTACCGCCGGCACGCGGTGGCCGTCTGCGCCCGGCGGGCGCTCGCTCGCGTGTGCGGGGAGGGGACACGATGACGGACGCGGGGACCGGGCCGGACGCGGGCATCGGGCCGGACGCGGTCAGAAACACGGCACGCGAGGGCGTGTCGTACACGCTGCGGGTCAACGGGCGGCGCCGTCCGGTCGCCGACGCCTGGCTCGGCGAGAGCCTGCTCTACGTGCTGCGGGAGCGCCTCGGTCTGCCCGCCGCGAAGAACGCCTGCGAGCAGGGGGAGTGCGGGTCGTGCTCCGTCCGCCTCGACGGCGTGCTCGTGTGCGCGTGCCTCGTGCTCGCCGCGACGGCGACCGGGAGGGACGTGCAGACCGTCGAGGCGCTGCGCCAGGGGGACGCGCTGACCGACGTCCAGCAGGCGTTCCTCGACGAAGGCGCGGTGCAGTGCGGCTTCTGCACGCCCGGACTCGTCGTCGCGGTGCACGACCTTCTCGAGCGCAGCGCCGACCCCACCGACCTCGAGGTACGCGAGGCGGTCTCGGGCAACCTGTGCCGCTGCACCGGGTACGGGCGGATCTTCGCCGCCGTGCACTCGGCGGCCGCCGCCCGCCGCGGGGAGGTGGCGCCGTGACCGTGCCGACCGTCCCAGGCCAGCAGACAGGCCAGCAGACGGGCGAGCGGAACCGCGGCGGCGTCGGGCAGAGCGCGGCGCGACCCGACGGCGTCCCCAAGGTGACCGGGGAGTTCGCGTTCTCGTCCGACCTCCTCGCGGACGGGATGCTGTGGGGGTCGACGCTGCGCTCGCCGTACCCGTCCGCGCGGATCGTCGCGATCGACGTGGGCCCGGCGCTGGCCGTCGCGGGGGTGTCCGCCGTCGTGACCGCTGAGGACGTCCCAGGCGCGTCCCACTTCGGACTCGAGGACCGCGACCAGCCCGTGTTCGCCGCGGACGTGGTCCGCCACTGCGGGGAGGCCGTCGCCGCCGTCGCCGCGGACCACCCCGAGACCGCTCGCCGGGCCGCCCAGGCGATCCGCGTCACGTACGAGCCGCTCGACCCGCTCACCGACCCCGAGGCGGCGCTCTCGGCCGACCCGATCCACCCGGACGGCAACGTGTTCCGGCACATCGACCTGCGCCACGGCGACGTGTCCGTCACCGGCGACGTGGTCGTCGAGGGACGCTACGAGGTCGGCATGCAGGACCAGGCGTTCATGGGCCCGGAGTCCGGCCTCGCCGTCCCCGCGGACGACCACGGCGTCGACATCCACATCTCGACCCAGTGGCTGCACGTCGACCGCGACCAGGTGGCGGACTGCCTGGGCCTGGCCCCCGAGCAGGTCCGCGTGCACCTCGCCGGCGTGGGTGGCGCATTCGGGGCGCGCGAGGACCTGTCCATGCAGGTCCACCTGGCGCTGCTCGCGCTGCGGACCGGGCGTCCGGTGAAGATGGTGTTCAGCCGCGAGGAGTCCTTCCTCGGGCACGTGCACCGTCATCCCGCGCGGATGTGGTACCGCCACCACGCCACCCGGGACGGCCGGCTCGTGAAGGTCGAGGCACGGCTCGTGCTCGACGGGGGCGCGTACATGTCCTCGTCGCGCGCGGTCATCTCCAACGCGGTCTGCTTCGCGCCCGGCCCGTACGTGGTGCCCGCGGCTCACGTGGAGGGCTGGGCGGTACGGACGAACAACCCGCCGTGCGGGGCGATGCGCGGCTTCGGCGCGGTGCAGGTCTGCTACGGGCACGAGTCGCAGATGGACCGGCTCGCCGCCGCGCTCGGCATGGACCCGGTCGAGCTGCGGCTGCGCAACGCGCTGTCCAGCGGCGACCGGCTGGTCACCGGCCAGGTCGTCCGGGGGACGGCTCCGGTGACGGAGGTGATCCGCAGCTGCGCAACCACCCCGCTGCCCCCCGTCCCCACGCACGCGGACCCCATGGCGCTGCCGGGCGGTGCCGGCCGGACGGCGGAGCGCGCCGACGTCCGGCGCGGTGTCGGGTTCGCCGTCTCGTTCAAGAACCTCATGTACTCCGAAGGCTTCGACGACTACTCCACGGCCCGCGTCCGGCTCGAGGACGGCGTCGCCACGGTGACGTGCGCGGCGTCCGAGGTGGGACAGGGGTTCGTCACGCTCGCCCAGCAGATCACGCGCGAGCTGCTCGAGGTGTCCGACGTCGTCGTCGCTCCGGCGGAGACCGCCTCGATCGGGTCGGCCGGGTCGACCTCGGCGAGCCGCCAGACGTGGATGAGCGGCGGCGCGGTGGCCGAGGCCTGCCGCCGGGTGCGCCGCCGCCTGGACGCGGGGGAGCCGCAGCCGCTGGAGGAGACCGTCGAGTTCCACCACGGACGCACCATGCCGCTGGACGAGCACGGCCAGGGCGACGCGCACGTGTCGTTCGCGTTCGCCGCGCACCGTGCCGTGGTCGACGTCGACCCCGACCTCGGCCTGGTCCGTGTCGTCGAGGTCGCGACAGCCCAGGACGTCGGGCGGGTGCTCAACCCGCTCCAGGTGACCGGACAGATCGAGGGTGGCATCGCGCAGGGCGTCGGGCTCGCCGTGATGGAGGAGGTCGTCGTGGACGACGGCGTGGTCCGCAACCCGTCGTTCACCGACTACCTCATCCCGACCGCCCTGGACATGCCGGAGATCCGGGTCGCCGCGCTGATCGAGGAGCCGGAGCCGGATGCGCCCTTCGGCGCCAAGGGGGTCGGCGAGCCGCCGACCATCTCCTCCCCGGCTGCCGTGGCCGCGGCCGTACGCGACGCGACAGGGCTCGAGCTCACCCGGATCCCGATCCGCCCGCAGGACGTGGCCCTGCGTCCCGCCGCGCCCGCCTGACGGGCGACGCGTGGCCTCGGCGGCGCGAGAGGGTGCCGGCTCAGCCGCGGGAGAGCGACAGTGTGCGCGACCCGGTGATCTCGCGTCGCCGAGGCTCGCCGGAGGACACCGGCAGCCGGACCGTCACCCTGGCCCCGGTGAACTCGCTGGCGTTGTCTGCCGTGACCTCGCCGCCGTGGGCCCGCGCCACGGCAGCGACCACTGCGAGGCCGAGGCCCGCCCCCGCCGTCCGGGGGGCGCGCGGCCCGTCGGCGCGGGTGAACGGCTCGAACACGGTCGCCAGCAGGTCGGTGGGGATGCCCGGCCCGTCGTCCTCGACGACGATCTCGGCGAGGGCTCCGGCGTCCCGCACGCGCACGAGCACCCGGCTCGCCCCGGCCGCTCCGCTGTTCGCCACGAGGTAGGTGACCGCCTGCTCGACCCGCAGCCGGTCGAAGGTGGCCCGCAGGCACTCGCCGTCGACCTCCACGTTGACGCCGAGCGCGTTGCGCAGGGCGCGCGTCGCGCGGTCGACGGCCTCGCGGAGGTCGCTCGTCTCGAGCTCGAGCTCGAGCGTGCCGCCGCGCTCGTGGGCGAGCACGAGCATGTCGCTGGTGAGCGTGGCGATGCGCTCGGCCTCGGCCGCGGACAGCCGTAGCGAGCGGTGGATGTCGCCGGCGTCCGTGAGCGTGAGCGCGTGCCGCAGCTCGCCCTTGAGGACGCTCACGGGCGTGTGCAGCGCGCGGGTGGCGTCCTCGACGAACGTGCGCTCACGGTCCTCGACCTCGTGGACGCGCTGCAGCATGAGGTCGAGCGCCCGGGCCAGGCCGGCGACCTCGTCGTCGCCGGGAGGCATGCGGATCCCCGTCCGCTTGCCGCGCGCGGCACCGGTCGCCTCGTCGGCGAGCCACTCCACCGGGCGCAGCGTCGCCCGGACGAGCCGCGACGCACCCGCGATCAGGGCGAGCAGCAGCAGCGGCAGCAGCACGAGCACCACGTGCAGGTGCCGGTCGACGAGCAGGCCCACTGCGTCGCTGGAGGTGGCCACCACGACCACCTCGCCTCTGCCCGGCACGGGGAGGGCGCGCACCCGGGCGGACTCGCCCAGGCTCTGGGCGGTGGTGGACAGCGACACGGGCTGCGTCCCGGCGCGGGTCAGGTCGGCCCCGGAGACGAGAGGGCTCGGCGGTGCTGCGGGGGACTGCGCGAGCACCACGCCGTCGGTGGTGAGCACCTGGGCGTACGCGTCCTGGTTCGCCTGGGCCACGTCGCCCCTGGCGGCGGCCCGCACGAGCGGGGCGGCGCGCTCGTCCAGCGCGTCGTCGAGTGCGGCGGTGCCCATCGCGGACACGAGGAGGTGCAGCAGCGCGAGACCGACGACGACCACGCCGGCCGAGACCGCACCGCTGGTCACCACGAGCAGGGTCCTGTGGGTCGGGCGGGGGAGCCTCACGCCGGAAAGGTAGCGACCGCCGACGGCGCGGCACTCACCGGGTGTGGCCTCCGGCGTACGGCTCGTCAAGGACGCGTCCCCGTGTCGCCCGCGGCACGTAGCCTTGCCGAGTGGACACGAGCGTGGAGCGTGAACAGACCTGTCAGGCCAGGTCGGGTGTGACGATCTACTCTCCGGCGTACCGCGGGTTGACCGCCGGGGTGCTCACCACGGTCGTCCTCGTCGCGTTCGAGGCGCTCGCAGTCACCACGGTGATGAACGTGACCGCCCGTGACCTGGAGGGGCTGGCCCTCTACGCGTGGTCGTTCAGCGGGTTCTTCGCCGCCAGCCTGGTCGGCATGATCGTCTCCGGGGAAGTGAGCGACTCCCGCGGCCCGCGGCTGCCGTTCCTCGCCGGCGTGGGCGGGTTCGCGGTGGGGCTCGTGGTGGCCGGGACGGCGCCGTCGATGCCGCTGCTCGTTGCGGGCCGCGTGCTGCAGGGGCTCGGCGCCGGCATGCTCATCGTCGCGCTGTACGTCATCGTGGTGAAGCTCTACCCCGAGGAGCTGCGCCCGGCCGCGTTCGGCGTGATGGCCATGGGCTGGGTCGTGCCCTCCCTGGTCGGCCCGGCGGTCGCCGGCTGGGTCGCGGACGCCTGGACCTGGCGCGCGGTGTTCCTCGCCGTCCCCGTCCTCGTCGTCCCGGCGGTGCTCGTGATGCTGCCCCGGCTCGCCCAGGCCGACCCCGACGTGACCGCACCCCTGCCCCGCGCCGGACGCAAGCGCCGCGCCGTCGCGGTCGCGGCGGGCGTGGTCGTGCTCCAGTACGCGGGCGAGCATCTGGGATGGGGGAGCCTCGTGGCGGTGGCCGTCGCGGTGGGCCTGCTGGCCCCCAGCCTGCCGCGGCTGCTCCCGGCCGGGACGCTGCGGCTGCGCCGCGGGCTTCCCACGGTGATCGCGCAGCGGGGCCTGCTCATGGGCGCGCTGCTGGGTGCGGAGGCTTTCATCCCGCTCATGCTCGTCACCGAGCGGGGGCTGTCGCCGGCCCTGGCCGGTACCACGCTCACCGGGGGCGCGCTGGCCTGGGCCGGCGCGTCGTGGCTGCAGGGGCGGCTGTCCGCGGAGGAGAGGCGCTGGCTGCTCATTCGGACGGGGGGCGCCCTGCTCGGCGTCGGCATCGGCATCGTGTCCCTCGCCCTCGTCCACGCGGTGAGCCCACTTGTCGCGGTGGCCGGCTGGACGGTCGCCGGGTTCGGCCTGGGGCTGTCGATCGCCAGCATCAGCGTCCTCGCGTTCCGGCTGTCGCCGGAGACCGACCGGGGCGCCGTCTCCGCCGCGATCCAGCTCTCGGACGCGCTCGGCAGCGTCGTGTTCGTCGCACTCGCCGGGGTGCTGTACTCGTCCCTGCGGACCGAGCCCGGCCACGACGGTCCGGCGTTCGCCGCCGTGTTCGCGGTGATGGGTGTGCTCGCTGTTGCGACGGGGGTGTCCGCCGGGCGCATCCGGACGCGAAGCCACGCGGAGTCGTAGCCGCCCTGGGCGGGCGGCGTACCACAGTCGTCCCGTCCGCACCGGCACCGCGCGTACGCGGCGCGTTGTGTCACCCGCGCGGGTTAGCCTGCCTCGGCCCTGTCGTCGAACCCTGTGAAAGGTCTGCGAACCTCGCCGTGAGCACGTCCGCCGCGTCCCACCTCCCTCCCGCCTTCCCGGACCGCGCTCCCTGGGGCACCGCCGACCGGCTGCGCGCCTGGCAGCAGGCCGCGCTCGACCGCTACCTGCAGGTCGGTTCCCGCGACTTCCTCGCGGTGGCCACGCCAGGAGCCGGCAAGACGACGTTCGCGCTGCGTGTGGCGGCAGACCTGCTCGGGCGACGCGTCGTCTCGGCCGTCACGGTCGTCACGCCCACCGAGCACCTCAAGCGCCAGTGGGCGGACGCGGCCGCCCGGGTCGGCATCTCCCTCGACCCCGGCTTCCGCAACGCCCAGGGCAAGTCCGCGCGCGACGTCATCGGTGTCGCGGTCACGTACGCGGGCGTCGCCGCCCACCCGGCCCTGCACCGCAACCGGACGGAGGCCCGCCGCACGCTCGTCATCCTCGACGAGGTGCACCACGCCGGGGACGCCCGCTCGTGGGGCGAGGCGATCCGTGAGGCGTTCGAGCCGGCGACGCGGCGGCTCGCCCTGACCGGCACACCGTTCCGGTCCGACACGAACCCGATCCCGTTCGTCAGCTACCTGCCCGGGCCGGACGGCGTGCTCCGCTCCGCCGCCGACTACGCGTACGGCTACGCGCAGGCGCTCGAGGACGGCGTGGTGCGGCCGGTGATGTTCCTCGCGTACTCGGGCGACATGCGCTGGCGTACCCGGGCCGGGGACGAGGTGGCCGCCCGGCTCGGCGAGCCCATGACGCAGGACCAGGTCGCCCAGGCGTGGCGTACGGCCCTCGACCCGGCCGGGGAGTGGGTCCCGCAGGTGCTCGCCGCGGCCGACCACCGGCTGCGTGAGGTCCGGCGGGCGGTGCCGGACGCGGGCGGGCTCGTCATCGCCTCCGACCACGCCGCGGCCCGGGCGTACGCCCGGCTGCTGCGCGAGCTGACCGGGGCCGGCCCGGCCCTCGTGCTCTCCGACGACCCGCAGGCCAGCGCGCGGATCGAGGAGTTCCGCGAGTCAGCGGACCGGTGGATGGTGGCCGTCCGCATGGTCTCGGAGGGCGTCGACATCCCCCGGCTGGCGGTCGGGGTGTACGCGACGAGCGTCTCCACGCCCCTGTTCTTCGCCCAGTCGGTGGGACGCTTCGTCCGGACCCGGCGGCGGGGCGAGACCGCGTCCGTGTTCGTGCCGTCGATCCCGACATTGCTGGGCTTCGCCCAGGAGATGGAGGTCGAGCGCGACCACGTCCTCGGCACGCCGGGCGGCGGCGAGGAGGGCGACCCGTTCGCCGCCGAGGACGCGCTGCTCGCCGAGGCCCAGCAGCGCCGGGACGCGCCGGGCGAGCAGGACGCCCTCGCGTTCGAGGCGCTGGAGTCGGCCGCGACGTTCGACCGCGTCCTCTACGACGGGGGCGAGTTCGGCACGCAGGCGGCGGTCGGATCGGCCGAGGAGCAGGACTACCTCGGCATCCCCGGCCTCCTCGATCCGGACCAGGTGGCCGACCTGCTCCGTCGGCACCAGGCCGGGCAGACGAGCCGGGCGAGCCGTACGGCCGAGCCCGCGTCCGGCCCCGGCCTGGCCGTCCATCGGCAGCGGGACGCCCTCCGGCGCGAGCTCAACGGGCTCGTCGGGGCCTGGCACCACCGCACCGGTCAGCCGCACGGCGCGATCCACACCGCCCTGCGCCAGGCCTGCGGGGGCCCGGCCACGGCCCAGGCGACGGCGGAGGATCTCCAGCGGCGCGTCGACGCGATCCGCCACTGGGCCACGTCGGGACGCCGCCTCGCCTGAGCAGTCCGGGAAACCCGGTCACGAGCCCGGTCACGGGCCGGGCCGACGCCGTGAGAGGGGGCCCGGCTCGTCCACCTTTGGCCCCGTTTACCGGTCGTCACCACCGCGTGACCCCGGCGTCGAGGGAATCACCCCTGCCTGTCGTGGGTTCTCCTCTTCGTCAGTGCGCCCAGGGAGCAGGAGCAGACATGACCACCCTTGCCCTCACCGAGGACACCCACGGCGAGACCGTGGGCGGGGACGGCATCGTGCTCATCGACTTCTGGGCGTCCTGGTGCGGGCCGTGCCTGCGGTTCGCACCCGTCTTCGAGCGGGCCAGCGAGAAGCACCCGGACATCACGTTCGCCAAGGTCGACACCGAGGCCGAGCCCGGTCTCGCGGCCTCGTACCGGATCTCGTCGATCCCGACGCTCGTGGCGTACCGGGACGGACTTCCCGTCTTCGCCCAGCCGGGCGCCCTGCCCGAGGCGGTGCTCGAGAACCTGATCGGCCAGATCCGGGGCCTCGACATGGACGATGTGCGCCGCAAGGTCGGCTCTCGCGACTGAGGCGACCGGATACCCCGAGACCGACTGACCCGAGGGAACTCTGCCCGCTGCGCCTGGCGCGCTCAGCCGTAGGCTGCGGCCATGCAGCTGACGTGTCCGAAGTGCCAGGGCCCGATGCGCCAGTACGAGCGCAGCGGCATCACCGTCGACCAGTGCCACGACTGTCGCGGCATCTTCCTCGACCGCGGCGAGCTCGAGCGTCTCACCGACGCCGAGAACGCCTGGTTCGCCGGCCCGGGGGGCTCCGGCCCGGGGGGCTCGCAGAGCCGGGGGAAGTCGTACGACCGCGACCGTGACGACGACCGGGACCACCGCGACCGCGACCGGCACCGGGACTACGACGACGACAGGTCCCGGGGGTACGGGCAGCACGGCGACTACCGGCACAAGTCGCGCAAGAAGTCCTTCCTGGACGAGCTGTTCGGCTGAGCCCGTTCGGCTGGCCGGCACCCCATCCGTGGACCCCTCGACCCCACACCCGGCCCGTGCGCCGGGGCTAGTGTGCCCGGCGTGACACAGGCCGACCAGACCCGCCAGACCGTCCCGCCGCTCGCCACCACGGTGCCCCTGCCGGTGGACCTGGACGTCCTGGCCGAGGTGCAGCGGCGCGTGCTGTGGCTCGCGACCCGCATCGTCGACGCGGCCAACCGCGAGCGGGAGACCGGCGACGGCGTCAAGGTCGGCGGTCACCAGGCCTCCTCGGCCTCGCTGGTCACCGCGATGACCGCGCTGTACTTCGCGCATCTCGGCCCGCACGACCGGGTCAGCGTCAAGCCGCACGCGTCCCCGGTGTTCCACGCGGTCCAGTACCTGTGCGGCGGGCTGGAGCGGGACTACCTCACCACGTTGCGGGCGGCGGGCGGCCTGCAGTCGTACCCGAGCCGGACGAAGGACCCCGACCGCGCGTACATCGACTTCTCCACGGGCTCGGTCGGGCTCGGCGCCGCCGCACCGCTGTTCGCCGCGGTCACCCGCCGGTACGTGGACGCCCACTTCGGCCCGCGCCCGGCGACCCGCTTCGTGGCGCTCATGGGGGACGCCGAGCTCGACGAGGGCAACGTGTGGGAGGCGATCTCCGACCCGGTCACCGCGGGGCTGGGCAACGTCATGTGGGTCGTCGACTTCAACCGTCAGTCACTCGACCGGGTCGTGCCCGGGGTGCGGATCGCCCAGCTCGCGTCCCAGTTCTCCGCGGCCGGGTGGCACGTCGTCCAGGTGAAGTACGGGCGCAAGCTGCTGGCCGCGTTCGAGCGGCCGCACGGGGAGGCGCTCCGGCGCTGGCTCGACGAGATGAGCAACGAGCAGTACCAGTCCCTGTTCGGCCTCGACGGCTCCGCGATGCGGGAGCGGTTCTGCACCGGGGCACCCGAGGAGGTCGGCCGCGCCCTCGCAGACGTGCCCGACGAGGAGCTCGTCGACCTGCTCACCGACCTCGGCGGCCACGACCTCGGCGCGATGCTCGACGCGTACGCCGAGTGCAACGCGGCGGCGGACCGGCCCAGTGTCGTGTTCGCGTACACGGTGAAGGGGTGGGGGCTGCCCACGGCGGGCAACCCCCGCAACCACTCGGCGCTGCTCAGCGGCGAGCAGGTCGCACGGCTCCGTGAGGAGGTCGGGCTCACCCCGGCGACCGAGTGGGACCTGCTCGATCCCGCGTCCGAGGCCGGACGGTGGGTGGCCGAGCGTGCCGCCGCGCTGTCCCGCGACGAGCCGGAGCCACGCCTCGGCGTCACCGTGCCGGCCAGTGCCGGCACGCGCGCCCCCCGCCGGCCGACCTCCACGCAGGAGTCCCTGGGGCGGCTCCTGGTGGACCTTTCCCGGGACGAGCACCTCGCCCCGTACCTCGTCACCGCGGCGCCGGACGTGGCCGTGACCACCAACCTCGCCGGGTTCATCAACAAGCTCGGCGTGTTCGCACCCGAGTCGCGGCCGGACTGGATGGAGCCCGACTCGCCGCTCCGGTGGCGCCAGTCGCCTACGGGCCAGCACCTCGAGCTGGGCATCTCGGAGATGAACCTGTTCCTGCTGCTCGGCCAGCTCGGCCTCGCGTGGGACCTGTCCGGCCAGCCCCTGCTGCCCGTCGGCACGGTGTACGACCCGTTCGTCTGCCGCGGGCTCGACGCGTTCGTGTACGCGACGTACTCGGGCGCGCGGTTCGTCATCGCCGGCACCCCGTCCGGCGTCTCCCTGGCCCCGGAGGGCGGCGCGCACCAGTCGACCATCACCGCGTCCATCGGCCTGGAGCTGCCCGGGGTCACGTTGTGCGAGCCGGCGTACGGGGGGGCACTGGACTGGCTGCTCTGCGACGGGCTGCGGCGTATCGCGGACGCGGAGGAGGGCGCGGCGACGTACCTGCGCCTGTCCACCCGGCCGGTGGACCAGTCCCCGTTCGAGGCCGCGCGGGAGCGGTACGGCGAGGACGCGCTGCGCCGGCTCGTCCTCGCCGGCGGGTACCGGCTGCGGGACGCGTCGGACGTCCGCGGCCCCGAGGTGTACCTCGCGGCGAGCGGTGCCGTGCTCCCCGAGGTTCTCGCCGCCGCGGACGAGCTCGCCGAGGACGGCGTCGCCGCGCACGTGGTCGACGTCACCTCGCTGGACCGGCTCTACACCGCCTGGCGTACGGGCCTGCGGGACGACGTGCGCACGGCCTCCGGCCCGCACCCGTGCGGCGTGCTGCGCGAGCTCTTCCCGAACCGTGCCCCGGTGGTGACCGTGCACGACGCCGCCTCCCACGCGATGGCCTGGCTCGGCTCGGCCATCGGCGCGCCTGCCGTCCCGCTCGGGGTGGACGCCTTCGGGCAGTCCGGCACCGTGACCGACCTGTACGGCCTGCACGACCTGCTGCCCGGCTCGGTGGTCAACGCAGCCCTGGCGGCCCTCGCCCTGTGACCGCGGCGCGGCAGCGTCTCTCTCGCCGTGGAACCACGGCGCCGGGCCTCGTGCTCGCCTCGTGGACGACGACGGGGTCTCGCGCTCGCTATGTGACACGCGGCAGGGCTACCGTCGCCCCGTGGCGACCGAGACCTCGCAGACCCTGGACCGCGGGCTTCGCCTCCTCGCCCTCGTCGGGGAGGACGCGGCGGGGTTCACCGTCACGGAGCTTGCCACCGCCCTGGGGGTGAGCCGCACCGTCGTGTACCGCCTGCTCGCCACGCTGGAGGAGCACGGGTTCGTGCGGCGCTCTGCTGACGGCCGGGTGCGGCTGGGGCTGGCGCTGCTGCAGGTTGCCCGGCGTGTCCAGCCGCTGCTGCGGGACGCGGCGATGCCCGTCCTGCGCCGCCTCGCGGAGGACCTCGGTGCCACCGCGCACCTCACCGTCGTGGACGCGGGGGAGGCCCTGGCCGTCGCCGTGGTGGAGCCGACCTGGACGGACTTCCACGTCGCGTACCGGGTGGGGTCACGGCACGCGCTCGACCGGGGGGCTGCGGGTCGGGCCATCCTCGCCGCACGCACGGAGGTGGACGGCTACGTCTCGACGTCCGGCGAGCTGCAACCCGGTGCGCACGGCGTGGCCGCAGCGTTGACCGGGCTGACCGCGGTCGAGGGCAGCGTCGGCGTGGTCGCGCTCGGGGACCTCGACGTCGCCCGCGCCGGCCCCCGGGTGGTCAGGGCCGCGGCGGAGGTCGCGTCGGCGCTGGGCTGACGCCTGACCCACGGCGGAGGTTCCCCCGCCCGGGGCAGCATGACCCGGTACGCCGGCACCCCGGCGGCCCGCGGCGTAGCCTCGCCGGGGCAACGAGACAACGAGGCAGTGGGACGAACCGGGGGCCGGAGCGGCCCGGACGAGCGGGAGGCACCGGTGGCGGAGCGGACAGTGGTCGTCGGGGGCGGCATCCTCGGGATTGCCGTGGCACGACGCCTTCTCGAGGTCCGGCCGGACGACGAGGTCGTGGTGGTCGAGAAGGAGGGCGGCCTCGCCGCCCACCAGACCGGACGCAACTCCGGGGTCGTGCACGCCGGGCTGTACTACACGCCGGGCTCCCTCAAGGCCACGCTCTGCCGACGGGGCGTGGGTCTGCTCCGCGACTTCTGCGTCGAGAAGGGCCTGCGCTACCACGAGTGCGGCAAGGTCGTCGTCGCCCGGGACGAGACCGAGGAGCGGCGGCTCGCCGACATCCACACCCGCGCCCGTGCCAACGGCGTCCCCGGCATCCGCCTCGTGGGTGCGTCGCAGCTGCGCGAGCTGGAGCCGCATGTGACCGGCGTGGCCGCGCTGCACTCGCCGCACACTGCGGTCGTCGACTTCGCCGCGATCACGCGCGCACTCGCCGAGGACGTGGAGAAGCGCGGCGGGCGCGTGCTCACCGGGCGTACGGTCACCGGGTTCCGTCACGAGACCGGGCACGTCGTCGTCGAGACGCCGTACGAGGACCTCGTCGCACAGCGGGTCGTGATCTGCGCGGGGCTGCACTCGGACCGGGTGGCACGGCTCGCCGGGGACGACGCCGACCCGCGCATCGTCCCGTTCCGCGGCGAGTACTACCTGCTCCGGCCGGACCGCCGCGACCTCGTCCGCGGTCTCGTCTACCCGGTGCCGGACCCGCGCTACCCGTTCCTCGGCGTGCACCTCACGCTGCGCCACGACGGGGAGGTGCTCGTCGGGCCGAACGCCGTCCTCGCGCTGGCGCGGGAGGGGTACGGCTGGGGCGCGCTGCGCCGCGAGGACCTTGCCGAGACGCTGCGCTGGCCGGGGTTCCGGGCGATGGCCCGGGTCCACTGGCGTACGGGGGCGCGCGAGATGGTGGGCTCGCTCAGCCGGCACGCGTTCGTCGCGGCGGCACGCCGGTACGTCCCCGAGCTGAAGGCCGACGACGTCCTGCCCGGCCCGTCCGGGGTGAGGGCCCAGGCCGTGGCGGCGGACGGCTCGCTGGTGGACGACTTCCGCCTCTCCTCGGTGGGCCGCGTCGTCGCTGTCCGCAACGCGCCCTCGCCCGCGGCGACGTCCTCCCTGGCGATCGCGGAGCGGCTCGTCGAGATGGTGCTGGCCGGCGACGTCACCTGAGACGGGCGGGGCTGGCACGAGCAACGGCCGGCGGCCCTGCGCGGGCGCCACCCGGCCGGAGTGGTATCACCGGGGGTGACGAGCGCCTGAGCCCGGCGGGAGGCCGCATGCCCGACCTGTCCTTCGACCCGCTCACGCCGACGGCGTACCTCGACCGTGCGGCCGAGGCGCACGGGGACCGTGTCGCGGTGGTCGACGGTGGGCAGCGGTGGACCTATCGCGAGCTGCACGACCGCTGCGGGCGGCTGGCGGGTGGGCTGGCCGAGCTGGCCGGCGGGCGTCCGGTGGCCGTGCTCGCGCCGAACAGCCACGTCATGCTCGAGTCGCACTTCGCGGTGCCGTGGGCCGGCGTCCCGCTGGTGGCGCTGAACACCCGGCTGTCCCCGGCCGAGCTCGCGTACATCGTCGGGCACAGCGAGGCGGGCCTGCTCGTCGTCGACGACGCGCTGGCCGAGGTGGGCCACCAGGTCGCGAGCCTGGTGGACGCGCGGTCGGCAGGTGCCCCACCCCTGCGGCTTGTGCGTGTCGGTGGGCCTCAG
>JBOGEN010000171.1:0-4692 GCA_050743265.1 Actinomycetes bacterium
GCCCGCGCCTGCGTCAACGCGGTCGCGCCCCGTTGCTCGGCCTCGGCGGCGCTGGCGGACGCCTGGGCCCGCGCCTCGGTCAGCCGCTGCTCCACGGCCTGCTCGTCCAGCATCTCCGCGCGGACGCGGAACACCTCGACGGCGTCCAACAGCGCTGCGGCCTGACCCCCGAGCGCCTCGGCCGTCCGGCCGACCACTGCCGCCACCTCGTCCAAGGTCGGCGTGGTCCCGGCGCGAAACAGCTGGGGCCGGCGGACGGCGAGGCCCTCCCGGGCCAGGCGGTCGGCCTCCTGCCGCTCCCGTCGGCGGTTCTCCTCCTTGCAGCCGCGCCGGCAGACGGGGTCGTCGCTGTCGGGCTCGGGGGAGCAGTACGCCGGAGGGCGCCCGGTCCCGGTGTAGGGGGGCAGCGGACGGTCGCAGCCGGCGCGGGCGCACACCCGGGAGGGCAGCGGCGCCACCAGGCCGGGGGACGAGTCGGTCACGGGCCTTTGGTACCACCGGACGTGGACGTCCCGGTGACCGGGACACCGCGTGTCGCGGGCAACGTGGTGCCGGCGAGGCGGTCCCGCCGGCGCCGGCTCGCTCCGTGTGGCGACACCACCATCACGTCGTGTAAGGACCAATCTACGACATGATCTCTGACAGGGGGCCGACGATTCCTCGCAGGGACGGCAGTCCTGGCCGGGCGGGTGGGCTCGACGGCGTGGCATGCGTGGCGTCCCGCGTGCCACGACCCGTGGCCCCCGACGGGCGTCATCCCTCGACAGCCGGTTGCCACGTGTCCGGTGGCAGTAGGGCGACGGTGACCGCGCGGCCCCGAACGGCCGCTGCGGGCCCCTCTCAGGGCCCATTCTTCCAGCTGAGTCGTACGCCGATAATGCACATTATGTAAAGCCGCGTGCCGCCTCAGATGAACCACCCGCGGTGTCGCCGCCCCACTGCCCCGCCCATGGCTGCCAAGGACCGCTTTGACCTTCCTAGTCTGACTCCCACCCCCGAGCAACCGGACTCGAGGAGCACCATGGCCGCCACCTACACCGTCGACGTCTTTCCACCCTCGAACGGCTACGGCGCCCACAGCGGCAGCTGGGGCGGCTACTGGGGCAAGCAAGGCCCGGAGTTTCTCGACCGCCGCCTCGCCCTGTACGACCAGGAGCAGCGGATGGTCTTCCGGGCCACCACGTACAAGGCGCACGCGCAGATGCTCGCCTCGGGCATCGAGGAGTCCGAGCTGAGTGACCCGTGGGTCACCCGGATGAGAAGCATGCCGGCCACCATGGTGTCGACCACACTGGAAGAACCCCTCGACTGGCCGGACGCGACCGTCGTGAGCGGCGACGCCGTCGACGTCGTCGCCGGGCTCAAGGAGGAATCGCGGTGCCGTTGCGCTCGCACGGCAGCCTGTCGCTGAACCGGGCGCTGATGGCCGCCGGTCTGGTCGACCGCGTCCTGGTGACGCTCTTCCCGGTGATCTGCGGTCAGACCGGGGAGGACCCGGTCTTCGGGGGTGCGGCCGACTTCGACCTCGAGCTGATCGAGAGCCGGACGCTCGACGGCCACACCCAAGAGCTCCTCTACCGGCATGTCTGAGTCCATCCATGCAGCGCCCTGGGCGACTCGGGTGCGGAGCCGGACGGTGGACTACGGCAGCGGCCAGGTGTGCACCGGCTCGTTGGAGTGCATGTGCTCGGCGTACCGGGCCACCATCGCGTGCAGCGCCTCACCCCGGTCGAGGTCCTCGTGGTCGCAGAGGTGGTGGAACCACCGGCTCTGCCACGCGGCCCCGTTGGCGTGGGCCAGGCAGCGCTGCTCGATGACCGAGAGCAGGCGGTCCCGCTCGGCCGGGTCGACCTTCCACCCGTCCAGGCCCTCGGCGGCGAGCGGGAGCAGGGTGCGCAGCACGAGCTCGGTGACCGGCACCGTTCCCGCTCCCGGCCAGTACACGTGCGCGTCGATGCCGTCGCGGGCGCACGCGAGGAAGTTGTCCGCGGCCGCGGTGAACGACAGCTTGTGCCACACCGGAGGCGTCTGCCGGGACAGTGCGCGGACGAGCCCGTAGTAGAACGCCGCGTTGGCGAGGACGTCGGCCACGGTCGGCCCAGCGGGCAGCACGCGGTTCTCCACACGCAGGTGCGGCTTGCCGCGGGCCACGTCGTAGATGGGCCGGTTCCACCGGTACACGGTGCCGTTGTGCAGGCCAAGCTCGCGCAGGTGCGGCACGTCCCCACGGGCGAGGACCTCTCGTGGGTCCTCGTCGTCGACGACCGGCAGCAGCGCCGGGAAGTACCGCACGTTCTCCTCGAACAGGTCCAGCGCGGAGTCGATCCAGCGCTCACCGAACCACACCCGAGGGCGGACGCCTTGGGCGATGAGCTCCTCGGAGCGGGTGTCGGTGGCCTGCTCGAAGAGAATGGTGCGGGTCTCCGCCCACAGCTCCCGGCCGAACAGGAACGGCGAGTTGGCCCCGAGCGCGAGCTGCACGCCGGCGATCGCCTGGGCGGCGTTCCACACCGACCCGAACGCGGCCGGGCTCACCTGCAGGTGCAGCTGTGTGCTCGTGCACGCCGCCTCGGGGACGATCGAGTCGACGGAGGTGGCGAGCTTCTCCACTCCGGCGATGGACAGGTGCAGGTCCTCCCCGCGGGCGGCGAGCACCTGCTCGTTGATGAGCGCGTACCGCGGGTTGCGGGACAGCGTCTCGGTCCGCATGTGGGTCGCGGTCAGCGTGGGCAGGATGCCGATCATCACGATGTGCGCGTCGACCTCGTTGGCGCGGCGCTCGGCGTAGTTGAGGCTGGTGCGGATCTCCTCCTCCAGCTCCCGGAACACCGTGCCCACGAGCTTGTGCGGGGCCACGTTGACCTCGATGTTGAACTGTCCCAGCTCGGTCTGGTAGTCGGCGCTGGCGATGAGGTCGAGCACCTCGGCGTTGACCATCTTCGGCGCGCCGTTGCCGTCGCAGAGGTTCAGCTCCAGCTCGAGGCCCACGATGTTGCGCCGGGACTCGAAGCTGCCGGCGTCGAGCATGTGCCCGAGCACGTCGAGGTTGCCCCTGAGCTTCTCCCGGTACCGACGCCGGTCATCCCGGGTGAACTCGGTGGGACCCACCTCCCGGCCCATCGGGCTGCCCCTTTCCACAGCGTGGCGCGTGCGCGCCGACGTCCCCCTCGGTGGTGAACGTATACCGCGGGGGGTTGCACGGCGTGACGATCGTCACATGCGCAGCCCGTGATCGGGGGTGACGGCCCGTGAGCATCGTGCTGGGATGGGTACGGCGACCGCTGCGCACCCGGGTGCAGGGGTGGCCACGGCTGAGGGCCGTGGAACATGTCGCCCCGCCGGTGCGTTGGCATTGGGTCCGGGCTCGGTACGACAGGCGGGCCCGGGGAGATCGACAAGGGGGAGATCCCGTCATGGCAACGACACGCCGCCGGCGAGCCGCTGGTCCCGCCCCGTCGTGGGGCTGGCAGGACCGTGCCGCCTGCCGTGGCATGCCGCTGCACGTCTTCTTCGGCGCCGACGGAGAGCGTCCGGGTACCCGCGAGGCCCGTGAGCGGCGGGCGAAGAGCGTGTGCGACGAGTGCCCGGTCCGCCGCGAGTGTGCCGAGCATGCGCTGGACGTCCCGGAGCCCGCAGGCGTGTGGGGCGGCCTCGGCGAGGAGGAGCGCGTCATCGAACGGCGCCGCCGCTCCCGTCGCGCCGCCTGAGCCGTACGCGCCGACCGCGTTCACACGCAGCGCGCGCGGTCAGTGAGCGTGGTCAGTGCGCGAGCAGGTGGACGGTGGAGGCGAACAGGGCAGGCGCACGCGACGCCGTCGGCACGAGCAGCCGCCGCGCCCGCTGCTGCCCGGACACCGCGAGCAGCGAGGCCGTCAGCGCCCGGTACCGCCAGGACAGCCGCCGCCACTCCCCCTCGTACGCCGTCGGGGTGCCGCGGCGCACGCACCCCACGGCTGCCTCGGCCGCACGCAGCCCCAGCGCGATGCCTTCTCCGGTGAGCGCGTCCGTGTAGCCGGCGGCGTCGCCGACGAGGAGCACGCGCCCGGCGACACGACGTCGCGACCGCTGGCGCAGCGGGCCGGCACCGGCGACCGGGCCGACGGGTGCTCCGGCCAGCCTGCGGGCGAGGTCGGGGAACCGGTCCAGCCACCCGTCGAAGCCGACCTGCCCGGCGGGGCTGCCGGTGCCGCTCCCGCGTCGGGCTCGCCGGAACAGCACGGCCACCCCGACGGTGTCCCGGGCCACCGGGGTCACGTACGCCTCGGCGTCGGGTGCCCAGTACACCTCGACCATGTCCGTCCACGGTGCGGTCGTGTGGTGCCGGCGCAGCCCGTACCGCCGCGGGCCGCGGACGGGGACGTCCAGGCCGAGCAGGTGGCGTACGGGTGAGTGCAGTCCGTCCGCGGCCACCAGCCAGCGGGCGCGAAGACCTGCCGCGGACACGCTCGACTCGTCCTGCGCCAGGGCGGTGACCCGCCGGTGCACGACCTCCACGCCGAGCGCCTCGGCACGCGCGGCCAGCGCCGTGTGCAACGCGGTGCGGCGTACCCCCAGCCCGGGCCCGGGACGGAAGCGGGCCTCGGCGGCTGCCCGCCCGTCCAGGTAGCGGATCCCGGTGAACGGCCGTCCCTGCGGGTGGACGCCGAGCCGGGCCAGCGCGTCCACCGCGGGCGGCATCAGGCCCTCCCCGCA
>JBOGEN010000172.1:0-5962 GCA_050743265.1 Actinomycetes bacterium
CCTCCGGTGAGGGCTGCTCTGCCTGCGCCGGCGCGGCTTGCGCCGGCTGTTCGGCGGGCTGCTCCGTCTGCTGCTCGGCCGGTTGCCCGGCCGGCTGCTCGGCCGGCTGTTCGGTCGGCTGCTCGGCCTGCGTCGGGGCTGCGCCCCCGCCCGCGGACCCGTCGTCGATGACGGCGAGCTCGACGCCGACCTCGACGGTCTCGTCCTCGGAGACCTTGATCGACTGCAGCACGCCTGCGGCCGGTGCGGGGATCTCGGTGTCGACCTTGTCGGTGGACACCTCGAGCAAGGGCTCGTCGGCCGCGACCGTCTCGCCTTCCTTCTTGAGCCACCGGGTGACGGTGCCCTCGGACACGCTCTCGCCGAGGCGGGGCATCGTGACGGAGACCGACATGGGTTCTTTCGACTCCTTCGGTTGGGCGGGCGCGCGTGTCAGGCGTGCGCGTGCAGGGGCTTGCCGGCGAGGGCGAGGTGGGCCTCACCGATCGCCTCGGACTGCGTCGGGTGCGCATGGATCAGCTGGGCGACCTCCGCGGGCAGCGCCTCCCAGTTGTAGATGAGCTGCGCCTCGGCGAGCAGCTCGCCGACGCGCGTCCCCACCATGTGGACGCCCAGGATCGGACCGTCCTTCTCCGCCACGAGCTTGACCGCGCCCGCGGTCCGCAGGATCTGGCTCTTGCCGTTGCCGGCCAGGTCGTACGTCGTCTCGGTGACGTCGTACCCGCGTTCGCGAGCGAGGGCCGTGGTGAGGCCCACCGAGGCCACCTCGGGCTCGGAGTACGTGATCCTCGGGACGCCGTCGTAGTCGATCGGCGCCGGGTCGAGGCCCGCGAGCCGCTCGGCCACGCCGATGCCCTCGCCGAAGCCGACATGGGCGAGCTGGAGGGTGGGGACGAGGTCCCCGACCGCGGAGACCGTGGGGACGTTGGTCTGGCCGTGCGCGTCGACCTTGACGAGTCCGTGCTCCATCTCCACGCCGACCTCCGCATACCCGAGGTCGTCGGAGACCGGGCCGCGGCCCACCGCGACGAGGAGCAGGTCCGCGCTGATCTCGCGGCCGCCCTCCAGGGACACCGTGACGCCCGAGCCGGTGTACCGGACGCCGGAGAAGCGAGCCCCCAGCTCGAAGCCGATGCCGCGCTTGCGGAACGCCCGCTCGAGCAGCTTCGAGCTGGACTCGTCCTCAGCCGGCAGCAGGTGGGGCAGCGCCTCGACGACGGTCACCTCGGCGCCGAACGAGCGCCACACGCTGGCGAACTCGACACCGATCACCCCGCCACCGAGGACGACGACGGAGCCGGGGACGGACGAGAGCGTGAGCGCATGGTCCGAGGAGATGACCCGGTCGCCGTCGATCTCGAGCCCGGGCAGCGACCTCGGCGCGGACCCGGTGGCCAGTACCACGTGCCGCCCCTCCAGCCGCTGGTCACCGACCTGGACGGAGGTGGGGGAGACGAGGCGTCCGGAGCCCTCCACGACAGTGATCCCGCGGCTCTTCACCAGCCCCTGCAGGCCCTTGTAGAGCCGGGTGACCACGCCGTCCTTGTACGCGTTGACCCTGGCCATGTCGATCGACTCGAAAGTGGCCCGTACGCCGAAGGCCTCGCTGTCACGCGCGGTGTCGGCGACCTCGCCGGCGTGCAGCAGCGCCTTGGTCGGGATGCAGCCACGGTGCAGGCAGGTGCCGCCGAGCTTGTCCCGCTCGACGAGCGCGACGCGCTGGCCCAGCTCCGCGGCGCGCAGGGCGCATGCGTAGCCGCCGCTGCCCCCGCCGAGGATCACGAGGTCGTACACGCTGTCGGCGCCGTTCGCCACGAGGGTCTCTCCTTGTGCCTGGTTCTGGTGGTTCGTCCGGGTCGCGGAGTTCGTGTCGGTGGGTTCGGTCGGGTCTCCACCTCGACAGGTCCGTGCCGGGTGGGCCCCTGACTCCGTACCCGGTCGTGTCCGAGCCGTTGCCTCATCTTTCCACTTCGGGCGGCCGCCACGGCAATCGCCCAGACTGGGCCCGGACGCCCCGACGGGAACCGGGGACCCCGCCCGGGCGTTACCCGCCTCGACCGAGGGAGGAACGAATCGATGCGGTGGTTTCGACGCCGGTCCCGTCCAGGCACCTTGCGGACGGCCGACCAGGGCGACACGCGTCATCTCGAGGAGTTCGCCCGGTCCCGGCAGGGCGTGGAGGCCTTTGTCGAGCCGAGGACGACGGTCACCGAGACCACGGTCGTGTTCGTCGCCACCACGGGGGAGTGGACCCGCCGTCGGGTGGCCGGCCCGCGCGCTGCCCACGACCTGGCGGGCAAGCTGGGCATCCCCTGCTACGACGCCGCCGTGGTCGGCTACCCGCAGCGGATGCGGGAGTGGAACCGGCGGCAGCAGTCCTCCTAGCCAGGCTGCCACCCGGTCGTGGCCGGCGGTCAGACCGCCGAGGAGTCAGACCACCCCGGTGGCCACGTCCTCGGCCAGGCGGACGAGCGTGCGTACCGCGGCGCCGGTGCCGCCCTTGGGCGTGTAGCCGAACGGGTCACCCTGGTTGAACGCGGGGCCCGCGATGTCGAGGTGGGCCCAGGTCACACCCTCGGGGACGAAGTCCTTGAGGAAGAGCCCGGCGACGAGCATGCCCCCATAGCGGTCGCCGATGTTGGCGATGTCGGCTACCTCGGAGTCCATGCTCTTGCGCAGCTCCGGTGGGAGCGGCATCGGCCACATCGCCTCGCCCGCCCGCTGCGAGACCGCGTACACCGCGTCACGGAACTCGTCGTCGTTGGACATGATCGCCGACGTGCGGGCGCCGAGCGCGACCAGCTGCGCCCCGGTCAGCGTGGCCGCGTCCACGATGAAGTCCGGCGAGTCCTCGCCCGCGCGGACGATCGCGTCCGCGAGCACGAGCCTGCCCTCGGCGTCGGTGTTGAGCACCTCGACCGTCTTGCCGCCGTAGATCGTGAGGACGTCGGAGGGACGCTGCGCGGTGCCGCTGGGCATGTTCTCCGCCAGCGGGGCGTACCCCGTGACGTTGACGGCCGGTTTGAGCTGCGCGATCGCGATCATGGCGGCGACCACTGCGGCGGCCCCGCCCATGTCGGCCTTCATCCAGTCCATCGCCGCCGCCGGCTTCAGGGACAGGCCACCGGAGTCGAACGTGATGCCCTTGCCGACCAGCGCGAGGCGCTTCTTCGCCTTCGGGTGCGTGTAGGAGACACGGACCAGCCGCGGCGGGTTCGTGGAGCCCTGGCCGACCCCGAGGATGCCGCCGAAGCCGGCCTTGGCCAGCGCCTTCTCGTCGAGCACCTCGACCTTGAGGTCGGTGCCCTTGGTGTGCGCGGTGGTCGCGGCGGCGAACCCGGCGGGCGGGAGGTCACAAGGCGGCGTGTTCACCAGGTCACGGGCGACGTGGACGGCCGAGGCCACCACCTCCGCCCGCTTCGCGGCCGCCTTGACGGCGCGGTCCTTGGCCGTGGCAGTGACGACGGTGACCTTCTCCACGGGCGGCTTGTGCGCGTCCTTCGAGGTGGTGCGGTAGCGGAGGTAGGAGTACGCACCCAGCAGGGCCCCCTCGGCCACGGCGGCGACCTCGTCGGCGTCCGAGACCGGGAGCAGCACCGCGACCGAGGTCGTACCAGCCAGCGCGCGCGTCGCGGCACCCGCCCCCCGGCGCAGCGCCTCGACGTCCACGCGGGCGTCCTTGCCCGTCGGGGTGTCCCCGAGTCCGACGGCCACGACGACCCCGGCCGGGAGGCGCCCGGCGGTGGGCACCTTGGTCACCTCACCTGCCGCGCCCGTGCCCGCGAGTGAGGACACGGCAGCGGCCAGGGTGCCGCCGAGGGCCTTGTCGACGTCGCCCGCGTCGGCGAGCACGGGACCGTCGGCGCCCTTGGTGACGCCGACGACGAGAGCGTCGACCTTGAGCTTGGCGGGGGCGTTGCTGGACAGGTCGAGGGTCGTCACGTCACTCCGTCCGGGAAGGCTCGGGCTGCTCCGATCCGGGCACTCTAGCCGCCGCATCCGATGGCCTCGACCGGTCGCGTACGGGGGTGTCGTGACGCCCTCCCGGCCGTGGCGGCCTCCGGTGCCGGTGGGTAGCGTCCGGGCACATGGTCGACTCCCCGGCGCCGCGTACGTCCCCCCTGCACGAACGGCACCTCGCGCTCGGCGCCAAGCTGGGCGACTTCGGCGGCTGGCAGATGCCGCTCGAGTACGCAGGGCAGGGCGTGATCGCCGAGCACACCGCCGTCCGCGAGGCGGTCGGGGTGTTCGACGTGAGCCACCTCGGCAAGGCACTCGTGACCGGGCCGGGTGCTGCCGCGTACGTCAACCGCTGCCTCGCCAACGACCTCGGCAAGATCGGCGCCGGCAAGGCGCAGTACACCCTGTGCTGCGACGACGGGTCCGGTGGGGTGGTGGACGACCTCATCGTGTACCTGCGCGGTGACGACGAGGTGTTCCTCGTGCCGAACGCGGCCAACACCGAGGGCGTGGTCCGGCTCCTCGCCGAGGACGCGCCGGACGGCATCGAGGTCGTCGACGAGCACACCGCGCTGGCGGTCCTCGCCGTGCAGGGGCCGCGGTCGCCCGACCTGCTGGAGGCGCTCGGCCTGCCGACCGGGCACGAGTTCATGTCGTTCGTCGACACGGCATGGGAGGGCGTACCGGTCACCGTGTGCCGCTCCGGCTACACCGGCGAGCGGGGGTACGAGCTCGTCGTCGCCTCCGAGGACGCGACCGCGCTGTGGGACGCGCTCCTCCTGCGCGGGGACGCGGTGGGGCTGCGCCCCTGCGGGCTCGGTGCCCGGGACACGCTGCGCACCGAGATGGGGTACCCGCTGCACGGTCAGGACCTCTCGCTCGACATCACGCCCGTCCAGGCACGGCTCGGCTGGGCGGTGGGCTGGTCGAAGGGCGAGTTCTGGGGCCACGACGTCCTCCTCGCGGAGCGCGAGGCGGGCCCGCGCCGCCGGCTCTGGGGAGTGCGGGCGCTCGACAGGGGCATCCCGCGGCCGCACATGGCGGTCCGCAACGCCGCGGGCGACGAGGTCGGCCAGGTCACCAGTGGCACGTTCTCGCCCACGCTGCGGGTGGGCATCGGGCTTGCGCTGCTGGACACGTCCGTCGGCGAGGGGGACGAGCTGGCGGTGGACGTCCGGGGGCGGCCGGTGGCCGTACAGGTGGTCAAGCCGCCGTTCGTCCGGCCCTCGACCGCGTGAGCGGGTCGGAGCGGTCCGTCGAGGCGCCGCCGGACACACGCGTCCTGCTCGTCGGCATGATGGGCGCCGGAAAGTCGACGGTCGGCAGGGCGCTGTCCGCGGCGACCGCGTGGCCCTATGTGGACAACGACGAGTGCGTGGTCGCCGCCACCGGACGCGAGGCGCCCGACATCCTGGACGCGGACGGGGAGCCCGCGCTCCGACGCGCCGAGTCCGCCGCGCTCATGCATGCGCTGGGCATCCCCCCGCCGGTGGTCGCGGGCGTCGCCGGCGGCGTCGTGCTGGACGCCGGTGACCGCGCCAGGCTTGCGGCGGGTGGGTTCGTGGTGTGGCTGCGCGCCCGGGTGGAGACGCTGGTCCGCCGGGTCGGATCCGGATCCGGCCGTGCGTGGCTCCGGCCCGACCCCGAGGCCGCGCTCCGCCGGTTCTCCGAGGCGCGGGCCTCCCTCTACGCCGAGGCGGCCACGCTGGTCGTGGACGTGGACGACGCGTCTCCCGAGGACATCGCCGCGCAGATCGTCGACGCCCTGTCCCGGTAGCCGGTCAGCCGGCCGCGACGACGAGCAGCGCCGCTGCGGTGCCAACCTCGACGAGCGCGCCCATCACGTCCCCGCTCACCCCGCCCAGCCGCCGCCGTACGTGCACGAGCAGTCCGACCGCCGCGAGCAGGCCGGCCAGCGCGGCACCCGCGCCGCGCGCCGCGCCCAGGTCGGTGACCCAGCCGGTGGCCGCGGCCGTCCCCACGACAGCGGCCGTCACGAGGC
>JBOGEN010000173.1:0-4278 GCA_050743265.1 Actinomycetes bacterium
ACGCCACCGCGGAGGCGGGCCGGGCCGCCGAGTCCGCGCGGACCGAGGTGGCCGAGCAGCAGGTCATCCTGCGGCACGTCCGCGAGCGGCTCGAGGAGCGCACCGCCGAACGCGACGCCGCCCGCCAGGACGGTGCCACCCTCGCCGTCGCGCGGGACGAGGCCCGCGAGCAGCTCGCCGCGCTCACCCGTACCCACGACGCGGTGCTCGCACAGAGCACCTCGCTGGGCGCCCAGGTCGAGGAGGCCGCCTCGCGGCTACGCGACGTGAGTGGCGCACGGGACGAGGCCCGGGAGGCCCTGGTCCGTGCCGAGGCGCGGCATCCGGTCGAGCTCGAGGCGGCGGAGGCACGCGGCCAGGCCGAGGGGCACCGCCGCGGGCTCGCCGAGTCCGCCGCCGAGTCCGAGGCCGAGCACGCGGCGCTGCGCGCGCGCATCGCCGAGCTGGAGTCCGCACTGTCCCGGGGCCAGGCGGGCGCCGACGAGCGACCCGCCGGACACGGGCGCCGCTGACAGGGCGGACGCCCCTCCCCTCCCCCGCCGATGATGATCTTGCTCCGGCGGGTCCCGGCACCCGTGGCAGGGTGCCCGCCTCGTCGGCGGGGGCCCCTCGGCGGCTCACAGGCCGAGGTGCCCGCTAGCCGGGTCGGTGTCGCGGTCGACGGCGGCGATGTAGGGCTGCAGTGACGCGTCCAGGGCGTGCCCCGTGGCCTCGCGCACCTTGTGCCGCGGGACGCCGTTGCGCAGCGCCTGGGTGACGAAGCCCCGCCGCAGGCTGTGCGCGGCGACCTGTGCGGGGTCGAGCCCGGCCGCGGCCGCGTACCGCTTGACCACGAGCGCCACCGCCTGCGGCGAGAGCCGCGTCTGAGAGCCCGGGCGGCGCGGGGAGCCGAGCCGGCCGTACCGGTCGACAGGACGGAACAGGGGCCCGGTCAGGGACGCCACCGACACGTTCAGGGCCGCGGCCAGCGCCGCCGTCCATGCCCGGTACGCCCCCACCGGGCAGGTCGCCGCCCTCGAGCCCTGCCGGGCCAGGTACTCCTCCCGGCGGCGGGTGCGGTTGCGCTTCGACCGCCACATCAGCACCCGCAGCTGCTCCCCCTCGTCACGGACGTGCTCGACGTCCAGCGCGGCCACCTCGGACCGCCGACGCCCCCCGGCCGCGTACGTGAGGAGCAGCAGGCAGCGGTCCCGCGCCCCCACCAGCCCCTCGGCGGGTACCTGCGCGACGAGCAGGCGCAGGTCGTCGGTGAGCAGCCCGCGCTTCTGCCGGTCGGGCAGCGTGCTGAGGCTCAGGTCCTCCCGCCCGGAGACGCCGGCGAGCACCCGACGCACGACCGGGTGCGCGAGCGGGGAGGCCAGCCCGGCCTGCTCGTGCACGTACGTCACCGCCGCGGCCCGGCGGCGGATCGTCGCCGCGGCGTACCGGTAGGTCCGCCCCGCGCGGACGTACGTGCCCTCGGCCAGCTCGGCCAGGTACAGGGCGACCGACTCGGGCGCGGCGGGCAGCGGTCCGACCGGGGTGGGACGTCGAGTCGCGCACCAGGTCACGAACGCCTGCCAGTCCCGGCCGTAGGCCGCGCGGGTGCTCGCGGCCACCGCGTTGTCGAGCTGGCGGCGGACCCGCGCGACGTCCTCTTCGGTGGCCTGCGGCCGCGGGGCGACCGCCTCGGCCTGCGGAGCGGTGCGGGGAACGAGGGAGGTGACCGGGTCGGGCCGCGCCGCTCCCCCGGCCTGGTCGTGCATCGCCGCCTCCGCTGGTCCGCGCCTCCGGTCGCCGGGTCAGTCTGCCGGATCAGGACCCGCAGGCGGCTGCGGCCGTCGGGGTGTGAGCGGCCGGCGTGTCGGCTCCTCGTCGCCGCGCGAAAGCCGGCCGCGGTGGTGCCGCTCCTTCACCGCCACGTCCGCTCATTCACGGAAAACCGCATTCTCGCGAGTGAGGACACCGGGATGTTCCGGGACGTCGCGGCCCGGCAGGGAGCTGACTCCGGCGGAGAACTTCTGTGTTCCGTGGATCGTCTTTCCTGGCGTAGCCGTCGGTTCCCCGGGCCCCCGTCGTGACCACGCCCCGGAGTCGTGTCGGTGCGTCCTGGCAGGATGATCAACAGCTCGAGACCAGCAGCGAGCACGCGGAGAACGAGGAGGCGGCACGCGATGGCCCCACCCCGACGGCTGTGCCGCGCCACGGTCGGCGAGGTGGTCGCCGCGTACGCCGAGTGGCTGCACCGCCAGCAGGCCGTCGGGCGCCTCTCCCCCGGCACCGTGGCGACCTACCTGCGCGACCTCGACGAGCTCTGCGCCATCGTCGGCACCGGGACCGTCCTCGACGACCTTGAGCCGGACGACGTGGAGCGCGCGCTCCTGCAGGTCGCCCAAGCCCGAGACCGGCGGTTCACCCGCTCCCGCAAGGTGGGGGTCGCCGGCCGCCCCGCGACCGGCCGGGGCCTGCACTCGCGCACCCGCTGGCTGGTCAGCGTGCGCGGGCTGTTCCGGTGGGCGGCACGCCGTGGCTATGTCCAGGTGGACCCGACGCTCGAGGTGGCCCCGCCCCGTCCGCCGCGGCGTGCCGCCGGGGCCCGGTTGGGGCTCACCGAGGACGCGGCGGCAGCGCTGCGGGACGCCCCGGGCTCCTCGCCGCCCGCGCCACCCCGTCGCGACCAGCGGCTGGCGTTGCGGGACGAGGTGGTGCTGCGGCTGCTCGTCGAGACCGGCCCGCGGGTCGCGGAGATCTGTGCGGCGAACCGGGACGACCTGTTCACCGAGGCCGACACGGGCGTGCCGATGCTGCACATCCGGCACGGCAAGGGCGGCGTGCCCCGTGACATCCCGCTGTCGGCCGCCTGCCGGGCCGCGTGGGAGCGGTACGACGCGGAGGAGCGTGCCGCTCCCCCGGCGGGCGACCCGGCCGAGGTACGTCGCGACGCGGCACGCGCGCTCATCGTGTCCGTACGGGGGCGGCGACTGCACCCGCGCGACGTCCAGCGGCTGGTCCGCCGGGCCGTGGGGCGGATGCCGGTCGAGCTGCGTCGCCAGGTCACCCCGCACGGGCTGCGGCACACGGCGGCGACCGTCCTGCTGCGCGCCGGGAACGACGTGGGCACGGTCGCGCACATCCTCGGGCACGGCAGTGTGGCCACGACGTCGGTGTACCTGGACCCCTCGTCCCGGGCTGCCGCGGACGCGCTCGCCCGCTCACCGCTCGCGTACTGATCGCGGCCCGGGGTCGCCCCGATGGCCGGTGCTCGGCCTGCCGTGCGGGGCGGCCACGAGCGGCCCAGCGCGACCAGGGTCAGTCCGGGCCCCGTCTCGGGCAGGCGGGCTGCGGCCGTGCTCAGGGGCGCAGCAGCCCGCCCTGGGGTCCAGCCGGTCCGCGTCGGCGTCGTCGAACCAGTTCCCCCTCGCCCAGGTAGCGGAACCGGGTGTCCGCTCTCTCGGGCAGGGTCACGCTGACGCTGCGGGTGCCGTGGGAGCGCTTGACCAGCGTGTGGCGGCCGGGCGTCCACCCGTTGAAGTCGCCGACCACAGACACCGCGCCGGGGATGGCGTCGCGGGCAGGGCGAAGGTGACGCGGACGGTGGCCCCGTCCTTCGCACGAGCACGACGGATCACGACACGAGGTCCTTTCCCACCCGCGGCGCCCGGCGCGCCGCCACCGGGCCTCACTGTGCTCGAGCAGATGGGACGTGTGCGGGCGAACCGGCGAAATAGCCGCCGGTCCGCACGATCCGGTCACACCGACGTCACTGCGGCCCTGCGTACGCCCTGGGGCCGCCCCGCCCATTACGGTCGCGGACGTGGCAGTGGCCCGGTACCCGTTCCTCGACACCCCCGGCCCACTGGCCTTCGCGCACCGCGGCGGGGCGGCCGGCGGCCTGGAGAACTCGATGGTGGCGTTCTCCCGTGCGGTCGCGCTCGGCTACACCTACCTCGAGACGGACGTGCACGCGACCGCGGACGGGGTGCTGCTCGCCTTCCACGACCGCACGCTGGACCGGGTCACCGACCGCGCCGGGCGGGTCGCCGACCTGCCGTACGCGGTGGTCTCCCAGGCCCGCATCGGCGGCGCCGCGCCCATCCCCCGCCTCGAGGACCTGCTCGGCACCTGGCCCCAGGCGCGGGTCAACGTGGACGTCAAGGACGCCCGGGCGATCCGGCCGCTCGCCGAGGTGGTCCGGCGGACCAACGCCTGGGACCGGGTGTGCGTGGCCTCGTTCTCGGGGCGTCGCATCGCCGCCGTCCGGGCGGCGCTGGGCCCCCGGGTATGCACGGCGCTCAGCCC
>JBOGEN010000174.1:0-34870 GCA_050743265.1 Actinomycetes bacterium
CCGAGGCGGGCTGCCCGTGGCGCGGCTGCCCGCGTCCGGAGCGCAGGGCGGCCATTGTCAGCGCTCCGATCCCGTACAGGTTGGCGAGCGTCAAGATCAGCGCGCCCAGGCCCGGCACCAGCGCGAGAAGGCGCAGCACGCCCCAGCCGAGCAGGAACCCGCCGATGCGAGAGCGCTTGACGACCAGGCCACCGAGCAGCGCCGCGGTCACCGCGTACGCCACCGGCAGCAGGACAGCGAAGCCGAGCAGCACGCTCATCGCCAGCGGGATGCCGACCAAGGTGAAGAACACCAGCGTGGCGACGATCGGCAGCACGATCCCGACGATCAGGCCCGCCACGACCGAGCGGCCGACGGACGTACGCCCGGTGCGCACGGCCGCGTCGGTGGCGCGCGGGAAGACGTACAGCATCACGAGCCCGGCGACCAGCGTCAGCAGGGTCACGCCCAGCCACCAGGCGAACATCGCGGCCCAGCCCACGGACTGGAACCGGGCGGCGAAGTCGGTCTTCTCGACCGTCCCGCCGACCTGGGCGCCGGGAGCCACCTGTGGCTGCTCGGACGACTCCACATCGCCCTGCACCCGGCCGGTGGGCAGCACCTGCACGCGTCCGTTCGTCGCGGCGATGTCGCCTGTGACCTCGCCGACCACACGGACGTCGCCGTTCAGCGCGACCACGTCGCCGTTCACCCGACCGAGGATGGCGACGTTGCCGTTGGCCGCGAACACGTCAGACGTCGACGTCCCGGCGACGAAGACCGGCCCGTCGAGGATCAGGATCCCGTCCACGCTGGTGGTCGGGAGCACGTCAGCGCGTCCGGTGACGACGACGATCGGGTTGTCCTCGGTGGTGTCCTGCTGCGCCAGCGCGGGGGCCGCTGTGGTGAGCAGCGCGAGCCCGGCGACGATCGGCACCACCAGCAGGCGCAGCGAAGAACGGACGGTCATGGCCACCTCCTCGGACGGTGCTGCGCCCACGCTCGGGGACGGGGCCGACACCGTTGCGGCATTCGGCCCTGATGGTCGGCTCCTTGACCGCGTCCGACCATGGCCCGACGTGACTGGTTCTCTCCCCGTCTGGGAGCGGCTGTGGTGGCTCGGCCCGCAGATTTCGGGCGCCGTCCCCCAGCCGCTACAGTGGTGGGCCGGTCGACACGACCTGCGCCCGTAGCTCAACGGATAGAGCATCTGACTACGGATCAGAAGGTTAGGGGTTCGAATCCCTTCGGGCGCGCCCACGAAACCCCAGGTCAGCGAGTTGCTGCCTGGGGCTCGCTGCTGTTATCCCCCGAACTGCCTCAGTCCGGGCACGTGCCACCCGTGCGCTCGTGGATCGCCTTGACGCCAGCCGACAGCCGCTCGACGCGGGGCCCCTCAACCTCGAGGCCGATGAGCATCATGCACCGGCCCTGGGTCCAGTAGACGTGGCCGATCGCGTTGCCGTGCAGGTCGGGTCCCGTCCATCCATGGGCGCCGGGAACGTCGAGGACCTGGAAGCGCTTGATCTTCGCGCCCGGGATCTGGTGCCGGATCGCCTCGTCGCTCGTCTCGTAGGCCATCCAGTCGCGCGCGCCGGCCTCGGTCCTGAACAGCAGGACGCTGCTGACGCCGCCGCTGCGGTCGCCTTGGGCGGGCTGGTAGGTCGTCGAGACGTAGCCGCTGCGCCGGAGTCGCTCGACGCCGTCCTTCGGCAGGTCGAATGGCTGCCCTGAGTCCGTCTGCGGCGACGCGATGGGTTCCAGGCCCGGGACCTCTTCGTCTTGCATCAGGTACTGCTCGAGGTTGGGCGGCGCAGCGGTCTTGGCCGCATCGGCCGTACTCGTCGCTCGGTCAGAGTTTCCGCCGCAGCTGGCGATGAGCGTGCAGAGGAGCCCTGCGAGTGGAACGAGGGATGTACGCCGAGCCATGTCTCATGCTCTGCGTCGGCGCGTTCCGGCGCAATGGACTCTTGAGTGGTGAGGTCTCCGGGGAGGTGCTCAAATGACGCATTCCTGGCTTGATGCTGGACCAGACGCTCGCCATGATCCGGGTCCGCGGAGGCCCGCATCCGCCTCGGCGCGCCCGGCGGCCACTGGCGACGACGACACCAACACTCACTTCGGTCGCGTGTGATCTCCTCTGCGGCCCGGCCTGACCAGGGAGAGATGCCGATGGTGTGGATCCAGCCGACGGAGTCGCGCCGGCACAGCAGCCCGGTGACGGTGCTGCCAACGCTCACCGGTAGCACGCGCGGCCGGTCACGTACCGCCGGCGTCTCAGCGGCCTCGGCACGGTCGAGCGCCCTGGTCTGCTTGAGCTGTTCGGTGCACTTGGCACGACGGAGTGGATCAACGGCGATGCCCCGACGGTTGTCGACCTCGCACGGCTCATCGCTCTCGCGCTGACAGTCGTTGCGGCGATCCACGTCGGGCGGCGGGTGCGGGGACCAGCGGCCAGAGAGCTGAGCAAGCTGCCACCGCCGGACCCCATCGATCGCCCATTGCTCGTCGGCACCGTCCTGGGGTGCCTGGTGCTGCCGGTGATCATCGGAATCGTGACCTGGAGGGTGACCGGCCAGGCAGGCCTAGCCGTCATCCCGGGTGCCCTCTGCTGGGTCCTCACCCTGCTCAGCGGCGTCGCCTGGGGCCATCAGGAGGGCTCGCCAGAAGAGCACCACGGGTGATGGGCCCGATGAGGTTGCAGCCGACTGACAGCCGCGCTCCAGTCCACTGCCGACACTGCGGAGTCGAACTCCGTAGGTGGCTCGGCCGATGGTGGCACGTGCGTCGCCTCGGCCCGATCGCCTGCCCGGGACCCGAACCCGAAGACCAATGAGGTCTCTTCCGTGCCAGCCGCGTGCAAGTACGCGGTGCATCACGTTGGACTCAGCCAGACGCCAGCGGGTGACCGACCAAAGCGTGACCTGCACGTCTCGGGCTTCTTGGTGCAGGAGCCGACACGGACCAAGATCGCTTCCCAAGCCGCGTATCGGGACTGGCAGATGGCCCCGGGCGCGGCACTTCCGAGGCCTGGTGTCAGTGGCATGCCCTGCGCTTGCACCGGCCTCACGGAAGAGGGGTATGGGCTCATGCTCGCGTCAGCGCCCATTACCGGCTGAGCCATCCGTGCCAACGTGTAGTTCCGTCGCCAGCCGTGGACACCGAGGTCACGCGGCGAGTTCGCCGCTTGAGGCGACTGGAGGAACCCGGTGAGCGCACCCGGGTGGTGTGGCCGCCGTGCGAATATGCGCGGTTGTTCGCTCCGCATGTGGAGCGCCGGTTGCGCAGCGAGGTTCGGGTGGTGAACGTGCCCGGCGGGGACGGCATGGTGGCGTTGAACCGGCACGAGCAGCCTCGCGACGGAGGGGGCGCTCTTCGATGACGGCGACGGTGGCTCGGTCGTCGTGGACCCGGCCACGTGGCAGGCTCGACGAGCCTGTCGACGCCGACGACGGACGGACTCACCGATGCGAGGACGGCCAGGAGCAGCCGTTCCTTGGCCCCCGGAACGGCCACAGCCTGTTGGTCCTCCCCCGTGACCTGGAGAGGGCCGAGAACACCGAACCGCATGCTTCGCACAGTAGAGCCGCCCGGGAGGGGCCGACCAGGGCAGCGGGGCGGGGACACCGTAGGTCGACCTGGGTCAGGAGCGGACCAGGGCTCCGGCGTCGCGGACATGCGCGGCAAGAGCGCCGACGACGTGTTCGGCATCGCGGTGTACGCCACGCAGGGTGTTGGAGGAGAACGAACGCTGGTACTCCAGCCCCAGGTACACCAGACCGGGGTGTGTGGTGGAGATGCCGCCGGAGTGCTGGGGTAGGCCGTCTTCAAGCGCGCCGAGCCGCGCGAGGTAGTCGAGGTGGGGTCGGTATCCGGTCGCGAACACGACGGTGTCCACGCGCTCGCGGGTGCCGTCGGACCAGACGACGTCGTCGCCGTCGAACGTGGTGAACATCGGACGCTGGTCGAGCGTGCCGTCCTCGAAGGCACGGGCGTAGTCCCCGGTGTCGAGGACGAGCGTGGACGGAGCCAGCCCGGTCAGCCACTCGGGGGGCAGGTCGTCGAAGCCGGTGCGCTTCAGCCAGTAGTGCAGGTCGTGGCCGTCGAGATGCTGCGGCAGGAAGCGGAGTGGGTGCCGGGTGGCAAGTGTGACGTTCGCGACCCTTGCGAGCTCGTGCCCGACCTGGACGGCGGAGTTGCCCGCGCCCACGACGACGATGCGTTGGCCGGCATAGGGCACGGGGTTGCGGTAGTCGGCCACATGCAGCAGACGTCCGGCGAAGGTGCTCTGTCCGGACAGTACGGGCAGGTGCGGGTTGCCGAAGGAGCCGCTGGCCGCAACGACGCCGGCCGCGGGCAGCTCCTCGCCCCCCGCAGTCCGCACGAGGAACCCACCGCGTGTGTCGTCGACGACCTCGGCGACGGGGGTGCACGTGCTGATGTCGACGTCCAGGCCGGCGGCGTACTGGCGTAGGTAGGCCACGACCTCGTCACGTGCCGGGTAGCGCTCGGGCGCTCCGGGAAACGGGGCGCCCGGCATGCCGCTGTACTCGGCGGGTGAGAACACCGCGAGGCTGTCGTAGTACCGCGGCCACGACCCGACCGGCTCGGGCCCGGCCTCGAGGATCAGCGGGGCGAGGCCCGTCTCCCTGAGCGCGCGCGCCGCGGCAAGGCCGGACTGGCCACCACCGATCACGATGACGTCGTTCATGACCGCCTCATCACTCCACCACTGATTGACGTCCATCAATATATCGACCAACGTCGATGGGGCACCACCCCATTCCCGTAGGTTCGCGAGGTTGAGACGGGGTGGTGTGGGGGTGATCCATCGTCTATCGTCGATGGACGATGATGATTCTTGATCGGGAGACAGCCGAGACGTACGCGTCGTGGTTCCGCTGTGTGGCGGACCCGACCCGGCTGCAGATCCTGCACGTGCTGGCGGGTGCGGGCAGGTCGCTGCGGGTGGGTGAGGTGGCCGAGGCGGTGGGGGTGGCCCAGTCCACGGTGTCGGTGCATCTGCGGCGGCTGCTCGAGGCCGAGTTCGTCCATGTGGAGCGAGTGGGCACGGCGAGCTGGTTCGCGGTGAACCAGGCCTGTGTGAGCGAGTTCCCGGCTGCCGCGAGCGCGGTGATGGCCTGCCTGGCCGGGGACGAGGCATCGGGGCCACCGGCGCGCCCGCCGTGGCATCGCAGTGACGCGGTCGCCGCGGAAGCGGGCAGGCGGTCGTGATCTCGCTGGTGTGGCAGGTCGCGGCCCTGTTCGGCGGGGTAGTGGTGCTGTTCGTCGCGTTGACGGTGGGGGTGACCCTGCTGTCGCGGCGGGTCGGGGAGGCGCGAGTGCGCCGTTGGATGGGCGGAGGCACGATCGCCGCCCCGGTGAAGGGGCTGCTGGTCGGCGTGGTGACACCGTTCTGCAGCTGGTCGACGATCCCGGTGTTGCTCAGCCTGCTGCGCGCGGGGGTACGCACGTCGGCGGTAGCGGCGTTCTTCCTCGCCTCGCCGGTGCTCGACCCGGTGCTGATCGTCGCCCTGGCGTTGCTGCTCGGGGTCCCGGTCGCTGTGTGGTTCACGGTGTTCCTCACCGCGGTGATCCTGCTCGCGGCGGTCGTGGCGGAGCGGCTGCAGCTGGAGCGGATGGTGCTCGCCCGGGTAGGAGTACCCGCCGGTGCCGGTGCCGGTGCCGGTGCCGGTGCCGGTGTCGGTGTCGGTGTCGGTGTCGGCTCGGATGCGGAGGCATGCGAGGACTGCGACGGCCCGGAACGGCCGTGGGCCGGGTGGCGTACCGAGACGCCGGCGGCGGTCGGCGTGGCGCGGGCAGAGCTGCGGGCGTTGCTCGTCCCCCTCGTGGTGACGAGCGTGCTGGGTGCGCTGTTGGTCGGTGCGGCGCCGCAGAACCTCATCGTGGACTGGGCCGGGCCCGACAGTCCGCTGGCCGTGCCCGCCGCCGCGGTGCTGGGCGTGCCGCTCTACCTGCCCAGCGAGGCACTCGTCCCGCTGGGCTGGGGGCTGCGTGACGCGGGCGTGGGGGCGGGGGCCATCTTCGCGTTCATGGTCACGGCCGCGTCACTGAACCTGCCCGAGGTGATGCTCCTCGGCCGCATCTTCAAGGCGCGGCTTGTCGTGTCCCTCGTGGCCGCGATCACCACCGTGGCGGTCGCCGGGGCCGTGGTGGTGCCCTGGCTCACCACGACCTGACCGGCGCCGGAGCTCGTGCGCCGTCCCGCCGATCGGCGCGGGTCGGGCGTAGGGACGAGCGCGGTGAGCAGGGCCCGTACGCGGGCGTCGATGTCGTCGCGGATGGCCCTGACGGCATTGAGGGCTCGACGGATCAGAAGGTTGGGGGTTCGAATCCGTTCGGGCGACGCCCACTAAAACGCAGGTCAGCAAATTGCTGCCTGGAGTTCTCTGCTGTGCGGGGCCGAGAATTGCTCACGGATCGGTTAACGGGGGACTCAGCCCGTCACACTAATCGGCCGGTGCAGTTGCGCGCTGGCGGACGACGATGAGCTCCTCCTGCACCTGACGTGTCAGGCGCAGAACGCGGTCCGCCAGGAGACGTAGTCCGCGGTGAAGTCGGTGATGACCTCGTCGACGTCCGTGCCAGCGAAGAGCTCCCACTCACTCCGCGCGTTACCGCTGGTGACCACCTCGATACCCCGGGCGTGTGCCCAGCTGACCTGCTCCGCGGTCGGCTCCGGCGCGGTGGTGACCACGCCGTAGGCGTCCCAGCCCCCGGTGGCCGCCTCGCCCCACTGTCCCGAGCCGTCGAAGTGCACGGTGCGGATCCGCGGGGCGCGCCCCTCGATCATGCGGAGGCTCCGCTCACGGAACGAGGCGACGCTGGCCTGGCCCACCAGGCCGTACTCCCGGATGCGGCTCACCACGAGATCGGCGTTGGCAGAGGTCAGCTCAGGCTTGAGCTCGAGCATCACCCCCCGGCCGACGTCACGCGCCTCTCTGAGCACGGACGTGAGGTACGGGACGCGGCGGCCGTCGGGTGTGCGCAGGCTCTGGACGTAGCTGCTCGTGCGTTCGGCGATGAGCCCCGTGCCGTTGGTGGTCCGGTCGAGCGTCGCATCGTGCAGCGCCATCGCCTTGCCGTTGCGCGTCCACCGGATGTCGATCTCGACGGTCTCCGCCCCTCGGCCGTAGCCGTAGCGGATCGCCGGGACTGTGTTCTCCGTGCGCTCGAACGTCTCACCCCGGTGCGCGGCGACCTGGGGGCAGGCGGCCGCCGCGGCATGAGCCGGTTGCTCGGGAAGTGTGACGAGCACGGCGAGCGCCAGCACCAGCGAACCGAGCAGGGCTCGTGCTCTCATCAGACCTCCCCGCCCCAGCCGGAGCCCGACCGATTCGGCCCACAGGGGGCGGGACGAGCAGCAGAAGCATGACCCAAGGAAGAGATCTTTTCGCGGCTTTGCGCCGGAAGGGTGCCTTGTCCGTCTAGTCCCTGGTCGCCGCAGCGACCCCGCCCTGGTCACGGCGGTCCAACCTCTGCACGCTGCCGGGCGCGGTCGTGAACGAGTTTCGCTTCTCCTGCGGCGGCGTCCTCAGGTGGGCGGTGAAACTGGTTCAGACGAATGCCCGAACTCCTCTTGTTCGCGGATATGCCCGCAGGAGCAGTCAAGGCAGCGCATGCTCACCGCTCGCCGTCACGTAGCGCGACTGCTGGCTGGCGTTCGCTGGGTGGGAAGCCGGAGCGGCAGCGGAGACGGTTCGTGGAGCCGTTCGGCCAGCTCTGAGGCAGGCATGGGGCGTGCGTAGTAATAGCCCTGGGCGGATTCACAGCCGAGGTCGATGATCTGGTCGTGCTGACGTCGTGTCTCGACTCCTTCGGCGGTCACGGTCATGCCCAGCTCGTGGCAGAGGTTCGTGATGGCCCGCATGATGGCCCTGCTCGAGGGGTGGTGGGCAAGGCCGGCGACGAACTCTCGGTCGATCTTGACGATGTCGATGGGAAACTGCAGGTAGCTCAGCGAGGAGTAGGCGGTTCCGAAGTGCTCGAGTGCCAGGCTGAGGTTCATGTCCTTGAGGTCGGTCAGGACGAGCAGGGCGCGCTCTGGATCCTCGATGAGGATGTTCTCGGTCATCTCGAGTACGAGGAACGCGGGGTCGATCTTGGTCTGGTCCAGCACCGACGCCACGGTGGTGGTGAAACCGGGGGACATGAGCTGGGTGGGGGAGACGTTGACGGTCACCATCAACGGTCCGCCGTGGTCGGCCGCGCGGATCTCCTGCTGGTCGCGGCAGGCGCGGTCGAGTACCCAGGCTCCGATCTGGTCGATCAGCCCGAGCTGTTCGGCAGTGGCGATGGTGACCTGGGCCGGTACCGGGCCGCGGTGGGGGTCTGTCCACCGGAGCAGGGCCTCGAAGCCGGTGAGCTGCCCGTCGATGCTGCGCACGATGGGCTGGTAGGCCACGTCGAGCCTGTCCTCGGCGAAGGCAGACCGGAGGTCCTGCTCGAGGACATGCTCGGGGCTCTCGAGTTCCTGCTGGCGTAGGTCGAGGATCTGACCGCCGTTGCCCGCGGCCCTTCCCATGCGGCTGGTGGTGGGACCGGACTCGTCCAGGCGTGTGCCCACGCCGGCTCCATCGGGGCCAGGGGCGGTCACGCGTGCGCTCTCGCTGCGATGTGATGCGCCTCCGCGCTTCGCCCGACGCATCGCGACATCCGCATCTTGGATAAGCCCGGCGGACACATGCTCACCCGGGCCGGCGAAGGCGATGCCCATGCTCGCGGTCACCCAGATCTCGGCCGCGGACAGGAGGAAGGGTTCGGTGAGCGCCTTGGCGATGCGCGCAGCGAGCGTGTCCGCGTGGGAGGCATCCGTGAGGTCCTCGCACACGATGACGAACTCGTCACCGCCCAGGCGTGCCAACGTGTCGCCGGAGCGCAGCAAGCGATCGAGGCGGTGGGCGAAGGCGACGAGGAGCTCATCGCCGGCCTGGTGGCCGTACAGGTCATTGACGGACTTGAAGTCGTCGATGTCGGCGAAGAGCACCGCGGCGGCCGTGTGGGAACGCTGTGCGCGTAACGCCGCATGTTCGAGGCGCTGACCCAGCAGCACCCGGTTGGGCAGCCCGGTGAGCGCGTCGTGCAGGGCACTCTCGCGGTACCTGTCGGATGCCTGCAGCGCATCCGCCCGGGCCTGCGCGTTGAGCAGGTAGGCAGTCGCCACATCGGCCAGCGTCTGCGCGGCAACCGAGGCATCAGCTGCCAACGGTCCGACCGTGTCCCGGTAGAGGTCAAGCGCTCCGAGCCGCCCATGTTCCCCGCGCAGCGGGAACGTGAACACCGCGACGGCGCCCTCGCGCATCGCCCGCGGTGAGAACGCCGGGAACTGCTGGTCGACTCGCAGGTCAGGTACCGACACCGCCTCGCCGGTCTCGTACGCGGCCAGACACGGACCCTCACCCAGCTCGGTCTGCAGGGACTCGAACCGCAGCGCGTCGTCGTGCGAGGCGGCAATGTAGCGGGGCTTGAGCCCAGGGGAGATCAACGTCACGCCCGCGGACGTCACGGGCAGCACCTCAACCATCCGCTCCACGAGATGGTCCAAGATCCCCTGGATCGGAAAGTCCGTGACCAACGTGCGGGCGAACTCTCCCAGCACTGACGTCAGCTTCTGCTGATCGACCACCTCAAGCCCCCGTCCCCCGGCAGCGGCCCGCAATCTCTTGCCCAGCCCAACATACGAGATGGCCTCCGAACACGGAAGGTAACGCCTGCGATTCGTGGCGTTCATGCGGAATGGAAACTCAGTCGCTGACGGTCGCTTGGCCGTGCCCTTTCCCTCGGCTAGCTCTGGCAGCGTCGCTGCGCCGCCCAAGCGTGGGCGTACCGCAAATGCACGATCACCTGAGACCCAGGGCCGAGGAGGCGGACGTGCGGGAATGCGGGTTCGGTGTCACCGTGCAGCCGCGGCGCGTGTGGTGACCGGTGAGTCGGCTGGTGCCGACGCGGTGGGGTGTAGCGCGTCGATGACGCACCACACGACATTCCCATGGCTGTGGGTGGGGATCGTGCCCCAGCAGCGAGTCAGGCGGTCCACCAGCAGGAGCCCATGCCCGTGGTCGGCGTCGAGTTGGTTGTCGAGTGCATGAGATGCGGCATCGCCGGCCTCGCGGACGGACATTCGGAGCAGGCCGGGGTGGCTGGCGACGCGCAGCTGCATCGGGGTCGCTGCGTACGTGAGCGCGTTGGTGACCAGGTCGCTGGCCACGACGCAGGCGACCCAGGCCAGCTCGGCGTCGTCTGGGTCCACGCACACCGAGGTGATGAACCGGCGGGCAATCGCAGGGGCACTCGGGTCGGGGGAAAGGTCGATGCTGGCAACCGGCAGGGGCGCACGCGGGCACGCGGAGTCCACGGCGGCCACCATCGTGGGCTGAACAGAGGGACGGTCACCGGCAACGACTTCGCCCATGTACTCGAGCAGGGCGGAGTCGGAGCTGGCGGGCACCAGGGGGATCCCCGGCCACTCGGCCGCCTGCCCGGCCAGGCCCACCAGAGCGGCGAGGCAGCTCGGGTCGAGGTCTGTCGAGTCGGTGAGGTCACAGACCAGCCCGCGCGGCGAGTCAGCCAGCTCACCCAAGATCTGTGCACGCAGGGCGTAACGGGCGCCGCGGTCCAGACGTCCGTGGGTGGTCAACACGGCGCAGCCCCCGCGCACCGCGGTGTCCGACGAAAACCGGCTATTGCTCATCAGCCCCGAATCCTCGTGCGAGTAGCACGACCGGGGTCCAGGGCCTAGCCAAACTCTACTCATCGGGTCAAACAGACCACGTGAGACGGGACGCCAGCCCCGCCCCAGGGATGGGCCTCCAGCCCGTCCTTGCCCGCCGTCGACCGGGCTGTTGAGCTGGGCCGGCGTCGGGACAGGGCACCCGGCGCGGACTCCGCCCTCACTGGGAGGGTAACGGCTGAAATGCTGAGGACATGGAGCTCACCACCCAGCAGATCCTCGACTCCGGCCTCGACGACTGGCGGAAGCTCGCCCAGGCCCTCCATGCGAGGTTCCTCACCGGCAACTTCGTCACGGGCCTCACGTTCGTCACCGCGGTCACCGAGGCCGCCGAGGGAGCCAACCACCATCCCGACGTGGTGCTGACGTACCCGCACGTGGACGTGAAGCTGGTCAGCCACGACGTCTCCCAGGTCACCCAGCGCGACATCGACCTCGCCCGGCGGATCAGCGAGATCGCCCGTGAGCAGGGGATCAGCGCGGACCCGAGCGCCCCTGCCCAGCTCGAGCTCGCGCTGGACACCGCCGACCTCGCCGCCGTCGGACCATTCTGGGCCGTCTTGCTCACCGGGAGTCCCGACTCGCTCAAGGTCGACGACGTCGTCGATCGCAGCGGTCGCGTGCCCCTGCTCTGGTTCCAGCACACCGAGGCGCACGAGACTCCGCGTCAACGCTTCCACGTCGACCTCTGGGTGCCGCACGACGTCGCCGACGAGCGCATCGCGGCCGCGGTCGCCGCGGGCGGGCGGGTGGTCGACGACGGGGAAGCCCCGTCGTTCGTCGTCCTGGCCGACCCTGAGGGCAACAAGGCGTGCGTCTGCACGTGCCTCAACCGCGACCGGTGAACCGGACGCCAGGCGCTCATGGCGAGGTCCCGGGATGTTCAGTCCGCCGGTAGGGCGAGCGCGATGGCCAGCAGGACGAAGGAGGCCATCGATGCCGCACCGCGAATCAGGTTGAGCCGGAAGTAGCGGTGCCGCTCGTCAAGCCAGCCGGCGGGCGGTGCCTTCACGGGCGGCGTGGCCCGCTCGGGCGGTCGGCGAAGGGCGTGCCCGGGGGGCGGCGTGGAGACAGCCCCGCGTACAGGCGGACTCCCGGGTCAGGGTGCGGTGCGCCGTGCTCCGATCACGACGGTGGCCTCGAGGTCGTCGTCGCTCACCACGCGCGGGGTCAGCCCGCAGCCCACCATGACCTCGACCGCGATCCGGGCCTGCTGCTCGCTCGTCTCGATGAGCAGGTGTCCACCCGGCGCGAGCCACTGCGGCGCCCCCGCGGCCACACGACGCAGGACGTCGAGCCCGTCGTCGCCGCCGTCGAGTGCCACGCGCGGCTCGTGGACGCGGGCCTCCGCGGGGAGCAGCCGGATCGCGTCCGTGGGGACGTACGGCACGTTGGCGACCAGGACGTCGACGCGCCCCCGCAGCGAGTCGGGCAGCGGCGCGTACAGGTCGCCCGCGTACACCTGACCCGTGGGCGCGACGTTGCGGCGTGCACACGCCACCGCGGCGGGGTCGACGTCGACGGCGTACAGCTCGGTCACGTCGAGGGACGCGGACAGCGCGGCCCCGACCGCGCCCGACCCGCAGCACAGGTCGACGACGACAGCGCCCGGGTCGGCCAGCGCCGCCGCCTCGTGGACCAGGAGCTCGGTGCGGGGGCGGGGGACGAACACCCCGGGGTCCACGGCGATGCGCAGGCCGCAGAACTCCGCCCAGCCGAGGACGTGCTCCAGCGGCAGGCCGACGGCCCGCCGCTCCACCATGGCGTCCAGCTCGACCGGTGTGCTCGCCGCTCCGGCGAGCATCGCCGCCTCGTCCTCGGCGAAGACACATCCGGCGGCCCGGAGCCGCGCGACGACGTCCGGCGGTACCCGGGGGGACGGGGAACTGACCATGGAAGCGCCATCTGAGCAGGCCATTGCCGGGTCCGGCAAGCCGGGATAGAGAGAGGGGACGGCCGTCCTCGTCCCGACAGACTCCGCAGCGACCGGGGAGAAGCCCGTGACGCACCCCGAGACACACGGTGACGACCAGCGGGAGGGTGACCCGGGAACGAGCACCCAGCGTCCCGCGCGTGACCGGAACCGGACCGTCACGTTGCGCGTCGGGCACGACGAGCTCGTGCTGCGTCACCGGTACGAGGCACTCAGCATCGTCAACGACGTGCTCATCGCCGGGTGGTTCGCGACGGGGAGCATCCTGTTCTTCCAGGAGTCGACGACCCGTCTCGGAACCTGGATGTTCCTCATCGGGAGCATCCAGCTCGGCATCCGTCCCCTGATCCGGCTCTCCCGGCTGCTCCACATCCGCCGCCGGGGGAGCGGCCTCGACTCGAGCACCGACTTCTAGCGCCCGGCCGCGGGCTGCCGGGCCCGAGGCAAACCTCTCAGCGCCCCGGCGGTGGCGTGAGGTCGTAGCGGGCGATGAGGTCGGGCAGCCACGGGGCCTCGCCGAACTGCTTAGGCCGTACGCCTCGGCGAGCAGCGGTGCGGACGTGCTCACGCGCATCTACCGGGACAAGGACGTCATCGCGCCCACTCGCCGGCGCGAGCTCGACGCGCGGGACGTCCACCTACGCGACGTCCTGCACCAGCCCTTCCGTACGAGCAGGGCACGAAGCCGCCGGCTGAGGGCCGTCCTGCGCCACGCGGTCTCGTTCTGGGCCTGGCGGTCCCTCTGCGTCGACCAGGGCATGTCGAACCTCGAGGCGGTGGACGCGATGTCCGCCCTGGCGCTCGCGACAGCGACGCCGGCGCGACGAGCCCGCAAGGCCGTGTCTCAGTAGTCAGCGCAGCCAGTCGACGATCGCGGCGAGGACGACGTTGCCGCGTAGGACGACGGCGGCGGAGGCGAGGTTGTGGACGCGGCCGGGCTGTGGACGAACGTCGGCAGGGGCGTCAGCCGCCGGTGGCGTTCGGGGGCGTGCGGGCCGCCTCCGGAGCCGGTGCGCTCTGCGCCGGGACGGCCGGCTCCGGCGGTGTCCGCCGCGCCGCGCGCAGCACCCCGATGACGGCGCCGATGAGCCACAGCACGAAGGCCACGGACCCCATGCCCCCGCTCCAGAAGCCGGACAGGCACAGCACGGCGACGGCGTAGGACACCCAGACTGCCCAGCTCGGCAGGGCGCGCGCCTGCTGGGCAATCCGCGTCGTCACGGCGACCAGAACCGCCCCGCCGATCAGCCCGGTGAGCCCGAGTACCTGTCCCGCCATGCCGAGCGCGCGGGCGGTGTCCGGGTCGGGGGTGAACTCGTCCGACAGTGCCGCGAACGCGCTCCCCACGTCGAGTGACACCGCGGTGATCAGCAACCCGCCGAGCAGCGCAGCCGCCGGCACGATCGCGTGCGCAAGCGGGTCGCCGCCGGACAGCCGGTCCAGCACCTGACGCAGCCCCGTGGCAAACCAGAGCAGCAGTGCAACACCCGCCGCGAGTACGGGAACCCCGATGCCCGCGGCGGCCTGTCGCGCGCCGTCGTTGAGCCTCTCGAGGATGGCGGCGTCCGACATGCTTGCCTGGTCCACGCCAACCATGTAGGTCAGCGCCAGCCCGACGACGAGCAGCACGACCGAAGCGGCGCCCGCCCATCCCGCGCGCTGAAGGGCTCGTGACTCGTCCATGCCCGGCTCCCACGGTTGCGGCCACGGGTGGGTCGGAGATGGTGCAGGCACCAGGATCCGGCCCGCGGCGCGAAGAGGCGCCAGTCCGAGCGTGCACCCGTACCGGGCCGCCAGCAAGGGCCCGCGACGGACCTCAGTGCCCGGCGTCTCGGCGTGCTCGGCCGGCGCCGGGCAGCGGGCGGCGAGCAAGCGGCGAGCGTCCCGACGGCCGGCGCTTCGTCCGGGACACCTTGATAGGTAGGGCGCTCCGGGCCGCGTACGAGGCCGCCGAAATGCTGGTGGCCGCAAGCAGCCTCTGTCAGTCGCGCACCAGGCGTCAGGTGCCGCCGGCGTCGGCTCGACCGCTGGGCTGCGCCAGGGACTTCTCGAACCAGTGGTGGGCGTACGGCTCGTCGTTGAACGGGGCGACCTCGGTGTAGCCGGCCGACCGGTACAGGCTGGTCGCCTCGACGAGGGACCTGTTCGTCTCCAGCCGTACGGTGCGGGCGCCGTGGGCTGCCGCGTGCGCCTCGAGCTCGGCCAGCAGGCGACGCCCGACCCCGAGGCCGCGGGCGGACTCGTCCACCCACATGCGCTTGGCCTCGGCCGGTGCGTCGGCGTGGAGCTTGAGCGCGGCACAGCCGATCGGCTCCCCGTGCAGTGACGCGACGAGCAGCAGGCCGTACGGCAGGCGTAGCTGCTTCTCGTCCGCGGGGAGGCTGCGCGCCGGGTCGAACCCGGTGTCGAACCGGCGGTGCAGCTCGGCGACGTACGCCGCCACGCAGTGCCGCGCCTGCGGGTCTGCCGGGTCGGTCGGGGTCACCGCGACCGTGCCCGCGGTCAGCAGCCGCTCCACGTCCGCCATCGCGGCCACCAACCGGGACCGCTGGGTCGCGCCGAGCGGTGCGAGGAACGAGGTGGCCAGCTCGTCGCTGCGCCGGTCGAGCAGCGCACGCTCCCGCCGGCCCGCCGCGGTGAGCCGTGCGGTGCGCACCCGCCGGTCGGACGCCTTCGGCCCGACCGTGACGAGCCTCGCGGCCTCGAGGGAGCGCAGCAGGCGGCTCAGGTGTCCCGCGTCCAGACCGAGCCGGGCCCGAAGCGCCCGGACGTCGCGGCCGTCCGGGCCGATCTCCCAGAGCAGCCGGGCCTCGCCGAGGGAGTGGCGCCTGGCGAGGTACCTGTCGTTGAGCGCGCCGACCCGCTCGGTGACCGTCCGGTTGAACCGGCGGACCTGCGAGACCATCACGTCGTCCATCCTCTGACTGTAGTCAGAGGAATCCGTGCGGCGACGCGGGGTTTCTCTCGGCTCGGTAAAGGTCCTTCTCCTGCAGGCATGACCTGCGAAATCCAGGGCACTACTCACCTCACCACAGTCCGGGGCCCCGGAGTGCCGCAGCAGGGGGCGGCGCGCCGGGGCCCTTCTGCATGTTCTCGTCATGGTCTGTCCGCATTCCCGGCAGTACGCCCCCACACGGAGCGCGCAGGGTCGGTGCGCTTTCGCACGTTCGCGAACCATCCGAGTTCCCCGTGCGTGCTTCCCAGAGCAGGCGTGTGCCAAGACTTGGCAAGGCCCGGTCGGTGAGTCGGCCCTTCCGCGTCAATGGAGGTGTGGAGGTGTCGCGCCCACCGGCCGGCGCCCCAGATGGGGGGAGTCACCGTGCTCCGTGAAAGGGAGGAGGGTGCCCGGGCCGTCTACCAGCGGGCCCGGGAGTCACACCGGGCACAGCGCTGGACCGAGGCCGCCCGCGGGTACGAGGCCGCGCTTGCCGGAGGGGACGGGCCGCCGACCTGGTACCTCAACCTCGGCCGCGTCCGGGAGAGGGCGGGTCGGACGCGCGCAGCGGCCAGGGCGTACGAGGCCGCCCTCGATCGTGACCCCGCCTCCACGGCGCTCGACCGCCACCTGCTCGCGCAGAGCACGAAGCGCTTCCCCGCGCGCCGTGCGATGGCGCGCTTCGTCGCCGAGCACCTGGACGAGATCCAGAGGCGCGCGCGGGAGACGCCCCGGGCCGGGGAAGCCCCGGACTCGGCGGTGGACGGGGTCCCGCCGCGTATCTGGGTGTACTGGGCGCAGGGCATGGACGCCGCGCCCGAGGTCGTCCGGCTCTGCCACGACCAGCTCAAGCGCTTCCACGAGTCGGACGAGCTGGTCGTGCTGGACGACGCGTGCGAGCGCCAGCTCACCCGCATCCCGGACGAGATCCGGGACAAGACCGGGGACAACCTCACGCGCCACTCCGACCTCGTCCGGCTGGAGGTGCTGTCCCGGTACGGCGGCATCTGGCTCGACGCGACCTGCCTCGTGCGCACCCGGGTTCCCGCGGTGATGTCCAACCTCGGGACCGCCGGCTTCTTCGCGTTCACGTACCGCACGGGACGCCTGTCGAGCTGGTGCCTGGCGAGCCGGCGGCGCCACGACGTCGTCACGATGATGCGCGAGGCCGAGCACGTGTTCTGGGAGCGCAACGACAAGGCCATCGACTACTACGACCTGCACCACATGTTCGAGGCCCTCTGTCACCTCGACCCCCAGTTCCGCGCCCACTGGACGGGGACGCCGCGGCTGAGCGTCGCCCCGCCGAACGCATTCCGGCGGGCCATGTGGGAGCCGTACGAGCCGCGGCGGTTCCGCCAGCTGCTCGACTCGTCCTTCGTGCACAAGCTGACCTACAAGTACGACGACTCCCAGGTCGGCGAGGACACCATGCTGGGCCGGCTGCTCGAGCGCGGCCCGCACTGACGCGGCCGGTCGCGCCGGCTACTCGGCGCCCAGGCGGTGGCGCCTGCGGGCCAGCACCGCGTACACCTGCCGGTCGTCCACGTGGACGTCGTGGAGCGCGTCGCGCAGCCGGGCCAACCCACGGTCGGTCAGCCTCTCCGCGTGCCCGGGTACGACGCCGAGCTCCGCGACCACGCCCGGGGTGCCCTCGTCGTACGCGAACGAGGTGACGACCGCCGCGCGCTCGTCCGCCGGCAGGGACGCGAGGGCCCGCTCCAGTCGCTCCATCAGCTCGGCGTCCGGCACGCCCGGGTCAGGGTCGCCGGCCTCGGCGACGACCTCGGGCGGCAGCGGCCGGCATCGCGGCGGTCGGTGCTGGCTCACGGGCTTCTCGGCTCCTGGGACGTCGGACGGTGGCCTCGGGCAGGCCTCGACCGTGATGGTGACGGGCGGCCACCACGAGGGTGGCCACCCGTCAGCGCCGACCCGCATGGTCGCCTCACGGCGCACGGTCGCTCGTAGCGACTTTTTTGGGTCCGGGGGCCATTGGACGGGCCGACGGCCCCCAGGGTAGCCCGCAGATGGGCATGGTCCCCAGCCGTACGGCCCAAGATGGGCAGCCCGCTACCCATGTGGCGGAGGCCCTCGGCGGCGAGGCTGCAGGTCAACGGAGTGGAGCACCACCAGGCCGAGCCGAGGAGGCCATCGTGACCAGCACCAGCGACCGCACCGTCATCGAGCTGGACGCCGCGCGTGCGGCTCGGAGCAGCCCAGCCGTCCGTCCGGCGACCTGGCCCGAGCTCCCCAAGCTCGCCACCGCGCTGGCCCGGGCGTTCCAGGACGACCCCGTGCTGGCCTGGATCGTTCCCGACCCCGACGGCCGACGGAGGGTGCTGCCGGAGTTCTTCGGCCTCGTCGCGGACACGCTCCAGCCGTACGGGCGGGTCTACCGGGACGGGCTGGGGAGCGCAGGGGCGCTGTGGGTGCCGCCCGGCCGGCCGGTGGTGCAGGAGGACCAGGCCGGGGCGTTCGCCGCCCGGGCTGCGGACATCATCGGCCCGGACGCCGAGCGGGGCGCCGCGATCAGCGAGGTGATCGACGCGCACCACCCGAACCAGCCGCACGCGTACCTGTGGTACCTCGGCGTCGCCCCGGAGGCGCGCAACCGTGGCCTCGGCGCGAACATGCTCGCGCCGATGCTCGCGCGCTGCGACCGGGACGGTACGCCCGCGTACCTCGAGGCCACCAGCGTCCGCAGCCGGGCCTTCTACCAGCGGCACGGCTTCGCCGTCGTGGACGCGCTCTCGGTACCCGGGGGCCCGCCGGTGTGGCCGATGTGGCGCGAGCCCGCCAGGTCGCCGGCGCCCTAACCACTGGATGAGGCCTGCGACGCCGCCGAATACCCTGGCGTGACCACCCGAGACGACCGGGAGCACCCGATGCAGCTCATGCGAGTCGGCGCCGCAGGTGCCGAGCAGCCTGCCGTGCGCGACGAGGACGGCACCCTGTACGACCTCCGCCCGCTGACCGACGACATCACCGGCGCCTTCCTCGCGGCCGACGGCCCGGCCCGTGCGCGGGACGCCCTGCAGGCACGAGCGCTGCCGCGGATCGAGGGGGCCGAGTCGCTGCGCATCGGTGCCCCCGTGTCCCGGCCCAGTGCGGTGCCGTGCATCGGTTTGAACTACGCCGCACACGCCGCCGAGTCCGGGGTGGCCACGCCCGAGACGCCGGTGCTGTTCTTCAAGCACCCCAACACCGTCGTCGGGCCGTACGACGACGTGGTGATCCCGCGCGGGGGCGAGCGCATGGACTGGGAGGTCGAGCTCGCCGTCGTCATCGGCCGCCCGGCGCGCTACCTCGACTCGCCGGACGACGCGTTCGCGCACATCGCCGGCTACACGATCGCCAACGACGTGTCCGAGCGCGCCTTCCAGATGGAGCACGGTGGGCAGTGGGGCAAGGGCAAGTGCTGCGAGACGTTCAACCCCCTGGGCCCGTGGCTCGTCCCCACCGACGAGGTGCCCGACGTGCAGAAGCTGGGCCTGCGCTCGTTCGTCAACGGTGAACCGCGGCAGGAGTCGGCGACCTCGGACATGATCTTCTCGGCCGCGTACCTCGTCTGGCACCTGTCCCAGTTCCTCGTGCTCGAGCCCGGCGACGTCGTCAACACCGGGACGCCCGAGGGCGTCGCCCTGTCCGGCCGGTTCCCGTACCTCACGGCGGGCGACGTCATGGAGCTGGAGATCGACGGTCTCGGCAAGCAGCGGCAGACCCTCGTTCATGCTGCGTAGCCGTACGTGCCCGACGCGCTGGCGCCCGATCAGCGGGTAGGGCCTCGGCGTGGCCCCCTGCCGGGGTCGGGGCCGAGCGCCACCCGGGTCGTCAGCCCACCGACTCCTGCGAGGCGGCCCGCCCGGTGTCGGCGCCCTCGCCGTCTGCCGTGCCGTCGTCGTCTGCCGTGCCCTCTGACGGCGTGTCGGCCTCGGCCGCAGACAGCCCGGGATGCCACACCATGTCGCCGTGCTCGGCGTTGGCCGTACGGGCGAGCGCGACGAGCAGGTCGGAGAGCACGCCCAGGTACTCGGCGGCGAGTGGGTTCATCCCGTCCCCGTGCCGGTGGCATGCCGTCCAGGCGTACCGCTCGGCGAGCAGCACGGCGGTGTGTGCCTTGTGGATCAGCGCGCCGGCCACGGTGCCCCCCGGGATCACGCGCTCAGGCAGCTCCGGGAGGTCCTGGAGGTAGTAGTCGACGAGGCGCTGCCCGCGGTCGAGGTACGCACGGTCGATGCGCACCTGCCCGTCGGCCTCGTCCGCGCGCACGGGGGTGTGCAGGTCGGCCACCACGTCGAGCAGGTCGTTGAGGATCCCGCCGAACACGTGGATCGCCTGGTGGGGCAGTGAGCCGCCCAACGAGAGCGCGACGCCCACGCTCGCTGCAGCGTCCTCGCAGTGGGCGACCGCGATCACGCGCGCGTCGTCCTTGGTCACGGTGGTGCCGTCGCCGAGCGTCGTCGAGCCGTCGTGCCCTGCCATGCCTGCCTCCGGGGTGCGCGGTACCGGTTGCGGTTCGTCGTCCCCCGTACCGCGATGTCGTCCCCCGTACGGCGGTGCAGCATTCGCGGCAGGTGGCCTCGATTCGCGGCCGAAAGCTCAGAGGTCTCTGGACCGCGACGGGCTGAGTGCCGGTTGGGGCAGACGCCCGGCCTAGGAGGCCGCCTGCTCGTCGCGCTGTGCGCGGACCTCGTCCATGTCGAGCTCGCGGACGCCCTCGATGACCTGCTCGAGGGCGGGGCCGGGAAGCGCGCCCGGCTGGGCGAAGACGAGGACGCCTTCGCGGAACGCCATCAGCGTCGGGATCGAGCGGATGTTGGCCTGCGCGGCCAGCTCAGGCTCCGCCTCGGTGTCGACCTTGGCGAAGACGATGTCCTCGTGCTGCTCTGCCGCCCCCTCGTAGACCGGCGCGAACGCGCGGCACGGCCCGCACCACGAGGCCCAGAAGTCGACGAGCACGATGTCGTTCTCGGTCACGGTCTTCTCGAACGTGGCCAGGGTCACGTCGGTCGTCACGAGTGAACCTCCTTCACACGTATACCCACAGGGGGTATAACGTGCGGACGGCGGCAGTATTCCGGGTGTACCCGGGACTGCCGCGCGCACGCGCCTGCGCGAGGACGTCCTCGGGAGTCTTCAGGCGAGCGAGACCCGGCCGGTCTCGGCGAGGGTGTCGGCGTCGACGAGGACGGCCGAGGCCGGGCCGACGAGCGCGATCTGGCCACCGACCGGGATCGCCCGGAGGACCTGGGTGCCCTGGCCGAGCCACGCGAGCGTCTCGAGCGCCCCGTGCTCACCCACGCGTACGGCAACCACGCCTCCCATGGCCGGGCGCGCCACACTCGGCTCGTCGGAGAGCTCGGCCGAGCCCCACGTGCTCCAGGTCTCGACCGGCACGAGGGCCAGCCGCTGCTCCGGCAGGTAGGTGAACGCCCGCGAGTCGTCCATCACCGGGCTCCAGCCCTGCCCCAGGTCGACCGCGTCCGTACGGCGCGGGTCGTCGAGGTCGGACAGGTCGAACGAGGACACCTGAAGCCCGGTCACCTGGCCCTGCGCCGTCGCGTCCTGGCCGACGCCGAGCAGCAGCCCGTCACCCGCCGGGTGCAGGTACGCGGAGAACCCCGGGATCTTCAGCTCTCCCCGGACGCGCGGGTGACGCGGGTCGGAGAGGTCCACGGTGTAGAGCGGGTCGGTCTGGCGGAAGGTGACCACGGTCGCGAGGTCACCGAACCAGCGCACCGACCGGATCGACTCGCCGGGCCCCAGCCCGCCGACCCGGCCGATCCGCACGAGCCGGTCACCGCGCTCGTCGAGCACGACGACCTGGTTGTCCATGCCGGACGGGGAGCCGCTCACGCCGCTGCGGGTGGTCGCCACCCGGAGCAGGCCCTCGTGCTCGGACATGGCCCAGCGTCCGAGCAGCGACCCGTCGACCCGTCCGGACGCGACGTAGGCCGCCGGGCCGCCGCCGGTCAGGTCGAAGGCGTGCAGCGCGGTCGAGGGGCGGGCGATGCGGGGCGCGATGCTGCGGCCCGTGCTGTCCACCGCGACGTCGCCGCCTGTGCCGTCGATGCCAGCGACGCCACCGCCGCCGCCGGCGCTGTCCGTCACGACGTCGCCCCCGAGCGGGATCGGACCAGGGGACTGACCCCAGGCTCCGGTCGTGACGTAGAGGCGCGAGGCCGTCGCGTACACGTGGTCGGTCGACGAGGTCACCGCGGTGGCCGGCATCGCCTGGAGCCCCTGGGCCGGGTCGAGCGTGACGACCGAGACCGTGCCGAGACCGGCGACGCGACCCGGGTGGTGCACGTCTCCGCAGCGCACCAGTGTCTCGTCGCGGACGGTGCGCCCGTCAGCGTCCCGGACGACGACGCCGGGCAGCAGGTCCTCGGCCGTGAGTCCCCGGACCGCGCGGCGGTTGTACGCGAGCGCGTCCTTCTTGGCCGTGCCGGGCGCCGTCGCGTACCGCAGCGGCAGGGCAGGAGTCGAGGACAGCACGAGCCGGACGACCCCGCCGTGCTCGCGCGCGGTCACGTAGGCGCCGTCCATGTCGGCCGTGGACAGCACCTGCGGGTCCGCCGGGTCGGAGAGGTCCACGAGCGTCACCCGGGCGGTGGTGAGGGGCCTCGGCAGCGGCACGACGTCGACGTGCGAGGGGGGTACGGGGTCGTCGTGGGTGGAGCCGCTGCCGAGGAGCAGCGCACGGTTTCCGACGAGCAGCAGCTCGTTCACATGCCCGCCGGGAAGGCTCAGCCGCCCGACCGGCCCGTCGGCGCCTTTGGCGGTGTCGACGACGCGGAGCGCGCCGCCGGTCACCGTGACGAGGTGCCGCCCGTCTGTCTTGACCAGGTCGGGCTCGTCGACGCCGGCCTCCTGGACGTTCGTCCCTGTCGCGCCGACACCGACCGCGGGGCCGGTCGACGCCTCTTCCTCGCCGGGCGCGGCCATGGTGTCGCTCCGGGGCGCCGACTGGACGGCAGCGCTCCCCTCCTGCGCCGCCGCTGCGCCGCTCGACCGTGCGACGGCGCCCCCCGGGTTCAGCCCGTACGCGGTCACCTGCGGCAGGGCCGCGTCCCTCGCGTACCGCTCGAGCTCGGGGCAGCCGGAGAACCGCTGGAGCCCCGACGCCTCGGCCGTACTGCCGCCGCCGGGCAGGCCCGCGACGACACCCGAGATCCCGAGGGCAGCGGCGCAGACGCTCGCGACCGTCGCCACACGCCACTGGCTGCGGTACTCGCCCGCGGTCTGCATCGTCGCCTCCTGAGCCCCGTCCGGCGCTCACCGGACAGCTCTGGGACGCGGCCGTATGGGCTCCGGTTCCCTCGCCCGCCCCGGGGCTACCCGTCGCGGACGGGTGCGCGCCCCGAGACGGGCTCGATGCGGTCGGCGAGCCGCCGAAGGGCCCGGGCTGCGGCCAGGCGCGGGCGGCCGTGGACCCGCGGCTCGACAGCCCGGGCCTCGTCGACGACCGGAGCCCCGGGAAGGGCGGTCTGGCTCTGCTCGCGGACGAGCCGCGTGGCGATCTCACTGGCGATGGGGAGCACGGCGTTCTCCTTCAGAGGTGTCGGGTGGCTCAGCGTCGGGGTCAGGACCGGGCAGGCCCGCTGCTCGCCCGGACGACCAGCTCGGTGGGCAGGACGACCTGCCGGGAGCTGACGCTCTCCGGCTCGAGCAGCATCTGCCCGGCGATGCGCCCCTTGTCGTGGACGGGCTGCCGGACCGTGGTGAGCCCGGCGTCGGCCGCGGCGGCGATGTCGTCGAAGCCGACGACGGACACGTCCCTGCCGGGAACGAGCCCGCGCTGCCGCAGCGCGTCGAGCACGCCGAGCGCGAGCACGTCGCTGACGGTGACGATCGCCGTGGGGCGGTCACGCCGGTCGAGCACGTGGGCGGCGGCCTCGCGCCCGTCCGTCCGCGAGTTGCGGGGCGCGGCTACGACGTCGAGGACGGCGTCGGGCAGGCCGTCCTGGAAGCCGAGGATGCGCAGTGCAGCGTTCCTGTCGACGGCCTCGTTGACCGCGTGGTCGAGCGCGACCGGCCCGCTCTGTCGAAGCGGCGGCCGGCCGTCGACCACGGCTGTCACGCGCGTGTGGCCGAGCAGGGCGAGGTGGGCGGCGGCACTGGCCGCGGCGGCCCGCTCGTCGATGCCGACGAACGGCATGTCCCGTCCGACCGGCTTGGTGGTCGTGACGAGGGGCAACCCGCGGCTGTGGATGACGTCGACCACCGGGTTCGACTCGTCGACACACTCGAGGCAGAACCCGTCCACGACGGCCTGCCGGGTCGCGGCGCAGGCCGCCTCGCTGTCCTGCTCGTCCAGCGGGACGAGCAGCAGCCCGGTGCCGTGCGCCTCGGCCACCCCGGCGACGCCGCGGAGGAACTCCACGCCGTACGGGTCCGACAGGGCGTACGACAGCGTCTCGGTGAACAGCACACCGACCGCGGCGGCCCGGCCGCTGCGCAGCGAGCGGGCGGCGGCGTCCGGCCCGGCGTAGCCCAGGCGGCGGGCCGTCTCGAGGACGTGCGCCCGGACCCGCGGGGAGAGCTGGTCGGGCCTGTTGTACGCGTTGGAGACCGTGCTGCGGGACACCCCCGCGGCCTCCGCCACGATCTTCAGCGTCGCCCGTGCCACTGTGCGTCGCTCCTCCTGGTTCTTCGCGCTGCTGTATCGATCCAGCGTGGCTGAATCGATACAGTAACTCGGGATGTCCCGGGGCGCAACGGTGGGTCTGGGGGCGCGGGAGGGCACCGTTCCCGCGCCTGCCCCATCACCGGTGCGAACCGCTCCGCAGAAGCGTGGTTAACATCGCGGCTGTGCCGCAGTTCCGAATCAGTGAGGCCGCCGAGCTCCTCGGCGTCAGCGACGACACCGTGCGCCGCTGGGCGGACGCCGGCCGGTTGCCGACCGTCCGCGGGCCGTCCGGGCGCCTCGTGGTCGAGGGGGCCGCGCTGGCCGCGTTCGCCAAGGAGATGGCGGACGCCCCGCTGCCGGGGCGGATCGTGGGCGCGTCCGCCCGCAACCGGGTTCGGGGCATCGTGACCCGGGTCGTTCGGGACCAGGTGATGGCCCAGGTCGAGATGCAGGCCGGTCCCTACCGGCTGGTCTCGTTGATGAGCCGCGAGGCGGCCGACGAGCTGGGGCTGGAGCCCGGCGTCGCGGCCGTCGCGTCCGTCAAGGCCACGAACGTGGTCGTCGAGGTCCCGCAGGTCCGCTGACCGTGCGCCCGCCTCGTCTGCTGCTCGCTCTCGTCGCCTGCCTGCTCGCCGCCACGCCCGCCGCGTGCACGGGCGACGACTCCTCGGCACCGCCACCCCGGGGCGAGGGGGAGGTGGAGGGCGTGATCACGGTGTTCGCCGCGTCCTCGCTCACCGAGGCCTTCACCCGGATGGGCCGCGACTTCGAGCGCGAGAACCCCGGCACGACCGTGCGGTTCAGCTTCGGAGGCAGCTCGACGCTCGCCCAGCAGATCATCGAAGGCGCTCCGGTGGACGTGTTCGCCGCCGCGGACCCCGCGACGATGAACGACGTGCAGGAGGCCGAGCAGGCGGGTGAGCCCACGGTGTTCGCGCGCAACCGCCTCCAGATCGCCGTCCCCGCGGGCAACCCGGGCGACGTCCGCGGGCTGCGCGACCTGGCCGACCCGTCACTGGCCGTCGCCCTCTGCGCGCCCGAGGTCCCGTGCGGCAGCGCGGCGCAGCGGGCCTTCGACAGTGCCGGGGTCGAACCGGCAGCGGACACGCTCGAGCAGGACGTCAAGGCCGTCCTGTCCAAGGTCGAGATGGACGAGGTGGACGCCGGGCTCGTCTACCACACGGACGTGCTCGCGTCCGGCAAGGGCGTCCAGGGCATCGTGTTTCCCGAGGCGGCGGACGCGATCAACGACTACCCGGTGGTGACGCTGACCAACGCCCCGAACGTGGTGGCGGGCCGGGCGTTCGTCGACTACGTGCGCTCGCCCGAGGGGCAGTCCACGCTCGTGCGCGCCGGCTTCGAACGACCGTGACCACGCGCCGGCCAGGGGTGCCCGCGGTGACCTGACCAGTCAGAGACGGATCGCGGCCCGCAGGGGCACGACCGGGGTGGCCCACATGATCATCCAGCACCGTGAACACGAGGGGCTGCAGCACCTCGTCTGCCCGACTCCCAGCAGACCCGAGAGGTCGTGGGAGGCCCACGGACTGAGACGGATGAGGTGCTGTCCGTGCCGGGGCAGCGCGAACGGGGATCGCTCGCTATCCTCCTCCGAAGGTCGTCGTAACTTGCTCGTGGTTCACGCCTGCGGGAAGGATGCCGCGGGTGTTCTGCTTGACCGGGTCACCCGGGAGCGGTTCACGGCCGGCGCGTGCAAGGTGTGCGCGCCGTAGCCTCCCAGGGAGAGTCCATGGCTCAGGGCACTGTCAAGTGGTTCAACGAGACGAAGGGCTTCGGCTTCATCAGCCCGGACGACGGCGGCGCTGACGTCTTCGTCCACTTCTCGGCGATCAACGCGTCCGGTTTCCGGACGCTGGTCGAGAACCAGCGGGTCGAGTTCGACACGCAGCAGGGGCAGAAGGGTCTCCAGGCCGCGAACGTGCGCACCCTCTGACACAGCGCTGAGGGCGCCTTCGCGCCGGCACACGACGGGCACCCCGGGTCGATCCCGGGGTGCCCGTCGTCGTCTGCGGAAGATCGCTCAAGGAATCCGGATGGTCGGACGATGGGGCGGAGCGTCAACACCGCGGAGTCCGGGTAGGGCCCAGGGACGAACACCGGAGACCATGCGATGCCTGAGCAGCCGCCAGTGACGCCCACCGAGGCCTCCTTCGCGACGTCCACGCGTGCCGGCATGCCCGTCCCCGAGGACGTGGCCGCGGTGCTGTTCACCGAGCCCGGGCCGGTCCACGCCCGGCCGGTGGGCCTCGTCCAGCGCGCGGTGGACCGTCACCTCGGCGGCCGCATGCGCCCAGCCGTGTCGCGGCTGTGGTTCCGCCTCTCGCCCTCCTTCCGGGAGGCCATGGCCCTCTGGGCCGAGGTCGTGGACGTGGAGATGCGACTGCTCTCGCGCCGGGTGGCCCGGCTCGAGGCCGAGACCGCGGTGCTGGGCCTGGTTCGTGCCGACCGTGCCGAGGCCGCACGCTTCTGGGAGCTCGTCCGCACGGCCTGGTGACTCCCGCGGGGGCGGCCCACTGGCTAGCCTCGTCCTGTGCTCGACCACGTCTCCCTGCAGGCCGCGAACGTCGACGCGTCCGCCGCGTTCTACCTCACCGTGTTCGCGCCGCTGGGGTTCCGTGAGGCGATGCGCTTCCCCAGCCCGTACGGCGACGGCCCGGTCGTGGGCCTCTCCGGACCGGGCGGGTTCCCGCACTTCTGGCTCGGCCCGTTGACCGACGACGGCCACCGGGAGACGCACGTCGCCTTCACCGCACCCGACCGTGCCGCCGTCGACCGCGTGCACGAGGCAGCCGTCCAGCTCGGCGCCGAGGTGTTGCACGCGCCCCGGCTCTGGCCCGAGTACCACCCCCACTACTACGGCGTGTTCGTGCGCGACCCGGACGGCAACAACGTCGAGGCCGTCTGCCACCGGCCGGCGCCGGGCTGAGACGGCTGGCACTCACCGACCCTGTTCTCACCGAGCCCGCCGGCCGGGAAAGTCGACACGGCTCACGGTGGTGCGTGGACCCGGATGTCGTGGTCGGCATCGGACGCGAGGAACGCCAGCAGCCGCGCCCCCTCCTCGGACACGGCGGCGCGCTCCCGGGCCCCCAGCGCGCGGGACGGCCTCACCTCCAGGACGGCTCGGCTCCCGGTACGCCGCAAGGCCCACGTCGCGCTGAGGAAGCCGTCGACGAGCACGGTGCCCACGTGCCCGCCGCTGCCGCCACGGAGGAGGACGTGGTCACCCGGTCTCACGACCCGGGTGCGGTCGGCGTAGGAGAGCAGCGCGTTGTCGTACTCGGGGAGGAATCGCGGCGGCGCCGGCGTGTCCGGGTCGGGTAGCGGACCGTCCGGGACGTCGAGGAGGTCCGCGCCCTCCTCGGTACGGAAGCGGCGGAGCCTCTCGCCCAGCCCGTCGGCCACCTCACGCAGGCGGGTCAGCCCGCACCACATCTGCGCGTCCTTGACCGTGGCCGGGCCGAACGCGGCGAGGTAGCGGAGCAGCACGTCCTCCCGAGAGGCGGCCCCGGAGGCGTACCCGGGCTCTGAGCCCGGCTCGCCGCCGAGCCACGCCGTCACCGTCGTCCAGGTCGCCTGACCCCGCTCGCTCCACACGCCGCGCGGCGTCACCTGCACCACAGCGACGAGGTACGTGAGCGCGAGGGCGAGCCCTGCCGGGTCGGCGTGCGGCCACCGCTCGCGCAGCAGGGCGCCGAGCGTCGCCCGCGTCCGTGGCCGCTCCTCCACCAGGGCCTGGCCGGCGGCGAGGATCGCGTCCATGTCCTCGCTCGCCAGCGCCTGACCCCACGTGGTGCCCGCGAACGTCCGCGCCAGGACGGGGTGCAGGACGGGACGCAGCGCGAGACCGTCCTGAGCGGTGACGAGGTGGATCGTCGCGCGCATGAGCGGCATGCGGACGGCCTGCCGCGTGCGCATGAGCTCGGCCAGCGGCTCCGGGTCGAAGTCGCGGAGCCGGCTCCAGAGCGCGAGATACGGGACGTCGGGCACCTGGGCCTGCAGCCCGACGAGGTGCTCGAGCACGTCCGGCACCGGCTCGTCACACCGCGCCAGCAGCCGCTGCCGGTGCAGCGTCGCGCGGTTGAGCCCACGCAGCGTGAGGACGTCCATGGCTCAGGCTAGGGCCGTCGCCGGCCCGTCAGCCCTCCACCGGGCGCAGCAGCGTCACGAGCCGGTGGTCGTCGGTGAACAGCCGCCGGCTCAGGCCGAGACCGACCACGCTCGTCGTGGTCGCCGCCGCACCGAGGATGAGGAACATCACCGCTGCCTGGACGAGGACCGCGTCCACCGGGTCGATGCCGGCCAGGATGAGCCCCGTCATCGCGCCGGGGAGGAACACCAGTCCGACCGCCTTCGTGGTCTCGATCTGCGGTGTCAGGGCGGTGCGCAGGGCGGCGGCGACGTACGGCCGGGACGCCTGGCTGGACGGCTGGCCCAGCGCCAGCCGCGCCTCCACCTCGTCCGCCTGGTCGCGCAGCTGCTCGACCACCCGGCGCGCGGCCACGACGCACGCGGTCATCGAGTTGCCGATCATCATCCCGGCGATCGGGACGAGCACGCGTGGCTCCAGCGGGAACACGCCCAGACCGAAGACCACGCCGAGGGTGACCACGCCGGACGCGGCGAACGCCGTCATCGCCAGCGGGAGCAGCCCCGGGATCTCCGGGGCGCGCTGGTGGACCACGAATCCGGCGTACGCCGTCATGCCGAGCACCCACAGCCACGACCAGACGAGCGGGCGCCCGGGTTCGATGACGAGACCGAGCGCGAAGCCGACGAGCAGCAGCTGCACGAGCGCGCGGACCGTGGCCCACACGATGCGCCGCTCCAGACCGAGGTGGAGCGCGAGGGAAAGCCCGGCCGCGACCGCCACGGCGGCCAGCGAGGCCGCCAGCCCCAGCGGGGTGACGTCACCCTCCATCGGTGCCTCCTGGGGAGCCGTCGTTGCCGTCGTTGGTCGTGTCGCCCGCGAGCAGCGCCGCGACCTCACGGTCGTCGTCGAGCATGCGGGCGCCGCCGGCGCGGCACAGGCGCCCCGCGGACAGGACCAGGACGTGGTCGGCGATACGGCGCAGCTGGTCGACGTCGTGCGTGACCCAGAGGATCGACATGCCCTCCTCGGCCAGGCCACGGGTGAGGCGTTCGAACGCCTGACGCGGTCCGGCGTCCAGGGCCGACGTGGGCTCGTCGAGCAGCAGCACCTCGGGCTCGGTGACGAGCGTGCGTGCGAGGCAGGCACGCTGCGCCTCCCCGCCGGAGAGCTGGCTCCCGGGCCGGTCCAGGAACGACGCGTCGAGTGACGCGCGCGCGAGCGCGTCCGTGAGCTCGGCGTCGCCCGCGTCCGGCAGGGCCACGCGCAGGTTGTCGCGGATGGTCCCGCCGAACAGGACGGGGCGCTGGCTCACGAGACCGATCCGGCGACGGAGCCGCAGCGGGTCAAGGGTGGCCACGTCCTCGCCGCGGAAGAGCACCCGCCCCTCGTCCGGCACGTCGAGGCGGTTGCACAGCCGCAGCAGGCTCGACTTGCCCGACCCGGACGGCCCGGCGAGGGCGGTGATGCCGGTCGCGGGCACGTCCGCGCAGACGCCGCGCAGCGCCCAGCGCTCCCCGCGGCGCACCCCGGCATCCTCGAAGGCGAACACGGGCGGGCGTGCGTCCGTGGGCATGCGGCCCACCGTACGAGCCCGGCCAGAGGGGGGACAGGTCCCCCGGCGGCGCGTCCCGAGGACGCGTCCCGCGTCAGCCCAGGACGGTCGCGTCAGCCCAGGACACCCGAGGCACCGGGCAGCAGCGCGTCCGCTCCCCGGATGCACAGCAGCCCCAGCGGGGCGAGGGCGACCGTGAGCAGCACCGCGCGGAGCCGCCCCTCGACCCGGTCGCCGAGCAGGACGGGGACGAGCAGCCCCACCACGAGCATCGCCACGCCGGTGCCGGCCTGCCACGGGAGGTCGAGGCGCCGGTGCAGCCCCTCGCCCACCAGCAGGGCTCCGAGCAGGGCGAGCCCGCCCGCGCCCCGCCACGACCCGCCGGTACGCCAGAGCAGCCCGGCAGCGCCGAACGCCAACCCGCCCGGGACGGCCGCGAGCAGCCACAGGGACACGCTGGAGACGGCCACCGCCACACCGTCACCCGCCTGCGCGAGGTGGTACCCGGCGACGAGCCCGGCGAGCACGCTCACCCCGCCGGCGACCGCACCAGGACGGGTGCGGCAGGTGGCCCCGGCGACGAACGCGAGCGCGGCCCAGGTCGCCACGGAGCCCGACCACGTCTCGACGGCGTCCACGCGCGACCCCTGGGCCATCTCGGTGAGGACACCAGCGAAGAGTCCGGCTGCCAGCAGGACGGCGCCGTGCAGAACCCGCCTGCGCGGCCGTGGGTCACGGCTGGGCGGCAAAGCCGACACGGCACGCAGCGCGGCGACGTCGAGCCCGCCGCTGCGCGGCTCGCGCGCGGCACCTGGCGAGTTGTCCCCCGTGACCACGGGACCACTCTGCCACTGCGCCGCCACCGCGCCGCAAGGCTGCACGGAGGTGGCCCGCGCAGATCCGCCTCGAGACCGAACGCGTCGTCGTGCATCGGTTCACCCGACCGTCTTGACGCAACGTCAGGCAAGGCTCAGCCGGTCAGCCCGGCAGCTTGCCGCGACCCCGTCGTCCCGCCGCACCGCTGCGGCCGACGGCGCGCTGAGATGTGGACACGGACCGCGAGAACCACCGGCTGAGCGGGCGCGGCAGCACCCTCGAGCCCTTGTGCCCCTGGCCGAGTACGCGTTGCGCGCCCCGTTCCGGGTGACGTGAGAGCCGCGGGAACACGAACGCGAGAACGAGCAGGACGAGGCAGAACGCCGCGACGGCGAGGGCGGTCATCGGTTCTCCCGCAGGTCAAGGGGATGGGGGCGTGCGGCGCCGCGTGGTGTCACCGCCGCTGCCGTCCGGTACCCCGGTGTCCGAAGATCACTCCGCCGCGGACAGGGCCGTGACCTCGCCGCGCTGTGTCGGGCGCACATCCGGTTTGCGGGACCGGCGGGGGTGCCTCATGCTGGACGTCCTGTGTCCGGGCGCGGCAGCGTCCGACGAGCGCCCGTCCGGCAGCCGTCGGCCCTGCGACCCAGCCACCGAGCGCGTGACGTTCCGACGTCTCTGCGCCGTGCGGGCACCCGACCCGGGTTTCGCGGATGTTCGACGGGGAGTAACCCTCGCGCGACATGCCCGCGGCACGCTCGGACGGAGACCCGGATACGGGGTCCCGCAGGAGGGGACACGCCATGACACAACGGACGAGAGAGAGGACAGAGGTGGAAGATCGCAGCTACGACGGCGACGAGTACGGCCCCTGGCACGACTGAGCCGGCGCACCCGTCGGGTGCTGGACCAGCGAGAGCACGTTGCCGTCCGGGTCCTTGAACCAGGCCACCATGGCCCCCTCGCCGGTGGTCCACGCCCCGTACTCGTCCTGCGGGAGGTGCTCGTACCGCTCGAAGAAGACCCCACGCCCGGACAGGTCCTGCACCGCGGCTCGTAGGTCCGCGACGGACCACCCGAGCACGGTGTAGCCGAGCGGGATGTGGCGGGGCACCTTCTGCACCCGCAGTGTCGTCCCGCCGGCCTCGAACACGAGCGCGTACGGCTGGTCGTCGACGAGGTCGAGCCCGAGCACCTCGGAGTAGAACGTCCTGGCCCGGTCCGGGTCGGACGTCGCCACGAACGCGACCATCTGGTGCGCGCCGAGCATCGGGCCCTCCTTCCGCGGCCGGTTCACCCCTCCAGCGGGACGGTGTAGCACATCGCGGTGCCGTCGACGGCGACTGTGCCGTCACCACGGGTGACGGTCGTACGCAGCCGGGTCACCGGCTTGTCGTCGCGGACCTCGAGCACCTCGACCCGGCCGGTCACGGTGTCGCCGGGGTGGACGGGGGCGGTGAAGTCCCACTCGGTGCGCAGGAACACGGTGCCCGGGCCGGGCAGGTCCTCGGCCACGCAGGCGTTGAGGATCGCGGTCGTCACCCCGCCCTGGACGATGAGGCCGCCGAACCGTCCGGTGGCGGCAAGGCCCGCGTCGTAGTGCAGCGGGTTGCGGTCGCCACTGATCGCGGTGAACCGCTCGATGTCCTCGGCGGTGACGCGGCGGGACCGCTCGGCCGTCTGGCCGACCATGGGTGCCCCGCGGGGCCATGCGCTGGGGGTGTCGGGCACCGGTGCCTCCTGGTCAGCCCCTCCTGGAGGGAGGGCTCACTTGTGGCGGTAGACGATGCGTCCCCGGGTCAGGTCGTACGGGCTGAGCTCCACGACCACCCGGTCCTCGAGCAGCACACGGATGTAGTGGCGGCGCATCCGGCCGGAGAGGTGGGCGAGCACCTCGTGACCGTTGGTCAGGCTCACCTTGAACATGGTGTTGGGCAGCGCCTCGATGACGGTGCCCTCCACCTCGATGGCGTCGGACTTGGGCATGCGGGTCCTTTCCGGCTCGCCCCCCGCGGCGGGGCGGTGCCGATGTCTGTCGTCTGCTCGGGCTGCCGGGCGGGACGGGGCCCGCCGCGTCGGGCAGGTCGCGGGGCAGCCCGTCGCCGTCAGCCTCTCGGTGGTCGGCGGCGGTACCGGCGGCCCGTGAGTCGGCGGACCGTCGGGCCGACGGCCGTTGGGTCCAAGATACCCGCTGAGAGGTGCCCGGATCCCTCAGGAGGCTGCGCGGCTGCCCCCTGCTGGTCGTCGGCCCAGGCCGGGCCGTGCGGGTAGGCGTACTCGGCCACGGACGCCGGGTGCATGCGGCCCCCGGCTCCTGACGCGGTCGGTGCCAGATAGCGGGCGTCCCGCACGCGGACCGGGTCGACGAAGTGCTCGTGCAGGTGGTCGACGTACTCGACGCAGCGCTGGGGGTGCGCGCCCGCCACAGCCACCTGGTCGAACATCGCCAGGTGCTGGACGGCCTCGCACAGCCCGACCCCGCCCGCGTGCGGGCACACCGGGACGCCGTACTTCGCGGCGAGCAGCAGGATCGCCACGTTCTCGTTGACCCCGCCCACCCGGGTGGCGTCGATCTGGCAGACGTCGATCGCGCCCGCCGCGAGCAGCTGCTTGAACACGACCCGGTTCGCGACGTGCTCACCGGTCGCGACCCGGATCGGCGGGTCGAGCCGCTGCATCGCCTCGCGGATGGCCCGGTGCCCGAGCACGTCGTCCGGGCTGGTCGGCTCCTCGATCCAGTACACGTCGAACTCGGCGAGGCGGCGCATCCACGCGACGGCGTCCGCGACGTCCCAGCGCTGGTTGGCATCGACCGAGAGCAGGACGTCGGGCCCGAGCACCGCTCGGGCCGTACGGCAGCGACGGACGTCGTCCTCGAGATCCGCGCCGACCTTGAGCTTGACGTGGGTGAAGCCGGCCGCCACCGCCTCCTCGCAGAGCCGGGTGAGCTTGGCGTCGGAGTAGCCCAGCCAGCCCGGCGTCGTCGTGTACGCCGCGACGCCGTCGCGCACCAGCCCGGCCTCCCGCTCGGCCCGGGCGGGCTCGGCCGCGCGCAGCAGGTCGAGCGCCTCGTCCCGGGTCAGGCAGTCGGTGAGGTAGCGGAAGTCGACGAGGTCGACGATCTGCTCGGGGGTCATCCGGGCGAGGAGCCTCCACAGTGGCTCGCCCGCACGGACGGCGTAGAGGTCCCACACCGCGTTGACCACCGCGGCCACCGCCATGTGCATGACGCCCTTCTCCGGCCCGAGCCAGCGGAGCTGGCTGTCGCCCGTGAGCCGCCGCCAGAACGCGCCCATGTCCGCGGTGACCTCGTCCACGTCGAGGCCGACGACCAGGCGTTCAAGCGCACGGACGGCCGCGACCTGCACCTCGGTACCGCGCCCGATCGTGAACGCGAAGCCGTGCCCGTCCTCTGCGGTGTCGGTGCGCACGATGACGTACGCGACCGAGTAGTCCGGGTCCGGGTTCATCGCGTCCGAGCCGTCGAGCTCGCGGGAGGTGGGGAAGCGGACGTCGGTCACGTCCAGGCCGGTGATCCTGCTCACGCGGTCTCCCGGTCATCGGGGGCGGTGGCGTTGTCGTCGCGCGCTGGCGAGGGCGTGCCCGGCTCGTCCGGCGAGAAGCCGACCAGGACGACGTGCAGCTCGACCGGACCGTGCATGCCACGCACGAGGGTGAGCTCGATGTCGCCCGAGCTGCTCGGCCCGGTCGTGAACCGGACACCCGAGGGCAGCGGGCGGAGCGTCCCGAGGTGGTCGACGGCGTCCTGGTACGTCGGCAGCAGCCGGTCCGCCGGGACGACGGCCACATGGACCGGCGGGACGAGCCCGGTGCTGCGCGGGTGGTCCGTGTCGAAGACGAGCACGATCGTGCCCGTCTCGGCGGCGGCCGCGGTCGCGGTGGTGACCCCGACCTGCGCCTGCCACGGGTCCTCGACCCTCGTCAGGCCGGCAACCACCGACTCGAGCACGGGGTCACGGTCCGCGAGCGCGGGGCGCTCCGCGCAGATGCGGGCGACCTCGGCCCGTGCCGACTCCTCGTCCCGTACCGGGTGGGTGCGGCCGCCGACCGCGTCCAGGGCCTCGGCGAACCGGCGGGCGAGCGTGCCGACGTCCTCGCGCTGCGCCGGGCGGTGCGTGGTGCTCACTCGGTGCCCTCC
>JBOGEN010000175.1:0-2909 GCA_050743265.1 Actinomycetes bacterium
TTCTCGATCCGCTCGCGGTACTCATCCAGGGTGGTCGCACCGATCATGTGCAGCTCGCCACGGGCCAGCATCGGCTTGAGCATGTTGCCGGCGTCCATCGCGGAGTCGCCACCGGCGCCCGCGCCGACGACCGTGTGCAGCTCGTCGATGAACGTGATGATCTGGCCGTCGCTGGACTTGATCTCCTCGAGGACCGCCTTGAGGCGCTCCTCGAACTCGCCGCGGTACTTCGCACCGGCGACCATCGCGCCGATGTCGAGGGCGACGAGCCGCTTGTCCCGCAGTGCGTTGGGCACCGACCCGTCGACGATGCGCTGGGCGAGGCCCTCGACCACGGCGGTCTTGCCCACGCCGGGCTCTCCGATGAGGACGGGGTTGTTCTTCGTCCGGCGGGAGAGCACCTGGACCACGCGGCGGATCTCGGTGTCCCGCCCGATGACGGGGTCGAGCTTGTTCTCGCGCGCCTGGGTGGTGAGGTCGATGCCGTACTTCTCCAGGGCCTGGTACGTGTTCTCGGGGTCCTCCGTGGTCACGCGCGTCGCGGCACCGCGGATCGTGGGAAAGGCCTCGACGAGCAGCTCAGGCGTGGCGCCGGCCTGCCGGAGGATCTCCGCGGTCTGGCCGCCCTCCTTGGCGAGGCCTACCACGAGGTGCTCGGTGGAGACGAACTCGTCACCGAGGTCCTTGGCCGCGGTGGAGGACGCGTTGAGCACGAGCATCGTCGGACGGCTGGTGCCCGGCATCTGCACGGTCGGGCCCGAGGCCCGCGGCAGGCGGTTGAGGTTCGCCTCGGCCCGCTGGCGTACGGACTTCACGTCGGCACCCACCGCCTCGAGCACCGGCACGGCGGTGCCGTCCGCCTGGGCGAGCAGGGAGAGCAGCAGGTGGATCGGCTCGACGTGCGGGTGCCCGGCCGTCGCCGCGCGGCGCACTGCATCGGAGAGTGCTTCCTGGCTCTTGGTCGTCAGCTTGTAGGCGTCCATGGTCCCCCTCGCGTGCACGTTGTGCCAGGGAGAACAACGTCAGAGTTGAGTCTGTTCCACTCAACTCTGGCGGCGCTCCAAGAGCGGGTCGACCACCAGACCGACCCGTTCACACGACGAGACTAAGCCAGGCGAACGTGCTTTCTCCGGCACCACAGGAAACCCGTCCGGTGTCGCGTCCTGCCTGGTGACAGACCGTCTCTTATCGGTCACCCGGGGGTGGCGAGCCGCCCAGGCCGGGGTTCCAGACGACCACGGACCGGTTGCGCTCCACCGGGACGAGGTCGCGCCGGTAGGTCGCGTGCACCTCTGCAGTGGCACGCCGGACGGCGCGCCGGGTCGCGTCCACCTCCGCGGCGAGCTCGGCCACCCGGGCGCGCAGCGCGTCCACGTGGTTCTCCAGCTCGAGGATGCGCTTGATGCCGGCGAGGTTGATGCCCTCCTCCTGGGAGAGGCGCTGGACCTCGCGGAGCTGCTCGATGTCGTGGAACGAGTAGCGCCGACCCCGGCCGGGCGTCCTCGTCGGGCTCACCAGGCCGAGCCGGTCGTACTGCCGCAGCGTCTGCGGGTGCAGGCCGGACAGCTCGGCCGCGACCGAGATGACGTACACGGCGGTGTCCTCGTTCAGCTCGAACGGCCCACCCAGGCTCGCCACGTCACTCACCCCTCGCCGAGTCCAGCAGGCCGGCGCGCGGGTCGTCGCCCGCCGTCGCCTCACGGAACGACTCCAGCGCCTCCCGGGCACCAGACGACAGGTTCGCCGGGACGGCCACCTCGACCGTGACGAGCAGGTCGCCGTGGCTGCCGTCCTTGCGCCGTACGCCGCGCCCGCGCACCCGGAAGGTCCTGCCGTTCGCCGTGCCCGCGGGCACCTTGAGCGTGACGGGGGCGCCCTGCAGCGTCGGCACCTTCACCTCGGCGCCGAGCACCGCCTCGGGGAACGTCACGGGGACGCTGACCGTGAGGTGGTCCCCCTTGCGGCCGAACAGCGGGTGCGGCTTCACGTGGACGAGCACGAGCAGGTCCCCGGCGGGGCCGCCGCGCTCCCCCGGCGCGCCCTTGCCCTTGAGGCGGATGTGCCGACCGTCTTGGACGCCGGCGGGGATGCGGACGTTCATCACCCGTGCGCTCGAGCCCCGCCCGGACCCGTGGCAGGTCGGGCAGGGGTCGTCCACCACGAGGCCACGGCCGCGGCACTCGCGGCACGGCTCGCTCAGGGCGAACCCGCCCGCGCCGCGCGCGGTGTGCCCGGAGCCGCCGCAGGTCGGGCACGGCCGCGGTGTCGTCCCGGCCCGGGCACCCGTGCCGTGGCAGGACGCGCAGGCGGCCTGTGTCGTGAGGCGCAGCGGCACGGTCACGCCCTCGACCGCGTCGCGGAAGGACAGCGTCACCTCGGACTCGACGTCGGCCCCGCGGCGCGGGCCGCGCCGCCCGCCGCCGCCGAAGATGCCACCGAGCACGTCACCCATCCCGCCGCCGCCCCCGGCGGGCTCCCGGCCGAAGAGGTCACCGAGATCGAACGAGTAGCCACCGGCGCCGCCTCCGCGGGCACCGCCCGGGGCACGGAACCCGCCGGCGTCGAAGAGCGTGCGCGCCTCGTCGTACTCGGCCCGCCGCTTCTCGTCCGACAGCACGTCGTACGCCTCGGAGACCTCCTTGAAGCGGTCCTCGGCGTCGCGGTCGTTCTTGTTCGCGTCCGGGTGGAACTGGCGCGCGAGCTTGCGGTAAGCCTTCTTGATGGCGGCCGCGTCGGCGTCCTTGGGGACACCGAGTGTCTTGTAGTAGTCCTTCTCCAGGTAGTCCTTGGTGCTCACGGCGCCCCGCTCTCTGCTAGTGCCACTGCGTCAGGTCTTGGAGTCGTACCCGGGCAGCCCCGCGATGGGGCCGCCCGGGTCCTCGGTCATTCGTCGGCGCTCTGGTCGTCGT
>JBOGEN010000176.1:0-3324 GCA_050743265.1 Actinomycetes bacterium
TGCCTGCGCCTGACGCGCCGCTGCCGCACGCGCCTGCGCCCGGTGTACCGGAGATGCACGCCGATCCGGGCGGCGCACCCCAGCCCGAGGACGTGCAGGACCAGGTCCAGGACCACGTGCCCGCGCCCGTGCAGGACGCGGTGCAGGACCAGGTCCAGGAGCACGTCCCCGCACCGGTGCAGGACGCTGCCGGGGGCGCCGTCGACCAGGCGTCCGAGCAGCTTCCCGCGCCGCCCGACCTCGGGTAGCAGCCGGGTCTCGGGCAGCGGAGCCGCTGCTCGCGAACGCGGCCTTTTCGAGAAGGGTGTGGGCCCGACACTCCCCGCGTCGGGCCCACACCCCTCGGAAGGGGCCGTTCCCCAGCCCTCTCAGGCCCTCCGCGCGAGCCACCGCGCCCAGTCCGGGCCGCGCGAGTCGCCGCGCTCAGGCCCGGCCGAGCTTGCCGGCGATCACCTCGGCCACCTTCGTGAACACGGCCTGCCGCCAGCGGCGGTTCACCTCCGCGGGAGTGACGTCGTCGAACTCCTCAGCCGGAACCGTCCAGCCGACCCCGTTCGTCCGCCCGACGCTGCGCAGCTCCACGAGTGCCTCGTCGGCGCCGAGGAGCACCAGGCGGTGCCCCCCGGCCCACGCACCGTTGCCTCCCAGGTCCCTGCCGTACGCCCGCGCGTCGGTGCCGGTCATCGCCGCCTCACGGCGTACCGCCAGCTCCTTTCGGACGACGCCCGGCCGGGCGGCCAGCAGGTCGACCTGGAACCCGTACGGCCCGGCACCCTCCGGGATCACCTCGCTGTCCACGATCACGGCGCAGCTTCCCGCCGCGGTCGCGGTGCCGCTGACCTGCCCCGGCTGCGGGTCGAGCACGACGGTCGTCGCCTTCGGGACGATGCTCTTCATCTCGTCCTTGGTGAGCAGCCCGCACGTGTCCGGCGTACGGCGCAGGTGGCCCGCCTCGTCCCAGGGGCCGCCCGAGAAGTCGACGTGCTTGTCCGTGCTCGGCGGCTCCCACGTGGTCCAGTCCGTGAGCGCGGCCGTCCCGCTGGTGTCCGAGTCGTCACCCAGTCCGGGGATCGGCAGGCCACACCCGGCGAGCAGCGCGGCGCAGGCCGTGATCAGCGCCACGCGGCGCCAGCGGACGAGTCGGGGGACAGCGGTGCGCAACGGGGGGCCTCCAGGGTGGTCACATCGGAGAGGCAGTATCCCGGCCCGCCGACCGGTCCCCGACATCTGCCCGACCCGGTTGACCCGGGTACCTCTGGTATGCCCCGCAGTGGGTGTCCGCGCACAGGGGACGACCCGTGACGGGGCGCGCACGGAGAGCAGACAAACGGAGGAGCGCCCGTGTGGGCGCTCCCCCGGCGCGGCTCAGCTCAGCTGGTCGGTCTCAGCTGGCCCAGTCCAGCAGCCGCTCGGCCACGGACGGGTGGCGCAGGCGGGCGATGGCGTCCTTCTCGAGCTGGCGCACCCGCTCGCGGGTCAGGCCGACGTGCCCGCTGATCTCGTCGAACGTGTGCGTCCGCCCGTCGTGGAGCCCGTGGCGCATGCGGACGATGTACGCCTGCCGCTCGGGCAAGGTGTCGACGAGCCGGCTGAGCTCTGCCGCCATCGCCTGGTTCTCCAGGACGTCCGAGGCCGAGAGCTCGCCCGGGTCGGACACCAGGTCGCCGAGCACGGTGTCCTGGTCGTCCCCGACCGGGGTGTCCAGGCTGACGGTGTCGCGGGCGATCTCCTTGAGGTACTCGACCCGCTCCACCGACTCGTCCAGCTCGACTGAGAGCTCGTCCAGGGTGGGCGCCCGGCCCAGGTCCTGGGACAGGTTCCGCTCCACCCGGGACAGCTTGCGGACGTTGTCGGACACGTGCACGGGCAACCGGATCGTACGGGCCTGCTCGGCCACTCCCCGGCCGATCGCCTGCCGGATCCACCAGGTCGCGTACGTGGAGAACTTGTAGCCCTTGCGGTAGTCGAACTTCTCCACCGCACGGATGAGCCCCAGGTTGCCTTCCTGGACGACGTCGAGGAACGGCACGCCACGGGGGCGGAGCTTCGTCGCGATGGACACGACGAGGCGCAGGTTGCCGCGCAGCATGCGGGCCTTGGCGGCCTGTCCGTCCTCGGCGAGCGCCTCCATCTCGGCACGCTCGGCCCCGTCGTCGAGCTCACCCTCCCCGGCCTCGGCACGCCGGAGCAGATGGGTGGCGTACAGGCCGGCCTCGATGCGCTTGGACAGGTCGACCTCCTCCTCGGCGGTGAGGAGGTCGTGACGGCCGATCTCGGTCAGGTAGACGCGGACGAGGTCCGCGGACGGGGTCGGCTCGTCGAGGTCGGCGGCCGTGTCGGCGGGACGGGTGGTCGGTAGGTCACGAGTCGTGGGCATGGCTGTACCCCCCTCTCCAGGGCGCCTCACGGGGAACGTCTTGGTCGAACGTCTCTTCGGGCCCATCTGTTCCCGATGCGGGCTTGGGTCGAGTGGCGTTGGTCACTCCCTGTGTACGGCGTGGAGGGCGGTCGCTGACCCGGGACCGCCTACCCGTGAGCCGACGCTCCACGCATCGAGGCGGCACTCGTCGTCGGCTCGTCGCGGCAGCGCCGAACCGCTCGGCGGTCGTACGGTGACGCGGTGGATCTCGACGAGGTCGCCGACCGCCTCTACGCGCTGCTGCCCGAGGAGTTCACTGCCGAGCGCAACCGGCTCGCCCGCGTGGCGCGTGACTCCGGGGAGCGCGACCTCGCCGGCCAGGTCTCCGGCCTGCGCAAGCCGACGGCGGCCGCATGGCTGGCCAACCTGCTGGTGCGGGAGCGTCCGGACGAGGTCCGTCCCCTGCTCGAGGTCGGCGCGAGCATGCGCGAAGCCCAGTCCGCCCTGCAGGGGGACGAGCTGCGGAGGCTCGCCCGGCAGCGCCGCCAGGTCGTGTCCGCCCTCGTCCGCGAGGCGCGCCGACTCGCCACGGAGGCCGGGCAGGGGGTCAGCGCGAGCACGGCCGAGGCCCTGGAGCAGACGCTCGAGGCCGCCCTCGCCGACGAGGGTGCGGCCGAGGCCCTCATGTCCGGGAGGCTGGCGGCACCGCTGCGCCACACGGGCCTCGGCCCCGTGGACACCTCCGCCGCGCTGGCCCTTCCCCCCTCGCCGTCCGGCGGACGAGCCGCCAAACCCCGGCCGACGGCGGGGAAGGGCCGCGCCGAGAAGGCACGGCGGGAGGTGGCCATCGCCGAGGAGGCCGTCGAGGAGGCGGAGCAGGCCGCCCACGCGGCCGAGGAGAAGCGCGACGAGCACCGCGCCGACCTCGAGGCGGCCTGCGACCGGCGGGACGACCTCACCGCACG
>JBOGEN010000177.1:0-5011 GCA_050743265.1 Actinomycetes bacterium
CGCGTCCGCGGCGGTGACGGCTGGCCGCGTCCGCGGCGGTGACGGCTGGCCGCGTCCGCGGCGGTGACCCTGCGCCACCGGCCGCGTACGGGGGGGGACCGTCGGGCCCGTGCCCACCTCCACCCACCTCGGGATGCAGTGTCCGGAACGCCCCTCCGTGCCCCCGCGGGAGACGCTCACCGGTGGCCGCATCGCCACTAGACTCAGCGCCGCCAGCGCCGGCGGGACGCTTCCTGGATGGCTGGCCCCGCCCGACGGCAACGGTGCCCCGGGCGACGTCGAGCGAAGGACTCTCAGACGTGACCACAGTCGGGATCCCCCGCGAGGTCAAGAACCACGAGTACCGCGTCGCGTGCACGCCCTCGGGTGTGCACGAGCTCGTGCGTCACGGCCACCAGGTCCTCGTCGAGAAGGACGCGGGGTCCGGCTCGTCCATCCCGGACGAGGACTACGTCGCCGCCGGGGCGAGCATCCTCCCGACCGCGGAGGACGTGTGGGCCGAGGGCGACCTGGTCCTCAAGGTGAAGGAGCCGGTGGCCGAGGAGTACCCGCGGATGCGCTCGGGCCAGACGCTGTTCACCTACCTGCACCTCGCCGCGTCCAGGGAGTGCACTGAGGCGCTGCTCAAGGCCGGCACCACGTCCATCGCGTACGAGACCGTGCAGCTGCCCGACGGGTCCCTGCCGCTGCTGGCCCCGATGTCCGAGGTGGCCGGGCGCATGGCGCCCCAGGTCGGGGCCCACACCCTGCAGCGGGAGTCCGGCGGGCGCGGGGTGCTCATGGGCGGCGTGTCCGGCGTGTACGCGGCCAAGGTGGTCGTCATCGGCGCGGGCGTGTCCGGCATGAACGCGGCCGCGATCGCGCTCGGCATGCAGGCCGAGGTGCTGCTGCTGGACAGGAACATCGAGAAGCTCCGCGCCGCCGACCGCATCTACCAGGGCCACCTGCAGACGGTCGCCTCGAACACCTACGAGGTCGAGAAGGCCGTGCTCGACGCGGACATGGTCATCGGGGCAGTGCTCGTGCCCGGGGCCAAGGCACCCACGATCGTGTCCAACGACCTGGTGTCCCGGATGAAGCGTGGCTCCGTCCTCGTCGACATCTCCGTCGACCAGGGCGGCTGCTTCGAGGACACCCGGCCCACCACGCACTCCGACCCCACGTTCCCCGTGCACGACTCGGTCTTCTACTGCGTGGCCAACATGCCGGGCGCCGTCCCGCACACCTCCACGTACGCGCTGACCAACGTCACCCTCCCGTACGCCATCGCCCTGGCGAACCACGGCTGGCGCAACGCCTGCGCGGCCGACCACGCGCTCGCCCTCGGGCTGAACACGCACGCGGGCACCCTCACGTACATGTCCGTCGGGGAGGCGCACGGCATCCCCTCGGCCACCCTGGACGAGGTGCTGCGCTGAGCCAGGCCGGCACGCCGCTGCAGCGCGCGGTCCGCGCCTACCTCGACCACCTCGAGGTGGAGCGCGGGCTCGCCCGCAACACCCTGTCCTCGTACCGGCGGGACCTGCGCCGCTACGCCGTCGCCCTGCACACGGACGGGGTCGACGAGCCGGCGGAGGTGACCGAGGCTCAGGTGGGCGCGTTCCTCGCGGGCCTCCGGGAGGGCGACGCCGAGCACCCGCCGCTCTCGGCCGGGTCCGCGGGACGCGCCGTCGTCGCCGTCCGCGGGTTCCACCGCTTCTGCCTCTCCGAGGGGCTCGCGGCCACCGACCCGGCCCGCAGCGTCCGGCCCCCGGCCCCGCCCCGCCGGCTGCCCAAGGCGATCCCGGTCGAGGACGTGACACGGATTCTCGAGGCGGCCGGGTCGGCGGGCACCGCCCGGGCGCTGCGGGACCGTGCCCTGCTCGAGGTCCTCTACGGCACAGGCGCGCGCATCTCCGAGGCCGTGGGGCTCGACGTGGACGACCTCGACCTCGAGGGTGGCACCGTGCTCCTCGCGGGCAAGGGTGGCCGGCAGCGCCTCGTCCCGGTCGGCACGTACGCCCGGGCCGCCACCGACGCCTACCTCGTCGCGGGCCGTCCGTCGCTGGCCTCGGCGGGACGGGGGAGCCCCGCGCTGTTCCTCAACGCGCGCGGGGGGCGGCTGTCCCGGCAGAGCGCCTGGACGGTGCTCCGCACCGCCGCCGCACGGGCCGGGGTCACCGCCGACGTGTCGCCGCACACCCTGCGGCACTCCTTCGCCACGCACCTGCTCGACGGGGGAGCGGACGTCCGGGTCGTCCAGGAGCTGCTCGGCCATGCCTCGGTGACGACCACCCAGGTCTACACGCTGGTGACCGTGGACCGGCTCCGCGAGGTCTACGCGGCCACCCATCCGCGTGCCCGGCGCCAGGCGCGTAGCGTACCCGCGGGTGACGTGTCGACTTGACCACCGGCGCGTTGCCTTGCTGCTGCTCAGCGCGGTCCTTAGAGTCGCGCTGACCGCGACGACTCGCCCATTCGCTGCCGTCCTGCCGGTGGTCCGGTCGACGAGGAGGTCCGCCCGCCGTGACGAAGTCGACTGCACCAGGCACCGAAGCGCCCGTGGCGAAGGGCATGGGCCCCACCGGCCGACCCCTGCCGCACCTGCCCGAGCCACCTCCGCCGAAGCGCCGGGGCTCCGCGCAGGTCATCGCGATGTGCAACCAGAAGGGCGGGGTCGGCAAGACGACCACCACGATCAACCTCGGCGCTGCCCTTGCCGAGTACGGCCGCAAGATCCTGCTGGTGGACTTCGACCCGCAGGGCGCGCTGTCGGTCGGGCTGGGCGTGAACCCGCACGAGCTGGACGCCAGCGTCTACAACGTGCTCATGGAGCCGTCGGTCACCGTCGACGACGTCCTGCTCAAGACCAACGTGCCGAACATGCACCTGCTGCCGAGCAACATCGACCTCTCCGCGGCCGAGGTCCAGCTGGTCACCGAGGTCGCCCGCGAGCAGGCGCTCGCCCGCGTGCTGGCCACGGTCGTCGACGAGTACGACCTCGTGCTCATCGACTGCCAGCCGTCCCTCGGCCTGCTCACCGTCAACGCGCTGACCGCCTCCCACGGGGTGGTCGTCCCGCTGGAGTGCGAGTTCTTCGCGCTGCGCGGCGTGGCCCTGCTCGTCCAGACCATCGAGAAGGTCCGCGAGCGGCTGAACCCGCGCCTGGAGATCGAGGGCATCCTCGCCACGATGTACGACTCGCGTACGGTGCACGGCCGCGAGGTCCTTGCCCGCGTCGTGGACGCGTTCGGCGACAAGGTCTTCCACACGGTCATCAACCGCACCGTCCGGTTCCCCGAGACGACCGTGGCCGGCGTGCCGATCACGGTGTACGACCCCCCGTCGGCGGCGGCGACCGCCTACCGCCAGCTGGCGAAGGAGGTGCTCCTCGGGTGACGCGCCGGGTGAGCCTGCCAGGGGCCGACCTGCTGTTCCGGCCCAGCACGGAACCAGTTCCCGAACCTGTGCCCGAGCCGGGGTCAGAGCCTGTCTCGGAGTCCGACCGTGCCGCCCGGGCCGTGTCGGTACCGGCCCAGGAGGTCGCCGACGAGGAGACGCTCGAGCCCGCCCTGTCCGGGGACGCCCCGGCCGGGGACGTCCTGTCCGGGGACGCCGCGGCAGAGACCGTGGGGGTCGAGGACGAGGACGGCCAGGGTCCGGAGCGCCGGGCCAGCCGTCCCGGCGGCCGCCAGCGCCACGACGAGAAGATCACCGTTTACATCTCCGCGGACGACCTGTTCGAGCTCGAGAAGGCCCGGCTGACCCTGCGGGGTGAGCACCGGATCGCCGTCGACCGGGGCCGCATCGTCCGCGAGGCCGTGGCCCTGGCGCTCGCCGACCTGGCCGACAAGGGCGCCCAGAGCACACTCGTCCAGCGGCTGCGGTCACCCTGAGGCGGCGTGACCGCTCCGCTGGCATGCCCGGGAGACCGCCGCTCCCGGGGGCGACCCCTGCCGGACGAGCGGCTACCGTCGTAGGCGCCATGACACAGACAGCCTGGTTCATCGAGCCGTGCGGCCCGCTGCGGGGCGACGTGGCCGTCCGCGGGTCGAAGAACGGGGTCACCAAGCACATGGTGGCGGCCGTCATGGGGTCGGGCACGAGCACGATCACGAACGCCCCGGACGTCGGGGACGTCGGCATCACCGCCGAGATCTTGCAGTCCCTCGGTATCGACGTCGCGCGCGACGAGGACTCGATCACCATCGAGCCGACGAAGGCACCCGACTCGCGCGTGCCGCTCTCGTTCAGCGGGCTGAACCGGATCCCGATCCTCCTGCTCGGCCCGCTGCTGCACCGGGCCCACGAGGCGTTCGTGCCGTTGGTGGGCGGCGACCGCCTCGGCCGTCGGCCTGTGGACTTCCACGTCAGCGCGCTCCAGCAGATGGGCGCGGAGGTGGAGGTGCAGCCCCACGGCATCACCGCGCGGATGGCCGGCCGCCTGCGGGGCGCGCGGATCACGCTCCCCTACCCGTCGGTCGGCGCCACCGAGACCGTCCTGCTGTCCGCCGTCCTGGCCGAGGGGCGCACCGTCATCCACAACGCGGCCACGGAGCCCGAGGTCGTCGAGCTGGCGCTGTTCCTCCAGCGGATGGGCGCCCACATCGCGCTCCGCCCCGACCGGCGGTTCGTCATCGAGGGGGTCGAGTCGCTCAAGGGCGCCGAGGCACGCCTCCAGGGCGACCGCCTCGAGGCCTTCAGCTACCTGGCGGCCGGGCTGATGACCGGCGGGCAGGTCCGGGTGGGCGGCTGCGCGCAGGACCGCCTCGTCACCGCCATCAACACGCTGCACCGGATGGGTGCCCGCGTCGACATCACCGACGACTGGGTCACCGCCAGCGTGTCCACCCTGCGGCCCGCCGCCGTGCAGACCGACACCCACCCGGGGTTCATGACCGACTGGCAGCCACCGCTCATCGTCCTGATGACCCAGGCCGACGGGATGTCCGTGCTGCACGAGACCGTCTACGAGGACCGCCTCGGGTACGTCGACGCCGTCAAGGCGATGGGCGGCGAGATCGAGCTCTTC
>JBOGEN010000178.1:0-34918 GCA_050743265.1 Actinomycetes bacterium
CAGCGCCCGGGTGGGGTGCTGCGGCTGGGGGTACGCGTTGAGGAACTTGCCCATGAAGCTCGTGCGGTAGCCGGCGTCGTGCATCCAGGTGCCGATGGTCGAGCGCCCGAGACCCCGGTCTGCGAACTTCACGTACCCCCCGTCCGGCTCGGTGTTGTCGACCACGCCGTGGTTGTGCACGTACTGTCCGCGCAGGATCGACGTCCGGGAGGGACAGCACAGCGAGTCCGTCACGAACGCACGGGTGAAAGACGTGCCCGCCTCGACCGTGAGCCGCCGGAGCCGGGGCAGGTAGTCCATCGACGCCACGTCCAGGTCGTCCACGAGCAGCAGCACGATGTTGGGACGTCCCGGCTGCGCCGCGGGCTGGGGCAGCTTCACCCCGTGGACGGTGTGGCCGCCCTCGGCCTCGACACCCTCGCCGGGAGACACCGCGACGCCCAGCACGAGGGCGAGGGATGCCACGAGTGCGACGCCGACCGCCTTGCGGCGGGCAGGAAGTCGCCGCACCCCGTCCAGCATTCAGTACCCCCCGCTCACGTTGCCCTCAACTATGCGTCCCGCCCCCGGGCATGCGCCGCAAAACGACCCATCCTGTCGGGGTCGTGCGTACGGTCAGGAGACGCTGGCCAGCCGGTCGAGCGTGCCCATATCGTCGGCGTCCAGGTGGAGGCCCGCCACGTCCGCATTGGACACGATTCGGTCACGGTGCGCGGACTTCGGGATCACGACCGCCTCGTGCTGCACGTGCCACCGGACGACGACCTGGCTCGGGGTCACCCCGTGCCGGGCCGCGATGTCCGTCACCGCGGACGCACGCAGGCTGCCGCCCTTGAACGGGCTGTACCCCTCGAGGACGACACCACGTGCCCGCAGCCCCTCGGCGAAGGACCTGTCGTACAGCAGGGGGCTCCATCGCACCTGGTCGACCGCCGGCGTCACGCCGGTGGCCTCGACGAGCGTGTCGACCTGGTCGAGGGAGTAGTTGCTCACCCCGATCGACCGGACCAGCCCCTCCTCACGGGCCTGGACGAAGGCGCGCCAGGTGTCCACTCCCGCGCCCGCAGGTGGCCAGTGCACGAGCCACAGGTCGAGGTGGTCGGTGCCCAGCGCCTTCAGGCTTTCGTCCAGGGCGCGGCGTTCGCGGCCGACGTGGTCCGGCAGCAGCTTCGTCGTGACGAAGACGTCCTCGCGGGCCAGGCCGCTCTCCCGCAGCCCCGCCCCGACCTGGGACTCGTTGCCGTACATCGTGGCGGTGTCCACGTGCCGGTACCCCGCCTCGAGTGCCCAGCCGACCGCACGCCGGCATTCCGCACCGCGCATCTGCCAGGTTCCGAGACCGATCAGCGGCATGCGGACACCCGTGGGCAGCGCGACGGTCGAGGACACAGGGGCGTCGGCACTCATACTCCCCAAGCCTGCCGGGTTCGCCTGCATGCGCCAAACCCGGGGGTTGGGGCAGAGACGCCCGGTGGCTCTTCCGACGCCCCAGAACGACCCCGCGGTCGGGCGGAGCGATGGTGGTCTCGCCGGGCGCCCCTGCTCCATGCCCAACCGAGCGACGCGCGCAGGGGTTACGGCCCCGTCCGGATCGGGACTGCCCGGCCGGCCGGCCGGGCCCCCGCGACGACCGGCCGCGACCGCTTCGCCACCATGGGTGGATGACGACGCCTCAGCCCACGACGACGCCTCAGCCCACGATGCACCTGGCCGAGTCGGTCGAGGTCGCCGCGGAACCGCAGGCGGTCTACGACGTGGTCGCGGACGTCACGCGGGTGGGCGAGCTCAGCCCCGAGTGCGTGGAGGCCCTGTGGACGTCCGGCGACCCCGGGACCGTCGGCGCGCGCTTCGAGGGCACCAACCGCCGCGCCGGGCGGGAGTGGACCACGGAGTGCGAGGTCGTAGCGGCGGAGCGTCCCCGGCGCTTCTCCTGGGCAGTGATCAGCTCCACCTCCGACAAGCAGACCTCGGTCTGGACGTACGAGATCGAGCCGCTGCCGCACGGCTGCCGGGTGGTCGAGCGCTACGACATGGCCGCGCCCCCGCGTCCGATGCAGAAGCGGATCGAGCGGCGCACGCCGGAGGAGGCGCGGGCCATGCTGGACGAGTGGGAGGACCTGCTCAGGTCCGGCATCCGGACGACGCTGGCCGGGGTCCGCGAGGCGGCAGAGCGCTCGCGCGTGGGCTCGGACTGACCGCAACCGCCTGACCCGCCGGCCTGGCCCGACAGCATCCGCCGTACGGCCCGCCTGACCCACGCCCTCAGGGCCCCCGGTACTCCAGCAGCAGCAGGGCCAGGTCGTCCGCGAGCCGCGACCCGGCGTGCGCCAGCAGCCGCCCGACGAGATCGTCCAAGACCTCCTCGAGGTCCCCCGCGCGGAGTCCGCGCACCCCCTCGTCCAGCCGGAAGAATCGGCCGTGCGCGTCCCGCGCCTCGACCAGGCCGTCCGTGTAGAGCAGGACACGGGTCCCGGGCTCCCACCGGGTGTGGGTCACCTGGACCGGCGCGCCCAGGCCGAGCGGCGGGTTCTCGTCCACGGGCAGCAGGCGTGGCTGGTCGCCCAGCAGCAGGGGAGGGTGGTGGCCGCAGGCCACGATCGTCACGTCGCCCTCGTCCCGGATCTCGACGAGGATCGCGGTGACGAAGTCCTCCTCGTCGCCCGACCGCTTGATCTCGCGCCGGACCGCCTCGTCCAGCCGGACCGCCAGGCGCTCGAGGTCGGTCTCCCCGAACGCGTCGACGCGGAACGTGCTGAGCACGGTGGAGGCGATCTCCACCGCCGGCAGCCCCTTGCCCCGGACGTCCCCGACCACCATCCGGACGCCGTGGGGCGTCATGGCGACCTCGAAGAGGTCACCGCCGATCAAGGCCTCCTCGGTGGCGGAGAGGTACCGCGCTGCGAGCGAGACGTGACCCATCCGGTGCGGGACGGCACGGATGACAGCCCGCTGGGCCACCTGTGCGACGTGCGTGACCCGGCGGAGCCGCTCCTCCCGGTCGACGCGGAGGGACGAGATCCAGACCGCCCCCACGCCGACGCTGGCCAGCGCGACCACGCGCAGCAGCCGGTCGACATGGGTCAGCGACGACGTGTCGACGATGAGGCCGATGCCGAGGAGAAAGGTGAGCACGGCGAGCAGGACGACCCGCCGCGGGGAGAGCAGCGCGGCACCCACCATCGGTGCCCAGACGAGCAGGATGAGTGAGGGGTGCTCGCCCCCCGTGAGCACCGACACCGCACATCCGACAAGGGCGCCGCACAACAGCAGCGCCAGGATCTTGGCCTGACGCCGCTCGTCCGAACCGATGATGCTCGGCACGACGCTCCTCACGCGGTGCGCGAAGCGTATGCGCGCGAGGGCGCGTGCGCTCACCGATCGGCGACGAACCACCCGGCACGGACCGTGCCGGGGTCGTGCTACTCGCTGCGCGCCTCCTGCTGGGGGATGCCGGCAAGCAGGGCCCGCACTTCCGCCTCGCGGTAGCGACGGTGCCCCCCGAGGGTGCGGATGGAGGTGAGCTTGCCAGCCTTCGCCCAGCGGGTGACGGTCTTCGGGTCGACGCGGAACATCGTGGCGACCTCGGCGGGTGTCAACAGCGGCTCTGCGTCTGGGGTACGAGCGGTCATGTGGAGGGCCTCCTATGCGAACCGAACCAGCTCGGCTCTCGGGCCAATGGTGCCGCTTCGCCACCGATGTCCGATATGGCTAGGACGGGCCATCTTCTCCCCCGGCGCCAGGACTAGTCAGTCGTACGCTCTGGAAGCGGGCGGACTAGGTGCATCGCCCGCCGCTTCAGGCACAGGGACACGATCAGTGACACATTACCGCGCACAGCGTCACGGCGCTGACCAGTCGTGGCGGCTTGTCACCACCCGCATCCCACCCATGTCGGCCATTCCCGGACCGTCGCGTGAGTACCAGACGGGTAGGCCAATAGTCTGATGGCAGGTGCTCCCGTCGGCCACCCCACGCCGGAGGCACTGGACGAAAGCGCCCGCCACCACCCATGAGCGGGTCCTGACCAGGGAGTCCGTACCGTGACCGAACCCGCGAGCACCTCCCCTGACGGCCGCGGAGTGTTCGGCCGCCGCACCGGCCAGGAGCAGGTCGTCTTCTGCCAGGACGGCACGACCGGGCTCAAGGCGATCATCGCGATCTACTCGACGGCCCTTGGCCCGGCGCTCGGCGGAACCCGCTTCTACCCGTACGCCAGCGAGGAGCAGGCCCTCGCGGACGTCCTGAACCTCTCCAAGGGGATGGCCTACAAGGCCGCCACGGCCGGGCTCGACCTGGGCGGCGGCAAGGCCGTGATCATCGGTGACCCTGCCACGGACAAGACCGAGGCCCTGCTGCGGGCGTACGGCCGGTTCGTCCAGTCGCTCAACGGGCGCTACATCACCGCCTGTGACGTGGGCACCTTCGTCGAGGACATGGACGTGGTCGCCCGGGAGAGCCGGTTCGTGACCGGGCGGTCCCCCGCGGACGGGGGTGCGGGCGACTCGTCGATCCTCACCGCGTACGGGGTGTACCAGGGCATGCGGGCCGCCGCGGAGCACGTCTGGGGCGTACCGACCCTGGCGAACCGGCGGGTCGGCGTCGCCGGGGTCGGCAAGGTCGGCCATCACCTCGTCGACCACCTGCTCGAGGACGGCGCCGACGTCGTGGTGACCGACGTGAGCGAGCGGGCCGTCGAGCAGGTCCGGCGGGTCCACCCCGAGGTTGAGGCCGTCGAGGACGCGGACACCCTGGTTCGTGAGCAGATCGACGTGTACGCCCCCTGCGCGCTGGGCGGGGCGCTCGACGACGCGACCGTGTCCGTGCTCTCCGCCAAGATCGTCGCCGGCGCGGCGAACAACCAGCTCGACCACGCCGGCATCGAGAAGCGGCTGCAGGACCGCGGCGTCCTCTACGCGCCGGACTACGTGGTCAACGCGGGCGGGTTGATCCAGGTCGCGGACGAGATCGGCGGCTTCGTCTTCGAGCGTGCCCAGGCCAAGGCCGCAAAGATCTTCGACACCACGAAGAGGATCTTCGAGATGGCCGACGCGGAGGGCGTACCCCCAGCCGTCGCGGCCGACCGGCTGGCCGAACGGCGCATGGCCGAGGTCGGCCGTCTGCACGGGGTGTACCTCCCGCGCTGATTCCCGGCTCGCCGACCGAACAGGTACGGTAGACGCGGACAACCTGAAGGCCGCGGCGGGTGACCGTCGCGGCGGCGAACCGTGTAGGCATGCGAGACGCCGGGGCCGACCAGCCCCAGGCAAGGGGGTCGAGCCATGGGGCGCGGCCGGGCGAAGGCCAAGCAGACCAAGGTCGCCCGTCAGCTGAAGTACAGCAGCGGCGGAACGGACCTCGAGGCGCTGCGCGCGGAGATCATCGGCGACGGCGCCGAGGGCTCCGATCACCACGACGACACCGGCGACGGCGACTACGAGGACCCTTACGCGAAGTACGCCGACGAGGACGAGGACGACGCGGGGCGACGCTAGGCCCGGCCGCTGCCTGCCTGGCGGGCCGCCCTCGGACGGGGGCACCGCACGGTGCCCCCGTCGTCATGCCCGGACCGGGTGCTCCCCGGTCAGCCGGGCATCGCCCGTGCCCGGCACGACCTCGCCGGCCACCCAGGCAGGCACTCCCCGCTCGGCCAGCAGCCTGACGGCCCCCTCGGCCGTCTCGGGACCGAGCACCGCGAGCATGCCGATGCCCTGGTTGACGGTCTGCTCGGCCTCTTCGCGGGTCACACCGCCCACCTCGGCGAGCAGCCCAAACACCGGGGCCGGGGTCCAGGTGGACCGTTCGAGCACGGCGTCCGCGGTCTCCGGCAGGACCCGGCCGAGGTTCGCCGCGATGCCGCCGCCGGTGACGTGGGCGAAGGCGTGGACGTCGACCGACCCCATCAGGGCCAGGCAGTCCCGCGCGTAGATGCGGGTGGGCTCGAGCAGCTCCTCGCCCAGCGTCCGCCCGAGGGTGTCGACGTGCCGGGTCAGCTTCCAGTGCGCGAGGGTGAAGAACACGTGACGGGCCAGGGAGTACCCGTTCGAGTGCAGGCCGGACGAGCCCATCGCGACGATCGCGTCCCCGGGCCGCACCCGCTCCGGGCCCAGCAGGGCGCCCTCCTCGACCACGCCCGTCCCGGCGCCGGCGAGGTCGTACTCGTCCGGGCCGAGCAGGCCGGGGTGCTCGGCGGTCTCGCCCCCGAGCAGGGCGCAGCCGGCCAGTCGGCAGCCCTCCGCCACTCCGGCCACGACGGAGGCGATCCGCTCGGGCACCACCCGGCCGCAGGCCACGTAGTCGGTCATGAACAGCGGCTCTGCCCCGCAGACGACGAGATCGTCGGCCACCATGCCGACGAGGTCGCGCCCGATGGTGTCGTGCACGCCCATGCGCTGGGCGATCACGACCTTGGTGCCCACACCGTCGGTGGACGTGGCGAGCACCGGGCTGCGGTAGCGGGAGAAGTCGGCCCGGAACAGCCCGGCGAACCCGCCGAGCCCGCCGAGCACCTCGGGGCGGCCCGCTCCGGCGACCGAGCCCCGCATGAGCGCGACCGCGCGCTCCCCGGCCTCGATGTCCACCCCGGCTGCGGCGTACGTGGCACCGGCCGTGCCGTTCGCCCCGCTGTCGTTCGGCCCGTCGCCCTCGGGCACGGTCATGGCCGGCGCAGCCCGGCCGCCGCCCCGGCCCCGGGGGTCAGGCTCCCCAGCCCGTCCACGTCCACCGGGCGGGACACCCTGCTCTCGACAGCAGCGCCGGTCTCGAGATGGGTCTTGCCGAGCATCATCGGCTCGGGGACGGGGACGGGGTACTCCCCGTCGAAGCAGGCACGGCACAGCCGGTCCCTGGGGATGGTGGTCGCCTCGACCAGACCGTCCAGGGAGATGTAGCCGAGCGAGTCCGAGCCGAGCGAGCGCTGGATCTCCTCCAGCCCGAGCCCGGCCGCGACCAGCTCGGCCCGGGTGGCGAAGTCGATCCCGTAGAAGCAGGGCCAGCGCACCGGCGGGCTCGAGATGCGCACGTGCACCTCCCGCGCGCCGGCCTCGCGCAGCATGCGGACGAGCGCCCGCTGGGTGTTGCCGCGCACGATCGAGTCGTCCACAACGACCAGGCGCTTGCCGGCGATCACGTCCCGGAGCGGGTTGAGCTTGAGCCGGATGCCCAGCTGCCGGATCGTGTCGCTCGGCTCGATGAACGTCCGGCCGACGTACGAGTTCTTCACGAGGCCGATCCCGTACGGGATGCCTGACTCCTCGGCGTAGCCGACGGCGGCAGGGGTGCCGGACTCGGGCACCGGGATGACCAGGTCGGCCTCGGCGGGGTGCTCGCGGGCCAGGCGGCGCCCGACCTCGACGCGGGTCGCGTGCACGGACCGTCCGGCGATGGAGGTGTCCGGACGCGCGAGGTACACGTACTCGAAGACGCAGCCCTTGGGCGCGGCGTCGGCGAACCGGCGGCTGCGCAACCCCCGCTCGTCGACGGCGACGAGCTCACCCGGCTCGACCTCGCGGACGAACGCCGCCCCGACGATGTCGAGCGCCGCGGTCTCGCTCGCGACCACCCATCCCCGCTCGAGCCGGCCGAGGACGAGCGGGCGGATGCCCTGGGGGTCCCGGGCCGCGAACAGCGTGGACTCGTCCATGAAGACGAGCGAGAAGGCGCCCGCCAGCCGAGGCAGGACGTCGGCGGCGGCCTCCTCGAGCGGGATGTCCGGGTACGTGGAGAGCAGCGCGGCGAGCCGGTCGGTGTCGGTAGTGGCGTCCGGGGGGTAGCGGCGGCCGGCACCGCGGCCATTCGTCCGGCCGTTGCCGTTGCCGTCGCCGTTTCCGTGCGCCCCGTCGGCAGCCCGGGCGGACGCCTCGGCTTCCCAGCGCTGCGCGAGCAGCGCAGCGAGCTCGTCGGTGTTGGTGAGGTTGCCGTTGTGCGCCACCGCGACGCTGCCCCGCCCGGTCGCCCGGAACGTGGGCTGGGCGTTCTCCCACACGGACGAGCCGGTGGTGGAGTAGCGGCAGTGCCCGACCGCGACGTGACCGTGCAGCGCCGAGAGCTGGCCCTCGTCGAAGACCTGGGCCACCAGGCCCATGTCCTTGACGACGAGGACGCGGTCGCCGTCGGACACCGCGATGCCCGCGGACTCCTGCCCGCGGTGCTGCAACGCGTACAGGCCGAAGTAGGTGAGCTTGGCGACCTCCTCGCCCGGAGCCCAGACCCCGAAGACGCCGCACGCGTCCTGAGGACCCTTCTCGCCAGGGAGCAGGTCGTGCGTCAGGGATCCGTCGCCACGAGGCACGCCAGCGAGTCTAGGTGCGTACCCGCGGGGTTCCACGTCTGGCCCGGCCGTGGGGACGGCGACGTTCCATGTGAAGTCTTGTGATCTGTGTCACTCATTGGTCTACTTGGCCTGCTTTTTGCCGGGTTTGCGCGGCCAACCACTCCGGGGGACGCGCGCCCGCCGGCGTCGGGACCGCGGGGTGCCCGGCGGGATCGGAGGGGGACGCCCATGAGACGCACCTACGGCGCTGCGGCCGCGATCTGCACGGCACTGGCGATCGGCGCCGGACCGGCCATCGCGTCCCCGACCCCTGTCTCGGTGCACGGCCCCACCGCGCGGTACCTCGTCGTTCTCGAGGACGGCGTGAGCGTGCCCGACGCCGTGGCCGACCAGAGGCGCACGCTCGGCCTCGACACCCGCCACGTGTTCACCCACGCCCTGTCGGGCTACGCGGCGACGATGCCGACGGCGCTCGCCGACCGGCTGGAGGCGGACCCGCGCGTGGCGTACGTCCAGCGGGACCGCCGGGTGCAGCTCGCGGCCCAGACGACCCCGACGGGCGTGAACCGTGCCGAGGCCGACCTGAGCCTGACCGCGGCCGTGGACGGCACTGACCAGCGGGTCGACGTGGACGTCGCGGTCGTCGACACCGGGGTCGACCTCGACCACCCCGACCTCAACGTGAACACGGCGGGCGGAAAGAACTGCGCACTGCTGGCGTTCTCCGCGAACGACGACAACGGCCACGGCAGCCACGTCGCGGGCACGATCGGCGCGCTGGACAACGAGACCGGCGTCGTGGGCATGGCCCCCGGTGCGCGCATCTGGCCGGTCAAGGTCCTCAACCGGGCCGGCATCGGCTTCACGTCCGACATCGTCTGCGGCATCGACTACGTCACCGCGCATGCGGACGAGATCGAGGTCGCGAACATGAGCCTCGGCGGCGCGGGGACCGACGACGGCAACTGCGGCAACACCGACGGAGACGCCGAGCACCAGGCCATCTGTCGCGCGGTGGCCGCAGGCGTGACGTTCGTGGTGGCCGCCGGCAACGACGCCGCCGACGCGGCAGGCTCCGCGCCGGCGTCGTACGACGAGGTGATCACGGTGAGCGCGCTGGCGGACTTCGACGGCTCTCCGGGCGGCCTCGCGGCCTCGACCTGCCGCGCGGACGGCGACGACTCGCTCGCCGACTTCTCCAACTTCGGGGCGGACGTGGACCTGATCGCCCCGGGGGTGTGCATCGAGTCCACGTGGCTGAGCGGCGGGTACAACACGATCTCCGGCACGTCGATGGCGAGCCCCCACGTCGCCGGCGGCGCGGCCCTGTACGCGGCCACCCACCCGTCCGCGACCCCGGCCCAGGTCAAGGCGGCCCTCCAGGGTGCCGGATCGCAGGACTGGGACGCCTCGGACGACCCCGACGGCAGCCAGGAGCCGCTGCTCGACGTGTCCGGTTTCTGACCGCTCCTGACGACGGGTCCACCCCGGCCGAGGACCGACCTCTGCCGGGGTGGTTTCTTGACCCGGAACGTACGGTACAAATCCAGGCACTCTTCGTTAATTCCGTACGTGAGGACCTACCCTGTGGCAGGACGACACCGACGGCCCCGCCCGCAGCGACCCGGCGCCCGCGCCGCCGGGATCTTGAGCGTCACCGCCCTGGGCGTCCCGCTCGGGGCGGGCACGGCGCTGGCGGCAGACATCCCGAACCTGCCGGCGAAGCCTCACGTGCCGTCGATCGGGCAGGTCCCGTCGGTGAAGGGCGTCCCGTCGGTGAAGGGCGTCCCGGCCCTCGACACGCCGTCGGCCGAGGACGTCCCCTCGGTCGGGCGGGTGAAGCGGTTGGCCCGGCACGTCGCGGACACCGCGAGCCCGGCACGCGGGGAGGTCGCCGTGCTCGAGGCCTCGCGGCACAAGGGCAAGCCCTACAGGTGGGGCGCCGAGGGGCCCAACGCGTTCGACTGCTCCGGCTTCACCCAGTACGTGTACAAGCGGGTCGGGGTGCGGCTGCCGCGCACGGCCCACCTGCAGTACCTGGCCACGCCGCAGGTATCGAACGCGGCGAAGCAGCGCGGCGACCTGATCTTCTTCTACGACGCCAACGGGTTCGTCTACCACGTCGGCATCTACGCGGGTCAGGGCAAGATCTGGGCGGCCACCAAGCCGGGGGACACCGTACGCACCCAGGAGATCTGGACGAGCGCGCACACCGTGGGCCGCCCGCACGTAGGGCAGGCGGCCCCGCCGTCCCTGTGAGCGACGGCCTGCGCACACCTCTATAAGTGAACGGTTGTGTGATGAGGACCACCGGGCGACTGCCGAGATCATCCGCAGGCCCGGGCCTCTCCCGGGTATCCGTGGGGGCCTCGACGCGCCCAGGCCGGACGCCTCTCCTGCCCCGGCCACCACTCGGGGGCGTACGCGAACCGGGCAGGACCGAGCCGCGACGACGGCTCGGCGGTGTCGGGGAGGAATCCCATGACCCGCCACAGCCCCACCGCACCACGGGCGACCCATGCGCCACGTGCCCAGACCCACCCGCCGCGCGGCGCGAAGCGCCTGCCCCGACCGGTCCGGCGCGCCGCGGCGGTCGGCATGAGCGCGGGCATCCTCATCTCCGTACCTGTGGCTGCGGCCCACTCCGAGGGGAGCACGTCCGGCGACCACGACGCCGGGCACGACACGAGCGCCAGCGCTCCGCTCGCGCGGGACAAGGCCACGCAGGACGAGGCCGGGCACGCCACGGCCGAGCGAGACCAGACCACGAGCCGCGCCTCTCGACGGGACAGGAGCGCTGACGGTGCGTCCGTCATCCGCCTGGCCTCGCGCGAGCACGGCAAGCCGTACGAGTGGGGCGCGGACGGGCCCGACGCGTACGACTGCTCCGGCTTCACGCGGCACGTGTTCGCCCAGACGGGCCGCGAGCTGCCGCGCACGTCCGCGGCCCAGTACGAGGCCGTGCGGCACGTGCCTCGCGCGGACGTCCAGGTCGGGGACCTCGTCTTCACCCGTACCGAGGACGGCGAGATCTACCACGTCGGCATCTACGCGGGCGACCACCGGATCTGGGCGGCGACCAAGCCCGGTGACACCGTGCGCACGCAGGAGATCTGGACGGACGACTACGTCGTGGGACGGCCATGAGCAGGCGCTGAGCCACGCGCCCTCCGCGGCTCCCGGCAGGGACGCGCAGGGGCCGTGGGTCAGGTCACCGGCAGGTGTGCGGACAGGTCAGCCCGCTCGCCGCTCGCGTGGACGCGTCCGCCAGCCACGGCGTCGGCCCAGGCCGTCCGGCCGGTCGCGAGCATGATCCACGTGACCGGGTCGGTCTCGACCACCCCCGGCGGCGTACCGCGAGTGTGGCGTGGGCCCTCGACGCACTGCACGGCGGCGTACGGCGGGACGCGTACCTCGAGGCTGCGGCCCGGGCTGCGCGCTGCCAGCTCCTCGAGCAGGAAGCGGACCGCCGCGCGCAGGTCCGTACGCTCCGGCTCGGGCCCGGCGTCGACGGTGGCCAGAACTCGATCCAGTGCGGCCCGGCCCTCGGCGGGGTCGACACGGCGGCGGGGCGGCACCGCGCCAGGCTAGAGGGCAGCACCGACGCGACAGCCTGACGGGACGAGCCGACGGTCCAGCGCCGACGGGACAGGCCGACCGTCGTGTCCGATTCCCGCCAGAAAGCTGTCGGTGGTCCATGCCAGGCTCGACCCGTGCATCTCGACCTCGACACGTGCTACCGGGCCGCCGCCAGCCGGGACGCCCGGTTCGACGGCTGGTTCTCGCTGGCCGTGACGTCCACCGGCATCTACTGCCGGCCGTCCTGCCCCGCGGTCATGCCGAAGCGGGAGAACGTCCGCGTGTACCCGACCGCGGCCGCGGCCCAGGTCGCGGGGTTCCGTGCGTGCCGCCGGTGCCGGCCGGACGCGAGCCCGGGCTCGCCCGAGTGGGACGTCCGGGCCGACGTCGTCGGGCGGGCGATGCGGCTGGTGCGCGACGGCGTGGTCGACCGGGACGGCGTGGACGGGCTGGCCCGCCGCCTCGGCTACAGCGCACGCCACCTGCACCGCCTGCTCGTCGCCGAGGTCGGCGCAGGCCCGATCACGCTCGCGCGGGCGCAGCGGGCCCAGACCGCCCGCGTGCTGCTCGAGACGACCGGCCTGACCGCGGCGGACGTGGCGTTCGCGGCCGGGTTCGGCAGCGTGCGGCAGTTCAACGACACCGTGCGGGCGGTGTTCGCGACCACGCCGGGCGACCTGCGACGGCGGCGCGGGCGAGGGCTGCGGCCGGAGGCGGGCGCCGTCGTGCTGCGTCTTCCGTACCGGGAACCGCTCGAGGTCGGGCCGCTGCTCGACTTCCTCACCGCAAGGGCCGTGCCGGGCGTCGAGCAGGTGGACGAGACGTCCTACACGCGCGCGCTGCGACTGCCGCACGGCCAGGGCGTCGTCACACTCACACCCGCCGAGGGGTACGTCCGCTGTGTGCTGCGCCTGGACGACCTGCGCGACCTGGGCACCGCGACGTCACGCTGCCGGCGCCTGCTCGACCTGGACGCGGACCCGCTCGGCATCGTCGATGCCCTGGACGCGGACGCGACGCTCGGGCCGCTGGTCCGGCTGCGTCCCGGGCTTCGCCTGCCCGGCTCGGTCGACCCGTCCGAGACCGCCGTACGCGCCGTCCTGGGCCAGCAGGTCTCGGTCGCCGCAGCCCGTACGGTGGCCGGGCGGCTCGCGTTGCGGTACGGCGAGCCACTGCACCACCCGGTCGACGGCGTGACACGGACGTTCCTGGCCCCCGAGGCGCTGGCCGGTGCCGCGGACACGGACCTGCCGATGCCGCGGCGCCGCGCGGACGCGCTGCGCACACTGTGTGCGGCACTCGCTGCCGGCGACCTCGTCCTCGACCCGGGGGTGGACCGCCGCGAGGCCGAGCAGTCGCTGCTCGCGCTTCCCTCGGTCGGCGCGTGGACGGCCTCGTACGTCCTGCTCCGCGGGCTGGGCGACCCGGACGCGTTCCCCGCGGCAGACCTCGGCCTGCGCCAGGCCGCCGGACGCCTGGGTCACGCGTACGACACCCGCGCACTCGAACGTCTCGCCGAGCGGTGGCGGCCCTTCCGCGGCTACGCGGCCCAGCACCTGTGGACGAGCCTCGCCGACCAGGAGGTGGCGGCATGACCGACCTGTACACGATCGCGCCCAGCCCGATCGGCGACCTGCTGCTCGTCGCGGACGGCGCCGCGCTCACCCACATCAGCATGCTCCCGTGGGACGACGGGCCCGACCCCTCGACGATGACCCGGGACGACGGCGACGGCGGCGTGCTCGCTGACGCGCACGCCCAGCTGGACGCGTACTTCGCGGGCACGCTGACGGCGTTCGACCTGCCGCTCGCTCCGCGGGGATCGACGTTCCAGCGCCGCGTGTGGCAGGCGCTGACCGAGATCCCGTACGGCGAGACCTGGTCGTACGGGGAGCTCGCGACGCACGTCGGCGCGCCCACGGCCGCACGCGCGGTCGGTGCGGCCAACGGGCAGAACCCGCTGCCGGTCGTGATCCCGTGCCACCGGGTCATCGGGGCGGGGGGACGCCTCGTCGGGTACGGCGGCGGGCTCGACCGCAAGCGCACGCTGCTCGGCCTGGAGGCCCGCGTCGCGGTCGAGCGCAACTTCGGCGACGGCCGGGCGCTCGCCTGACGGCGACGCCGTCAGCGGCCACAGCCGTCAGGGACTCACCGCGTCCGAACGAGGCGGCGTTCGCCGCGCCTCACGCCGGAACCACCCCAGGTGGACGAGAGCAGAGGCGGCCAGGACTCCGAGCCAGTCGAGCGTGAGCGCGGGCTCCAGCACGTCCGGCATCTGCACGTCACTCCAGCCGCGCTTGACGACCTGCTCGTTCCACCCGTCCGCGAGGCTGACGGCGATCCCGTAGCAGAGCATCAGCGCGAGGTACGGCGACAGCCCGCGTGGCAGCGGCCGCAGGGTGGTGAGCACGAGCGCCGTCACCGCGAGCTGCGCACCGAACAGGCCCTCGTGCAGGCCGAGGTGGACGGAGGCCAGCCCGGGCTCCCCCGGCGTCGGCTCGGACGACCGGACCACCTCATCGAGCAGCGGGACGTCCCCGGCGTGGAACCCCAGCGCGGCACACACCCACGGCACCGACCACAGGGCGAGCACGACCATCAGCCCCACCCGGACGGGGCCGAGCGGGAGCGCAGCCACGCGCGCGTCCGCACGCCCGTCGCGCCACGTGAGCACCACCGCGACCAGGACGGCCAGGGCAGGGACGAGGTTGACCGGCTGGGCGTCCAGGTCGTCCGGGGACACCACGCCAGGGACGGCGACCACCGCGCAGGCCGCGCCCACGCACCAGGCGAGAACCCCCCGGCACCGCAGCCACACCAGCGCCAGCGCGGCGAGCGCGACCGGGTAGCTGAGGTACGTGACCGCACGGCTGAGCGCGCCCTCGATGCCGGACCGGCTGACGTGGTACGTCTCCTCCGGCGCCAGCCGGCCGTACGTGAGCAGCGTCGCCACGAGCACGACCCCGTACAGGACCCAGACCGCACGGATACGCCTGAGCGGCGCAGCCTCCATGCGCACCCCCGGTGGCAGAGTCCGCCGCTGGACTTACGCGGTCGCGAACGCCTCCTCGAGCACGTCGAGCCCCTCGTGCAGCAGGTCGTCACCGATGACGAGCGGGGGCAGGAAGCGGATCACGTTGCCGTACGTCCCGCAGGTCAGGGCGAGCAGGCCGCGGGCGTGGCAGGCCTTGGCCACGGCTGCGGTGAGCGCGGCGTCCGGGTCCTTCGTCCCCGGCTTGACCAGCTCGATCGCCTGCATGGCCCCGCGCCCGCGGACGTCGCCGATCGCCGGGTACTTCTCGGCGAGCTGCTCCAGCCGGGGTCGCAGGATCTCGCCGATGGCCCGGGCGCGTGCGGCCAGGTCGTCGGTCTCCATCGTGCGGATCGCGGCCAGCGCCGCCGCGCACGCCACCGGGTTGCCCCCGTACGTGCCGCCGAGCCCGGAGACGTGGACGGAGTCCATGATCTCGGCACGCCCGGTGACCGCGGCGAGCGGCATGCCGCCGGCGATGCCCTTCGCGGTGGTCACGAGGTCGGGCACGACGTCCTCGTGCTCGGAGGCGAACCACGCGCCCGTGCGGCAGAACCCGCTCTGGATCTCGTCCGCGACGAACACGATGCCGTTGTCGCTGCAGAACCGCGACAGGGCGGCGAGGAACCCCGGCCCAGGCACGACGAAGCCGCCCTCACCCTGGATCGGCTCGATGACGACGGCCGCCGTCTGGTCGGCGCCGACCTGGCTCGTGATGAGGTCGATGGCCTGCGCGACCGCCTCGGGCCCGCAGTTGTCCGGCCCGGTCGGCCACCGGAACGGGTACGCCATGGGCGCGCGATAGACCTCGGAGGCGAACGGCCCGAACGAGTGCTTGTACGGCATGTCCTTGGCCGTCAGCGCCATCGTGAGGTTCGTCCGGCCGTGGTAGGCGTGGTCGAACGCCACCACGGCGCGCCGCCCGGTGTACGCCCGGGCGATCTTCACCGCGTTCTCCACCGCCTCGGCACCGGAGTTGAACAGGGCCGAGCGCTTCTCGAACCTGCCGGGCGTCAGCCGGCTGAGCTGTTCGCAGACCGCGACGTACCCCTCGTACGGCGCGACCATGAAGCAGGTGTGGGTGAACGCCGCGACCTGCTGCTGCACGGCCTCGACGACCGCGGGCGCGGCGTTGCCCACGTTGACGACGGCGATGCCCGACCCGAAGTCGATGAGCGAGTTGCCGTCCACGTCGACGACGACACCGCCGCCGGCGCTCTGGACGTACACGGGCAGGACGGAGCTGACACCGCGGGCGACGGCGCCCGCACGCCGCGCCTGCATCTCCTGGGACCGCGGACCGGGGATCTCGGTGACGAGGCGGCGTTCCTGCGGCAGGGACGGTCCGCCGGTACGGGTGACGTCGGTGGCGGGGGGCTCGGTAGTAGAGGGCATGGGGCAACCTCCAGCGCGGCGCGCGTGTCAGGAGTCCAGCGCGTGCATGACGTGCTTGACCCGGGTGTAGTCCTCGAAGCCGTAGGCCGACAGGTCCTTGCCGTACCCCGAGTGCTTGAAGCCACCGTGCGGCATCTCGGCGACGAGGGGGATGTGGCAGTTGACCCACACACAGCCGAAGTCGAGCCGCCTGCTCATCCGCATCGCCCGGCCATGGTCCTTCGTCCACACCGACGACGCCAGCCCGTACTCGACCCCGTTGGCCCAGCGGGCGGCCTCGTCCTCGTCGGAGAACTGCTGGACGGTGATGACGGGGCCGAAGACCTCCTGCTGGATGATCTCGTCGTCCTGGCGTAGCCCCGCGACCACGGTCGGCTCGTAGAAGTACCCGCGGTCCCCGACTCGGTGCCCGCCCGCGGACAGGTTCGCGTGCGACGGGAGGCGGTCGACGAACCCGGACACCCGGTCGAGCTGGGTCGGGTTGTTGACCGGGCCGAAGAGTACGTCCTCGTCGTCCGGCATGCCCGTCTTGGCGCCGCGTGCCTGCTCGGTGAGCGCCGCGACGAAGTCGTCGTGCACGCCCGGGCCCGCGAGCACCCGGGTGGCGGCGGTGCAGTCCTGGCCGGCGTTGAAGTAGCCCGCCTCGGCGATGGCCGCGGACGCCGCCTCGACGTCGGCGTCGTCGAACACGACGACCGGGGCCTTGCCACCCAGCTCCAGGTGGACGCGCTTGAGGTCCTTCGCGGCCTCGCCCGCGACCTCCATGCCTGCGCGGACCGACCCCGTGATGGACGCCATCGCGGGCGTCGGGTGGCTCACCAGCGCGCGGCCGGTGTCCCGGTCACCGCAGACCACGTTGAACACGCCGTCGGGCAGGTGCTCGGCCAGGATCTCGGCCATCATCACGGTCGTCACGGGCGTCGTGTCGGACGGCTTGAGCACGACCGCGTTGCCTGCGGCGATGGCCGGCGCCCACTTCCAGACCGCCATCATCATCGGGTAGTTCCACGGCGTGACCTGGGCACAGACCCCGATCGGCTCGCGGCGGACGTACGAGGTGAAGCCGGCCATGTACTCCCCGGCCGACCTGCCCTCGAGGTGCCGGGCCGCGGTGGCGAAGAACCGCACCTGGTCCACCATCATCGGGATCTCCTCCGACATGGTGAGTGCGAGCGGCTTGCCCGTGTTCTCGCTCTCCGCCCTCACCAGCTCGTCGGCCTTCGCCTCGAGCGCGTCGGCGATGCGGAACATCGCGAGGCTCCGGTCGGCGGGCGTCGCGTCCCGCCAGCCCTCGAACGCCCGGGACGCCGCCACGAAGGCCTTGTCCACGTCCGCCTCGCCGGACACCGGCGCGGTCGCGAACACCTCTCCCGTGGCCGGGTTGACCAGGTCGGACGTCCGGCCGTCTGCCGCGTCCTCGAACCGGCCGTCGATGAAGTTGCGCAGCGCGCGCTTCTCAGTCATGCGTTCCCTCCCACGGGTACGGACGTGCGGTTGTCCCCCGACGTGCGGTTGTCCCCCGACATGCGGTTGTCCCCGGGGTCACAGCCTGCCCCCTCCGCTGGCGTGGTCACCAGCGAGTCGCTGGGCCAGGTAGATCGGGAGCACCGACAGGATGATCACGAGCGCGGCCACCACGTTGACGACGGGGGCCTGGTTGGGTCGGAAGAGGTTGCTGAAGATCCAGATCGGCAGCGTCTGCACCCCGGCGCCGGCGGTGAAGGTGGTGACGATGATCTCGTCGAAGGACAGCGCGAACGCGAGCAGCCCCCCGGCGAGAAGGGCCGAGCGTATGAGCGGGAACGTCACGTACCGGAACGTCTGCAGGGCGTCGGCGCCCAGGTCCATCGACGCCTCCGCGAAGTTGCCCGACGTACGCCGCAGCCGCGCGACGACGTTGTTGTAGACGACGACGATGCAGAACGTCGCGTGGCCGACGATCACGCTGAACAGGCCGAGGCCAAGGCCGATCGGGTCGAGAACCGTGGTGAACGCCTGGCTGATGGCGATGCCGGTGACGATGCCCGGCAGCGCGATCGGCAGGATGACGAGCAGCGAGATCGTCTCCCGGCCGAAGAAGCGGTAGCGGCTCACGGCGAACGCGGCAAGCGACCCCAGGGCCAGCGCCAGCGCGGTTGCCCCGAGACCCGCCTTGACGCTCGTGGCGAGGGCGTCGCGCAGGCTCGGGTTGTCGAACGCCCGGCTCCACCACTGGGTGGTGAGCCCGCTGGGGGGCCATCCGAACGAGCGGTCCGAGGAGAACGAGTTGACGAGGACGACGGCAAGCGGGACGTAGATGACGCCGAGCCCGAGGACGAGCACGGCGCGGAGGGCGAACAGCGCCCTTCTCGAGAGGTTCACGTCGCCCCCTAGATCTGCTCGAGCGCGCCGGTACGGCGGACGGCCAGCAGGTACATCATCATGATCGCCACCGGGATCGTCGCCAGCGCCGCCGCGAACGGCAGGTTGTTGGCCGAGCCGATGTTCGCGTACACGACGTTGCCGAGCAGCTGGGTGCTGCCGCCGACGATCTGCACCGCGATGTAGTCCCCGAGCGAGAGCGAGAACGTGAAGATGGAGCCGGCGGCGACCGCGGGCAGGGTCATCGGCAGGACGACGGAGCGGAACGTGCGACCCGCCCGCGCGCCGAGGTCGCCGGACGCGTCCAGCAGGGAGTTCGGCACGCGCTCCAGCCCGGCGAAGATCGGCAGGATCATGAACGGCAGCCAGAGGTACGAGAGCGTGAGCACGGTCGCGGTGAAGCCGTACCCCGGCCCGTCGAGCCCGAACGGGCCGAGGGCCCAGTTCAGCGGCCCGTCCCCGGAGAGCATGACCCGCCAGGCGTACGCCTTGACGAGGTAGCTCGCCCACAGCGGCGTGAGGATGGCGATGACGAGCAGGCGCTGCACCCGCGGGGTGGCCACCTTCGCCATGTAGAAGGCGACGGGAAACGCGATGACCGTATCGATGACCGTCACCAACGCGGCCACGCCGATGCTGCGCATCGTGACCGCGCGGTACACCTCGCTCTCGAAGAGGCTGGAGAAGTTGTCCAGCGTGAACTCGTAGACCACGTCGCCCGTGAACGTGTCCACCGACCAGAAGGCCGAGAGGAACAGCACCGAGAGCGACCCGAGGTAGGCGACGACCAGCCAGAGCAGGGGTGCGGACAGCAACAGCGAGAGCTGTGTCCGCGGGTGGCGGCGCAGCGCCGCCGAGAGCCGTCGCCCCCACGAGGGCTCCGAGACGGCTCCCGAGGGGGGAGGGCCGCCCGGCCCGTCGTCAGGACCCGGGGGCGGGCCCGTCGTCGTCATCGTCGTCATCACCCATCGCGGGGTGGTGGCCGGCCACGTCGCACGTGCCGGCCGCTGCCCGCAGCCTCCTTCCCGTCCCGGCAGGGCGTCAGCCCTTGATCTCCGTCCATGCCTGGACCCAGTCCGCGTAGTCGACGCACTCGACGTTCTCGCGTCCGTCGAGGCACTGCGCGATGGGGGTCGTCCAGTACCAGACCTTGTCGAAGTACGCCTCGTCGGTGGCGTGGAACGTCGCGCAGTGCTCCGGGTCGGCCGTGAGCTCGCACGACTTCTGGTTCGCCGGCGCCTCACCGAACCACTCAGCGATCTGCGCGTTCACCTCGGGCGAGACGACGTGGTCGAGCCACTTGTACGCGCAGTTCGGGTTCTGCGCATCGGCCGCGACCTCCCAGGTGTCCGACCACCCGGTGGAGCCCTCGTCGGGCAGCGTCGCCTCCACGGGCGCCTTCTCCGCGGCGAGGGAGTTGACCTGGTACTGCCAGGTCGTCCCGACCACGGTGTCCCCACTCTTGAAGGACGCGATCTCCTTCAGCGCGTCCGACCAGTACTCCCCGACATTGGCGTTCTGCTCCTTGAGCAGGTCGACAGCCGCGTTGAACTGCTTCTGGTCGAGCGCGTACGGGTTCTCGATGCCGAGTGAGGGCTTGTGCTTCATGAGGTAGAGCGCCGCGTCGGCGATGTAGATCGCGTTGTCGTACGCCGTGACCTTGCCCTTGTACTGCGACGCGTCGTCGAAGACGACGTCCCAGGACGTCGGGGCGGGCTTCACCTCGTCGGTGCGCCAGGCAAGCAGGTTCGCCCCGCGACCGTGCGGGATGCCGTACGGCTTGCCGTCGACGGAGTTCCAGGGCTGCATCTTCAGCGCGGGGAAGATGTCCTTGTAGTTCGGCACCAGGTCGAGGTTCACGGGCTGCACGTAGCCACCCGCGATGAGCCGCAGTGACGCGTCACCGGACGCGGAGACCACGTCGTACTCGCCGGTCTTCATGAGCTGGAACATCTCGTCCGACGTGGCACCCACGCGGACGTTGACCTGGCAGCCGGTCTCCTTCTCGAACGGCGTCACCCAGTCGGCGCTCGGGTCGGTCGAGCCGTCCTCGACGTAGCCGGCCCAGGCGACGACGTTCAGCTCTCCCTCGCCCTTGCCCACCGACTGCTTCATCGGGACGTCTGGAACCTCGAAGCCCTGCGCACCGCCCGACGCGCCGCCCTCGTCACCCCCGTCGTCGCCGCCACAGCCGGCGACGACAAGGAGCATCGCCGCGCCCGCCGCGACCCACCACTGTCCCCTGTGCGGTCTCACCTGCATGGCCATCCCGTCCTTCTCATCCGCCGCGCTCGACCCGGCGCGGTGCAGGGTCGCCACTGACGCGGTACGTGTGCTCGTCGTCCCACACCAGGCGCACCCGGGCTTCCCGGAACGCCATGACGTCCATCGACGAGCTCTGCTGGTTCTGCTGCACAGCGATGAGGCGACCCCCGGCGTCGAGGTCCACGAGGAACCTCGTCGCCGCCCCGGCGTACACGACCTCGTGCACCGTCCCGTCCGCGAAGCGGTGCCGCCCCCCGGGGGCGGAGTCGAGGTCCCTGGTGATCCGGATCTTCTCCGGGCGGACGCTGTAGACGCCGTCCCGGTCGAGGATCCGCCGTGCCGCCTCGTCCCGGATGAGGTTCGAGGTCCCGACGAAACCGGCGACGAAGGCGGTCGCCGGACGCTCGTACACATCGGCGGGCGTGCCGACCTGTTCGACGTGCCCCTTGTCGAACACGGCGATGCGGTCACTCATGGTCAGCGCCTCGTCCTGGTCGTGGGTCACGAACAGGAACGTGATGCCGACCATGCGCTGGATCGCCTTCAGCTCGGCCTGCATCTCCTCCCGCAGCTTGAGGTCGAGGGCGCCCAGCGGTTCGTCGAGCAGCAGCACCCTCGGACGGTTGACCAGCGCCCGGGCGAGGGCCACCCGCTGCCGCTGGCCGCCGGAGAGCTGGGTGGGCTTGCGCTTCCCGAACTCGGGCAGCCGGACGGACTCGAGCGCCTCCGCGACACGGCGGCGGCGCTCGGCCCTCGGCACCCGCTTCACCATGAGCCCGTACGCGATGTTCTGCTCGACGCTCATGTGCGGGAACAGCGCGTAGTCCTGGAAGACCGTGTTGACGTCCCGCTGGAACGGTGCCAGCCGCCCCACGTCCCGCCCCCCGAGCAGGATCGCCCCGTCCGTCGGCGTCTCGAACCCGGCGATCATGCGCAGCACCGTCGTCTTGCCCGACCCGGACGGGCCGAGCATCGCGAAGAACTCCCCGTCACGGATGGTGAGGTCGATCCCGTCCACCGCAGTCACCGGGCCGAACTCCTTGCGCAGCCCGACCAGCCGGACGGCCTCGCCGTCCGACCCGGCCGTGCTCGGCGCCGCCGGCGTCGTGCTGTCCGGCGCGAGCTCTCCGGTGTCCACGTGCTGCCTCCTCGTCGCAGGTGGTCTGCTGGGTCGGGGTCTCCTTGTCGTGGCGGCTCCGCTAGGCCGAGATGAGCGCGAAGCGCAGGTCGGTCATCTCGGCCACCGCGTACGCCGGACCCTCCCGGGTGTTGCCTGAGTCGCGGGTCCCCCCGTACGGCTGCTGGTCCGCCCGGAACGTCGGCACCTCGTTGACGAGCACGCCGCCGTAGTCGAGCCGGCGGATCGCCTGGAGGGCCAGCCCGATGTCCCGGGTGAACACGCCGACGTGCAGTCCGAAGTCGCTGTCGTTGGCCAGAGCCACCGCGTCGTCGAACGTGTCGTACGCGGTGACGGTGAGGACCGGGCCGAACACCTCCCGCCGGACCAGGTCGGAGCCGGGCGGTGGCTCGTCCACCAGGGTCGGCATCAGCAGACCGCCGCGCACGTCACCGCCGGTGAGCACGCGCCCGCCTCCGGACACGGCCTCGTCCAGCCAGCGGCACACCCGCTCGATCTCCCGGGGCCGGATCATCGGGCCCACCTCAGTGGCGTCGTCGAACGGGTCCCCGACGACGAGCGCAGCCACCTCGGCAGCGAGCCGCGCGGTGAGGTCGTCCTTGACGTCGCGGTGGACGAGCACCCGCTGCGTGGAGATGCACGACTGGCCGGCGAAGGAGTACCCGGCCGTCCGCAGCCGGTGGGCCACGTCGGACAGGTCCGCGTCCGGCTGCACGATGACGGGCGCGTTCGAGCCCAGCTCGAGGGCGACGCGCTTGTCGGAAGCCTCTCGCCCGATGGCGCGCCCGACCGGCAGGCTGCCCGTGAACGAGACGAGCCGGGGCACGTGGTGCTGCACCAGCGGCTGCCCCACGTCCGGGCCCGTCCCGGTGACCACGGAGATCCAGTCCGCGGGAAGCCCGGCCTCGACCAGCAGGTCGACGAGCCGGATCGCGGAGAGCGGGGTGTCCTCGGCGGGCTTGAGCACGACCGGGCAGCCGGCAGCGACTGCCGGGGCGAGCTTGTGGGCGACCAGGTTGAGCGGGAAGTTGAACGGGGTGATCGCCGCCACGACGCCCACCGGGACACGCAGGGCGAGCCCGATCCGCCCGGCGCCCGCGGCGCTCGCCTCCATCGGCACCACCTCGCCGGACAGCCGCCGCGCCTCCGCCGCCGAGAAGCGCAGCGTGTCCAGGCACCGGGCCACCTCCCCGCGTGCGTCCCGGATCGGCTTGCCGGCCTCGAGCGTGATGGTGCGGGCGAACTCCTCCCGTCGCCCGTCCAGCAGGGCCGCTGCCCGATCGAGGACGGCGGCCCGCTCGTGCTGGCCGAACTCGGCCCGGCGCAGCGCATCGGCAGCCGCCTGGCAGGCGTCCTCGACCTCCTCCTTGCCGCAGACGGGCACACGGGCGACGAGGCTGCCGTCGTACGGGTTCGTGACGTCGTCCCAGGCGTCAGCGGACCGCAGCGCGCCCCCGATCCTCACCCGCACCTGGTTCATCCGTGCCCCCCTCGTCCTCGCGTCGCCCCGCTGTTCCCCCGCAGTTGCCTCGCTGCTGCGCCCCAGCCCGGCCCGCCGCCGCCTTGCCTGCCTCGCCGCCTGCCTCGCCGCCTGCCTCGCCGGGCCCACAAAGCGGCCACGGTGCCCGAAGCACCGGCACATCCGGATAAACCGTCTGTGACCGACTCATGACGCTCCGGTGCCGTCGTCAGAGGTCGTGAACGGTAGAGCCCGGGCCTGGGCGCGGTCGATGTGCGGGTGCACAACCAGGCGCAAGATCTCTGTGCAGCAGTACGGTGGTGCGGTGGAGGTCCCTCTGAGGGCGCTGCTCGAGGTCCCCGACCTGCGCCTCTCCCTCGCCGGGGGCGACGAGGACATGTTGTCGCGGCCCGTCCGGTGGGTGTCGATCACCGAGCTGGCCGACCCCCGCCCCTGGCTGGACGGCGGCGAGCTCGTCCTCACCACGGGTCTGCGGCTGCGGACGGCCGCCGCCCAGGAGCAGTTCGTCCAGCGGGTCGCCGAGCGGGTTCCTGCGGGGCTGGGCTTCGGCACCGGGCTGAGCCACCGACGCGTTCCCGAGGGGGTGCTGCTCGCGGCCCTTCGGTGCGGTCTGCCCGTGCTCGAGGTCCCGTACGAGACGCCGTTCCTCGCGGTGAACCGGTACGTCGCCGACCGCATCTACGCCGGGCACTACGGGCGCTTCGCCGAGCTGCTGGAGGCGCACCACGAGCTGAGCCGCTCCCTGCTGAGCGGGCGCGGGCTCGACGCACTGGTGGCGACGCTCGGCCACCGGCTCGGCTCCCCGGTCAGCGTGATCGACAGCCACGGCAGCATCCTCGCGTCCGACCCGGCGAACGCGGCCTGGCCGGTCGAGCAGGTGCTCATGGCCGGGCAGGACACGGGCCGTGGGGCGCTCGAGTACCTGTCCGTCCAGCCCGTCGTGTCGGACGGCATCACGGTCGCCTACCTGTGCGCCCGCACCCCCCGGCACGAGGCGGACGTCCTCCCGTACGCCACCACCCTGGTGGGTCTCGAGCTGGCCCGCAGGCACGCGGTGCTGGCCGGCCGCCGGGAGCTGGCCGGGCAGGTGCTCGAGGACCTCGTGCGCTCGGTCATCACGCCGACCGAGGCCGAGCGGCGCCTCGCCGGCTTCGGCGTCGACCCGACCGCCCCCCATACCGTGCTCCTCGCCACCGTGGACTGCGACCCACGACGGCTGCGCGACCTGCCGTGGAGCATCCACCCGCTCACCGAGGACGGGCTCGAGCCGCTCGTCACGGGCCTGGTCGGGGGCGCTCTCGTCGCAGTGGTGGACGCCGACCTGCCCGTGCACGACGTGGCGCACACAGTGGCCGCGTACCTGCGGCACCTCGGGGACGGCGTCCGGGTCGGCATCGGGGGTCAGCACGCCGGGGTGAACGGGCTGCGGTGGTCGTACTTCGAGGCGCGGGACGCGCTGACCAAGGGCCCGGGGGTGCACGAGCGCGAGCCGCTCGACCTCACCCGGCTACTGCTGTCCAACCAGGACCTCCCGCTGGACGACCTCGGCCGCACCGCGCTGCAGCCGTTGCTCGACTTCGACGCCGCGCACGACGGTGCCCTCGTCCAGACCCTGCAGGCGTACCTCGAGGCGGACTGCTCGGTCGCGGACGTGAGCGCCCAGCTGTACGTGCACCGCAACACCGTGCGGTACCGGCTGAACCAGGTGGAGCGCCTCACCGGGCGCTCGCTGGCCTCCACCACGGGACGGGTGCAGCTCTGGCTGGCGCTGCGGGCGCTCGACCTCGGCACCTCCCGTGATCGTGAGGGCTGAGGGCACATCTCGCCCTGTCCGCCCTCACGAGCACGGGTGGGTCAGCCGAAGAGACGCGGCAGCGTGCCCTCGGACGCGGTGCGGAGCTCGTCCAGGGCCACGGTGAACTGGCTCTGCACCTCGAGCACCTCGCCGAGCACGACCCCGAGGCGGGCGACCGGGAACCGCCGGGCCTCGCACATCTCGGTGAAGCGCAGCTCCTCGGACCGCGGGACGCTCACCAGCGCGCGCGCGGCCGACTCGGAGAACAGCGCGACGAACGGGTCGAGCCCGTCCGGCAGCACGACACGCGCCCCCATCCCGCCACGCAGGCAGCACTCGGTCAGCGCCTGGGCGAGCCCACCGTCGGAGAGGTCGTGGGCAGACGTGAGCATGCCGTCCCGCGAGCCTGCGACGAGGATCTCGGCCAGCTGACGCTCGGCGTCGAGGCGCACCCGCGGCGGCGGCCCACCGAGGTGCCCGTGCGCCACGTGCGCCCACTCCGAGCCGCCCAGCTCGTCGTCGGTCGCGCCGAGCAGCAGGACGAGGTCTCCCTCGACGGCGAAAGCCATCGGCGTCCGGCGCGTCACGTCGTCGAGCACGCCGAGCACTCCGACCACCGGCGTCGGCAGGATCGCGGCGCCGCCGGTCTGGTTGTAGAAGGAGACGTTGCCGCCGGTGACCGGGACGCCGAGCGCCGCGCACGCGTCCGCCAGGCCGCGGGTCGCCTCGGCGAACTGCCACATCACGCCCGGGTCCTCGGGGGAGCCGAAGTTGAGGCAGTTGGTCACGGCCAGCGGGGTGGCGCCGGTGGCGGCGACGTTGCGGTACGCCTCGGCGAGCGCGTGCTGCGCCCCCGCGTACGGGTCGAGCCGGGCGTACCGGCCGTTGCCGTCCGTCGCCAGGGCAACGCCACGCCCGGTCCCCTCGTCGAGGCGGACCACCCCGGCGTCCTCGGGCTGGGCCAGGACGGTGTTCCCCTGCACGTACCTGTCGTACTGGTCGGTGACCCAGGACCGCGAGCACAGGTTCGGCGAGGCGACCATCGCGAGGAACGTGTCCCGCAGCGCCGCGCCGTCGGCGGGGCGGGCCAGCCGCGCCGGAGTCGGCGCGTCGGCCTGCAGGGTGTCCTGGTCCGTCGGGCGGGCGAACGGCCGCTCGTACACCGGGCCCTCGTCCGCGAGCGAGGCCGGTGGCACGTCGCACACGGTCTCGCCGTGCCACGTCACCACGAGCTGCCCGGTGCCGGTCACCTCACCGATCGCAGTCGCGAGCACGCCCCACTTCGCCGCGAGCGCGAGGACGTCGCTCAGCCGCGCGGGCTCGACGATCGCCAGCATCCGCTCCTGGGACTCCGAGACGAGCACCTCGTGCGGCTCCATGGACGGCTCGCGCAGCGGCACCCGCTCGAGGTGGACGCGCATGCCCCCGTCGCCCGTCGCAGCCGTCTCGGACGTCGCGCACGTGAGTCCGGCGCCGCCGAGATCCTGGATGCCGACGACGAGCCCGGCGTCGTACATCTCGAGGCAGCACTCGATCAGCGTCTTCTCGGTGAACGGGTCACCGACCTGCACGGAGGGACGCTTCGCCGGCGGCCCGCTCTCGTCGAACGTCGCGGACGCCAGCACGCTGACGCCGCCGATGCCGTCGCGCCCGGTCTGCGCACCGAGCAGCACGACGACGTTGCCCTCCCCGGTGGCCGCCGAACGCTGGATCTGCTCGTGCCGCATCACGCCCACGCACAGGGCGTTGACGAGCGGGTTGCCCGCGTACGACGGGTCGAAGACCACCTCGCCCCCGACGTTGGGCAGGCCGAGGCAGTTGCCGTAGCCGCCGATGCCCGCCACCACGCCGGGCAGGACGCGGCGGGTGTCGGGCGCGGCGGCGGGGCCGAACCGCAGGGGGTCCATCACCGCGACGGGGCGGGCGCCCATGGTGAGGATGTCGCGCACGATGCCGCCGACCCCGGTCGCCGCCCCCTGGTACGGCTCGACGAACGAGGGGTGGTTGTGCGACTCGACTTTGAACGTGACGGCGAGCCCGTCGCCGACGTCGACCACACCGGCGTTCTCGCCCATGCCGACGAGCAGGGCGTCGCTCGCGGGGGCCTTCTGGCCGAACTGCCGCAGGTGGACCTTGCTCGACTTGTAGGAGCAGTGCTCTGACCACATCACCGCGTACATGGCGAGCTCGGTCGCGGTGGGGCGGCGGCCCAGCGTGTCCCGGATGCGGGCGTACTCGTCGGCGGTGAGGCCCAGGTCGGCGTACGGCTGGTCGGTGCCGGGGGTGGCCGCGGCCTTCGACACGGTGTCGACCGCCGCCGGCACGACCGCGGTCACGCGCCCACCATGGTCTTGAGCACGGACGTGAAGAAGCCGAGGCCGCCCGTGCCCGGGCCGGTGAGGGGGTCGACCGCGTGCTCCGGGTGCGGCATGAGCCCGACCACGGAGCCGCTCTCGTTCGTGATGCCGGCAATGTCGTCGACCGCGCCGCTCGGGTTGCCGCCGACGTAGCGGGCCACGACCCGGCCGGACTCACGCAGGGCCTGGCGGGTCGCCGCGTCAGCGACGTACCGGCCCTCGCCGTTCTTGACCGGGATGACGACCTGCTCGCCCGTGGCGTACGCGCTGGTCCAGCGAGTGGACGTGTTCTCGATGCGGAGGGCCTGGGCGCGGCAGACGAAGTGCAGCCCCTCGTTGCGGGTCAGCGCGCCCGGCAGCAGGTGCGCCTCGCAGAGCACCTGGAAGCCGTTGCAGATGCCCAGCACGGGCAGGCCGGCGCGCGCGGCCGGAACCAGTACGCCCAGGACGGGGCTGAAGCGGGCGATCGCCCCGGCACGCAGGTAGTCGCCGTACGAGAACCCGCCGGGCAGGACGACCGCGTCCACCCCCGCGAGGTCGGCGTCCCCGTGCCAGAGCGGGATGGGCTCGGCACCGGCGACGCGGACGGCGCGCTGGGCGTCCCGGTCGTCGAGGGTGCCGGGGAAAGTGACAACGCCCACACGGGCAGCCATGCGCGCTCCTGATCAGCCGGGGACGTGCCCAGCCTACCGAGCAGGCGGGGTCTCACCGGTCGCGGAGGACAGGTCGCGCAGCCGCGGCAACGGCGCCCCCTCCCGCCACTTCAGCTCCTTCTCCATGCACACGACCGTGCCGCCCTTGGGGCGGTTCACGAACAAGAGGTTGTCCACGAGGGCACGCATCAGCCGGATGCCGCGACCCCGCTCGGCGTCCTCGGCGACCAGCTCGTCGCCCGCCTTCGCCCCGTCGAAGCCGTAGCCCCGGTCGACCACCTCGATTCGGCAGGTGTCGTCGTCGATCGCGGCGATCACCTCGTAGTCGTCGCCCTCCCGGGCGTGGTCGAGCACGTTGGTGCACGCCTCGGAGATCGCCACACGGATGTCGTCCACGCACTCGTGGTGGACGCCGAGGGTCTCCATCGACTCGGCCAGGACTCCCCGCACCACGGGGACGCTCAGGGCGTCACGCGGCAGCGCGAGGCTGAGCGTCAGCTGCATGGGTGTCCTGCCTCCCCGTCGGTCTCACTGCTAGGTGTTCACAGGGAGGAGGGGTACTAAACGGGCCCTGGCCAGCGAGACTGGGCGCCGAAAGAGGTTTAGCCCTTACCGTTGTCTGCCAGGGAGACGGTGAACTCCTCGATCACCGGGTTGGCCAGCAGGGTCTCGGCGAGATGCCGGGCCTGCTCGAGGGCGACCTCCGCGTCCCCGTCCACCTCGAGGTCGAAGTGCTTGCCCTGCCGGACGGCGGCCACCCGTTCGAACCCCAGCCGTCCGAGCGCGCCGAGCACGGCCTGGCCCTGCGGGTCGAGGATCTCCGGCTTGAGCATGACGTCGACGGCCACCCGGGTCACCGCTCCCCCTTCCCGGCGCCGACCGGCGCGTTCCACGCCTGCCAGGCGGTCCGGACCATGTCCTCGAGGTCCCTGCCGGCCGTCCAGCCGAGCTCGTGGTCGATCTTGCTCACGTCGGCGAAGCAGGCCGCGGGGTCGCCGGCGCGGCGTGGCGCCACGTCGTACGCGAAGTCCTCGCCGGTCACGGACCGGGCCACCTCGAGCACCTCCTTGACCGTGACGCCCTCCCCACGGCCCACGTTGTAGACCTCGCCGCAGGGGCCGGCCTCGAGCCGCTGCGCGGCGGCGACGTGCGCGTCCGCCAGGTCGGCGACGTGGATGTAGTCGCGGACACAGGTGCCGTCACGGGTCGAGTAGTCGTCCCCGAACACCTGGGGACGCCGGCCCGAGCTCAGCGCCGTGAACACGAGCGGGACGAGGTTGGTCACGCTGGTGTCGCCGAGGTCGGGGGCCCCGGCACCGGCGACGTTGAAGTACCGCAGCGCCGACCAGCGCAGCCCGGACGCGGCGCCCACCCGGCGCAGCATCCACTCGCAGGCGAGCTTGGTCTCGCCGTACGTGCTCTCCGGGGTCAGCGGGACGTCCTCCATGACCGGGGCGGTCTCCGGGGTGCCGTACACGGCGGCGCTGGAGGAGAGCACCACGTCGCGGACACCCACGTCGGTCGCGACCGAGAGCAGGGTCTCGAACCCGCCCACGTTCTCGCGCCAGTAGTAGAGAGGCCGCTCGACGGACTCCCCGACCGCCTTCTTCGCCGCGAGGTGCACGATGCCGGTGACGTCGTGCTCGGTGAGCGCCGCCCGAACCGCATCCGCGTCCCGCACACTGGCCTCGACGAACGGGACACCGTCGGGGACCAGACGTCGGTGCCCGGTGGAGAGGTCGTCCAGCACGACCAGCGGCATACCCACCTGGCCGAAGGCCCGCACGATGTGCGCGCCGATGTACCCGGCTCCGCCGGTCAGCAGCCACGTCATGCCGGCCAGGGTAGCCGCGGCCCGGTCGACCGCCGGGGGTCGGGCCGCGGCCCTCAGGACCAGGCCAGGCCCGTGATCCGCTCGTACGCCTGCACGTACCGGTCACGGGTGCGGGCCGCGACGTCGTCGGGCACCGGGGGCGGGGGCTCGCCGGAGTGCCGGTCCCAGCCGGACTCGTGGACCAGCCAGTCCCGGACGAACTGCTTGTCGTAGGAGGGCTGCGCACGCCCGGGCCGCCACCCTTCGCCGGGCCAGAACCGGGAGGAGTCCGGGGTGAGGACCTCGTCGGCGAGCACGAGCCCGCCCGTCCCCGGGTCACGACCGAACTCGAGCTTGGTGTCGGCGACGACGATCCCGCGCGCGCCCGCGACCTCGGCCCCGCGCCGGTAGACCTCGAGCGTGAGCCGGCGCAGCTCCGCCGCGGTCGCCTCGCCCACCTGGGCCGCGACCGCCTCGTACGACACGTTCTCGTCGTGGTCGCCCTGCTCGGCCTTGGTCGCCGGGGTGAAGATCGGCTCCGGCAGCTGTGACCCGTCTTCCAGCCCGGGCGGCAGCGGGACCCCGCACACCGCCCCGCCCTCGCGGTACTCGACGAGCCCCGACCCGGCGAGGTAGCCGCGGGCGACGCACTCCACCGGCAGCATCGTGAGCGTGCGGCAGAGGACCGCGCGACCCGCGACCTCCTGCGGGACGTCCGTTGCCGAGATCACGTGCGTCGGGACGAGGTCGGCGAGCCGCTCGAACCACCACAGCGAGAGCGCGGTCAGCACGCGGCCCTTGTCCGGGATTGGTGTCGGCAGCACCCAGTCGTACGCCGAGATGCGGTCGGACGCGACGAGCAGCAGGTCGCCGGACGCCGAGGCGTAGAGGTCGCGCACCTTGCCCGAGCGCAGGGGGGTGAACCCCGGCAGGGCAGGCGGGCCCGGGTCGGGAACGCTCACACCGTCGGCCGTCACTTGAGCGCGGCGAGCCGGGTGAAGACCGGGCCGAGCCGCTCCACGTACCGCTCGGGGTGGCACGCCTCGTCGAGGCCAGCCTCGTCCAGCGTCACCCCGGCCGAGGCCGCCTGAGCGCGCAGCGCCTCGCGGAACGGGGTGCCGCCCTCCCAGGTCTGCGTCGCGGCGGCCTGCACCAGCGCGTACGCGTCCTCGCGGGACATGCCGGTCTCGACGAGCCGCAGCAGCACCGTCGACGTGTAGATGAGCCCGCCGGTCGCGTCGAGGTTGGCCCGCATCCGGTCGGCGTCGACGACGAGCCCGGTGACGAGCCGGGTAGTGAGGTGCAGCAGGTAGTCGGTGACGGTCGAGGCGTCCGGCAGCGCGACGCGCTCGACGGACGAGTGTGAGATGTCCCGCTCGTGCCACAGCGGGATGCCCTCGGTCACCGGGGTGACGTAGCCGCGGACGACCCGGGCCAGGCCGCAGATGCGCTCGGAGAGGATCGGGTTCTTCTTGTGCGGCATCGCGGACGAGCCCTTCTGCCCGCTGCCGAACGCCTCCGAGAGCTCGCGGACCTCGGTGCGCTGGCCGTGCCGCACCTCGAGCGCCACCGCCTCGCACACCGTGGCGACGATCGCCAGCGCCGACACCCACTCGCTGATGCCGTCGCGGATCACGACCTGCGTCGACACGTCCGCGGGTGCGAGATCGAGCTGCGCGGCGACGTACTGCTCGACCGACGGGTCGATGTTCGAGTACGTGCCGACGGCGCCCGAGATCGCGATCACGCCGACGGCCTCGCGCGCGCGGCGCAGCCGGTCGCGGGAGCGGGCCATCGCGAACGCGAAGTCCGCGACCCGGTGCCCCCACGTGTCGGGCTCGCCGTGGATGCCGTGCGTACGGCCCACGCGCAGGGTGTCCCGGTGCGCCAGGGCGTGGTCGCGCAGGGCGGCGACCAGGGCGTCCGCCTTCGCGAGCAGGATGTCCGTGGCCTCGGCGAGCTGCAGCGCCAGCGCCGTGTCGAGCAGGTCGGACGAGGTCATGCCGAAGTGGACGTACGCGGCGGCGCCGCGCGGCACGGTGTTGTCGGCCCAGGCCGAGAGGAACGCGATCACGTCGTGCTGCGTCACCGCCTCGATCTCGGCCACGGCCTCGGGCGTCGGCGGCGCGGCGGCGCGGACCGGCTCGACCGCCTCGGCGGGGACGACCCCCGCCTTGGCGTGGGCCTCCACGACGAGGGTCTCCACGCGGCACCACAAGGCGTACTTGTGCGCCTCGGACCAGACCTCGCCCATCTCCGGCAGCGTGTAGCGCTCGATCACGCGGCCATTCTCCCCCGGGCCCGGCACACGATCGCCGGGGGCGGTGGCGGCGTGCGGCGGGCCGGACGTGCCGCACATTGTCGGGCGTTGTCGGGCGATTCGGGCAGGGGTTGGGCGAATCCGGCCCGGGGCGGATCCCGGTGGGATAGGACAGGGCTGTCCGACTCCCACGCCCTCGACGTCCCGCCCTTGCCCGAGAGGACTCCCCTGTGCCCAGACCCGCTCGCCGCGCCGTGTCCGGTCTCGCCCTCCTGACCGCGGCCGCTGCCGCGTCCGTCCTCGTCACCGGGCCGGCCGCCGGCGCTGCCGGTGCGGTGGGGACGGTGTTCTCGCCCAACCCTGTGCAGTCGACCGGCGACGAGACCCTGACGGACCAGAAGGACGCCGACGTGGCGGTCCCGTCGAGCGCGTACCGCGACGTCACGCTCACCGACCTCGACGGGAGCGGGACCCTCAACGGCACCTGGGCCACGATCAAGAGCGCGACAGGTCCCGCAGCGTTCTCGTCGTCCGGCTCGTTCCGGTTCACGCGGCACGACGACCGCTTCGAGCAGGTCATGGCGTACTACTGGATCACCCAGTCGCAGCGGTACCTGCGCAGCCTCGGCTTCGGCACCGGAGCGTTCCCGCCGGCCAACGCCCGCCAGCAGGTCGCCCGCATCAACCAGTTCGGCGGCGACAACTCCTTCTTCCGCGAGGACGGCAAGCTCACGATCACGCTCGGCAAGGGCGGCGTGGACGACGCCGAGGACGGCGAGGTGATCGTCCACGAGTACGGTCACGCGGTGCAGGACGCCCAGGTGCCCGGGTTCGGCACGACGCTCGAGGCAGGCTCCATCGGGGAGGGCTTCGGCGACTACCTCGCGGTCGCGGTGAGCGACTGGGTGTCGGGCGTGCCCACCCTTGCGCCCGAGGCGTGCGTCGCGGACTGGGACTCGGTCTCGTACACGAGCGGCCCCGTGCACTGCCTGCGCCGCATCGACGGGACGAAGCACTACCCCGAGGACATCGCCAACGAGGTGCACCGCGACGGCGAGATCTGGTCGAGCACCCTGTACGACATCCGCGGCAGCGTGGGGGCGTCCACGGCGGACAAGATCATCGTGAACGCGCAGTTCTCCTTCGCCCCGGACACGTCCTTCCGCGACGCCGCTCTCGACACGGTCGCGGCGGCGCAGCAGTTCGGGAACCGGGCCGTCACTGCCGTCCGTGCAGCGTTCACCGAGCGCGGCATCCTCTGACCGGCGAGCACGCCCGGCCGGCGGCCTTCTCCCGCGGGCCGGCGGTTCCCCGGCTCGCGCGCTAGACGCGGGCCTGTGCCGCCGCCGCGGCGATGTCGCGGCGGTGGTGGGAGCCGCGCAGGCGGATCCGCCCGACCCCCTCGTACGCCCGCGCCCGGGCCTGCCCGAGGTCCTCGCCGGTCGCGGTCACGGCAAGCACCCGCCCACCGCTGCTCACCACCGATCCGCCCTCCCGTCGGGTGCCCGCATGCAGCACGTGGACCGCGTCCAGCGCCTCGGCTTCGTCGAGCCCGGCCACGGGGTCGCCGGTGGTGGGGCTGTCGGGGTAGTGCTCGGCGGCCAGCACCACGGTGACCGCGGCCCCGTCCCGCCAGCGGGGCGGCGCGGCCTCGGCGAGGCGGCCGGTCGCGGCCGCGTGCAGCAGGTCGGCCAAGGAGGAGTCGAGCAGCGCCAGCACCGCCTGCGTCTCCGGGTCGCCGAACCGCGCGTTGAACTCGACGACACGCAGCCCGCGGGAGGTGAGCGCGAGACCCGCGTAGAGCAGGCCCGCGAACGGCGTGCCGCGGCGGCGCATCTCATCCACGGTGGGCTGGACGACGGTCCGGACGACCTCGTCGACCAGCCCGGCCGGCGCCCACGGCAACGGGGCGTACGCCCCCATGCCTCCGGTGTTCGGACCGGCGTCGCCGTCGTACACCCGCTTGAAGTCCTGCGCCGGCAGCAGCGGGACGACGCCCTCCCCGTCGGTCACGCAGAACAGGGACAGCTCGGGACCGTCCAGGAACTCCTCGACGAGCACGCGCTCGCACGCCACGGCGTGGGACAGCGCCGCGGCCCGGTCGTCGGTCACGACCACGCCCTTGCCGGCCGCGAGACCGTCGTCCTTGACGACGTACGGGGGGCCGAACCGGTCGAGGGCCGCGGCAGCCTGCTCGGGGGTGGTGCACTCCGCGGCCTCGGCGGTCGGCACGCCCGCCGCCCGCATCACGTCTTTGGCGAACGCCTTGGACCCCTCGAGGCGGGCAGCCTCGGCGGACGGGCCGAAGCAGGCGATGCCGTGCGCGCGTACCGCGTTGGCCACCCCCGCGACGAGCGGCGCCTCCGGGCCGACGACGACGAGGTCGGCACCCGTGGTCCGGGCGAGGGCGACCACCGCCTCCACGTCGGTGGGACCGCCGCTCTGCGGTTCGCACGTCGCGATCGCCGCGATGCCCGGGTTGCCCGGGGTGGCGACGACCTCGTCGACGGAGGGGTCTGCGT
>JBOGEN010000179.1:0-5649 GCA_050743265.1 Actinomycetes bacterium
GTACCGTCGGCGGCCGGGCGACGGCGGGGGCGGCGCGCACCGGACGACGCGTCCGCCTCGTCCCCCTCAGCGGGCACGGGCGCTCGGCCGAGCGCCCGGTCGCGCGCGCCGCGGACGCGCTCAGGGATCGCGTGCACCGGCGTCCCGGTGACGACGAGCAGGCCGAAGAGGAGCAGCAGCCCGAGGATCGGCGTCGCGACGTACGAGGTGAGCGCCGTCACGAGCGGCGCGGAGATGACGTAGCCGACGACCCCGCCGCCCTCGCGCATGTCCAGGGCACCGTCGGAGGGCGTGGGGACCTCGTGCACGACGTGCGCCAGCGCCGCACTCCCCACGAGCAGCGCGGCCAGCCCGATGAGCACCGGGCCCGTCGCCGCACTGCGCTCCGGATGGCGCAGCAGGCGTGCGCCCAGGAAGACGAGGAGTACCGGGGTGACCAGGCCGACGACGCCGAGCGTGCCGGCGACGACCGCGTGCACGCTGTGTCCCACGGGGCCCGGCAGGGCCCACCACTCGCCCGCGGCGACGACGAGGGCGACCCCGAGGAGTCCGAAGCCGACGCCGTCGCGGCGCAGCGCAGGGTCGAGGTCGCGGGCACCGCGGCCGATGCCGCGAAGCGCCCGGCCGACGAGGTGGGCCGTGCCGAGCCACAGCGCCCGGACGAGCCGGTAGAGCACGGTGAACGGGGACGGGATGACGTCGGCAAGGGTCGGAGCAGCACGCGCGGTCTTGCGGGTCCGCGCCGTCGACGTCGTCCGCGGGCGGGACGACGTCGTGCGCGACTTGGACGCGGCGGTGCGGGTCTTGCCGGACGCCTTGGTGGTGGCGTTCCGGGAGGTCGACCCGGTACCCGACCGCGTCCGCGTCGCAGAGGCGGACGCACGACGTGCCATGACCTGCAGGTTACCGGTCCAGCGTGCCGTGCCGCCGCGGCCACGCGGCGCGGCGCGGCGTGTCGCGGCCTCCGGACGAGGTCAGCCCTGGTCTTCGCGCGCCGCGGCCCCTGCCGCCGGCCCGTCGTCGCGCTCAGGGGTGACCGCGTCGAGCCCGGCACGCAGCCGCTCGACACGGGAGGCGAGCGTGGCCACGTCGTCCAGGAGCGCCATGTCCTTGGCATCGTCAAGTCGGCCCCGGAGCAGGGCGGTCTGCTCCTCGACCGCGGCGAGGCGGCCGGAGAGCTCGCGGACGACGCCGGACGCCCCGTGCGCGTCGGCGGGGACGAGCTGGTGGTGCAACAGCTGGGCCTGTTCCTCGAGACGCTTGTTCTTGCGGTGGAGGTCGACGAAGACCGAGACCTTGGCCCGCAGCACCCACGGGTCGAACGGCTTGGTCAGGTAGTCGACCGCCCCGGCGGCGTACCCGCGGAAGGCGTGGTGCGGCTCGGAGTGGATGGCGGTGAGGAAGATGACGGGCACGTCCTTGGTCTTGTCCCGCCGCTTGATGTGCGCCGCGGTCTCGAATCCGTCCATGCCCGGCATCTGCACGTCGAGGAGGATCACCGCGTACTCGTCCGCGAGGAGCGCCTTGAGCGCCTCTTCGCCGGAGTTCGCGCGGACCAGCGTCTGGTCGAGGGACGACAGGATCGCCTCGAGCGCCAGCAGGTTCTCGGCCCGGTCGTCGACCAGCAGGATCCTGGCCCGCTCCACGGTGCTCACGACACGCGTCCGTTCGCGAGCAGCGTGGTGAGGCGCCGGGCCAGCCCGTCCAGATCCGCGACGTCCTGGACCGCGCCGGTGGCCACCGCAGCAGCCGGCATGTCGGGCTTGACCGCGGTGGCCGGATCCTGGGCCATCGTGTGTCCTCCCCGCTCCCTCACGTGGCGGACTCCCGCCGCACCGTCGACGTTCGCCCCGGTGAGCACGATCCCCACGAGCTCTGCACGGTAGCGGTCCGCGGCGGTCTGCAGGGTCACGTCCACAGCAGGCCGGCAGTGGTGGACCGCCTCATCCGTCGACAACGCCAACCCGTCGCAGTCGACGAGCAGATGGTAGTCCTCGGGAGCCACGTACACGGTGCCGTCCACGAGAGGTTCCTTGTCGTCCGGTTCGACCACACGGCGACCGGTACGCCGGGCGAGCAACGGGGCCAGGTCGGACGGGATCCCCCGCCTCGGCCCCCGGTGCAGCACGGTCACCAGCGGCACCGGCAGCGGGTCGGGGAGGCCCTCGAGGAGGGCGCAGACCGCGTCGAACCCACCCCAGGACCCGCCGACCACGACCAAGCGCACCGCGCTCGCGCTCATCCCGTCCTCCGGTAGATCTTCTCCAAGTGGTCCACGTCCGCGTACCGCTGGGCGAAGGGGGTGAGGCGTACCGACTCCTTGTGCCCCAGCGCGAGGACGCCGAAAGGCACGAGACTGTCCCAGAAGAGCCGGTGCACCCGCTCCTGCAGGTGAGTGTCGAAGTAGATCATGACGTTGCGGCACACGATGACGTGGAACTCGTTGAAGGAGCGGTCGGACACGAGGTTGTGCTGCGCGAAGACCACGTTGCGCAGCAGCCCCCGGTCGAACCTGGCCCCGTCGTAGCCGCTCACGTAGTAGTCCGAGAACGACCGCGACCCCCCGGCGGACAGGTAGTTCTCGGTGTACTGCTGCATCCTGGCCAGCGGGAACACCCCGTCCGCCGCCGCACGCAGCACCGCCTCGTCCATGTCGGTCGCGTAGATGCGGCTGCGCTCGTACAGGCCGACCTCGGTGAGCAGGATGGCCAGCGAGTACGTCTCCTCGCCCGTGGCGCACCCGGCGTTCCACACCCGCAGGAAGGGGTACGTGCGGAGCACCGGCACGACCTTCTCCCGGAAGGCGGAGAAGAACGTGGGGTCGCGGAACATCGACGTCACGTTCACCGTGAGGTCGGAGAGCAGGCGTCCCATGGCAGGCTCGTCGTGCAGCACGCGGTCGAGCAGCCCGGTCAGCGTGGCCACCCCCTCGGCGTGGACGCGACGCCAGAGGCGCCGGCGGACGGACGCGCGAGCGTAGTGCCGGAAGTCGTACCCGTAGCGGCGAAACACCCCGTCGAGGATCAGGTCGACCTCGAGGTCCTCGGGGTCGTCCCGGCCGTCTCCCGCCATCAGGCCACCCCCGCGGACCTCCCGTCCAGCTCGCACGGCGCCTACTGGTACAGCCAGACGCGCATGAGCGAGAGCAGCTGCTCAGTGTCCACGGGCTTGGTGATGTAGTCGGACGCGCCTGCCGCAATGCTCTTCTCCCGGTCGCCCTTCATCGCCTTGGCCGTGAGCGCGATGACCGGCAGCCGGGCGAAGCGCGGCATCGCGCGGATCGCCTCCGTCGTGGCGTAGCCGTCCATCTCCGGCATCATGATGTCCATGAGGACGAGGTCGGTCTCCGGGTTCGCCTCGAGCACCTCGATGCCCTCGCGGCCGTTCTCCGCGTAGCTCACCCCGATGCCGTGCTGCTCCAGCACGCTCGTCAACGCGAACACGTTGCGCACGTCGTCGTCGACGATGAGCACCTTCTTCCCCCGGAAGACCTCCTCGTCGCCGCGCAGGTGCTCGATCATGCGGCGCTTGCCCGGGGGCAGCTGCGCCTCGACCCGGTGCAGGAACAGCGCGGTCTCGTCGAGCAGCCGCTCGGGCGAGCGCGCGTCCTTGACGATGATGGACTCGGCGTACCGGCGCAGCCGCGTCTCCTCCCGGCGGGTGAGCTCGCGCGCCGTGTACACGATGACCGGCAGGCCCTGTCCTCCCTCGCGCTTCTTCAGCTCCTCGAGCAGCGTGAAACCGCTGGTCCTGGGCAGCTTGAGGTCGAGCACCATGCAGTCGAACCGGCCGTTCTCCATGGCGGCGAGCGCGTCCTCGGCCGTGCTCACCGCGACGATCTCGACGTCGTCGCCGACTCCCACGAGCTCGGTGATCGCCCGCCGTTCCGTGGCGTCGTCCTCGACGACGAGCAGGCGCCGGACGCGCCGGTCCACGAAGTCGGAGATCTCTGCCAGGGCCTCCGCGACGCGCTCGGGGCCGACGGGTGGCTCGATCACCGCCAGGGCCCCCGCCTGCATCGCCGCGTGCGTCCGGTCAGCGGCGTCCGCCCCGGCGACGACGTGGATGGGGATGTGCCGGGTCCGGGGGTCCCTCTTGAGCGCGTCGAGCAGGGACGTGCCGGACGCGACGACCTGGTCCAGCCCGCAGATGACGGCGTCCGGCTGGAGCTCCTCCGCGGCGGCGAGGCCGACGTCGGCGCTGAGCGTGGCCACGACCTTGAAGTTGCGCTCTCGGCCCACGCGCACCGTGGTCTTGGCCAGGTCCTCGTCGTCCACGGCCACGAGCAGGGCACGGTCCCCCGGCTCGAGGTCGGCCCTGTCGTCGTCCACCTCACCCTGGGTCAGAAGCTGCGGAGCGACGGGAGGGCCGCTCACCACGGTGTCGCCGTGGACCGACTGTGCCGGGACGCCGCCCGCTGGGCCGGCCACCGGCCCGTCCGTCAATGCGGCAAGCGCGGCCGGGGTGCCGGTCACGGACGCCGCCGCGGTGGGATGCGCACCCGCGGAGCGTCCCGCGGGATGACCCGTCGCCTCGGCGTACCCGCCACCGGGCAGGGCCGGGTCGCGCACCGTGCCCATCCGCAGCGGCAGGTAGAGGGTGAACGCGCTGCCCGCGCCACTCTCGCTGACCACGTGGATCTCGCCGCCCAGCAGCCGGGCGATCTCGCGGCTGATGGACAGCCCGAGCCCGGTGCCCCCGTAGCGGCGGCTCGTCGTGCCGTCCGCCTGCTGGAACGCCTCGAAGATCACGCGCAGCCGGTCCTCCGGGATGCCGATGCCGGTGTCGGCGACCGTGAACGCGATCACCTCGTCCGCGGCCGCGAGCACGGGGCTGGCGAACGGGACGCCCTCCTCGGCACGGGAGATGGCCAGCCGCACACGACCGTCGTCGGTGAACTTCACCGCGTTCGACAGGAGGTTGCGCAGCACCTGCTGCAGCCGGTGCTCGTCCGTGTGCAGCCGGGGGGGAGCGGTGTCGCCCACCTCCACGACGAGCGTGAGCCCCTTCTCCGCGGCCAGCGGGCGGAACGTCGCCTCGACGTAGTCGACGATGCGGGTCGTCTCCACGTCGACCGGCGTCACGTCCATCTTGCCGGCCTCGACCTTCGACAGGTCGAGGATGTCGTTGATGAGCTGGAGCAGGTCGCTGCCGGCGGTGAAGATGGTGCGTGCGAACTCGACCTGCCGTGCGGTGAGGTTGCCGTCCGGGTTCTCCGAGAGCAGACGGGCCAGGATCAGCAGGCTGTTGAGCGGCGTCCGCAGCTCGTGCGACATGTTCGCGAGGAACTCGGACTTGTACTTCGACGCCAGCGCGAGCTGCTGCGCGCGCTCCTCGATCTCCTGCCTGGCCTGCTCGATCTCGAAGTTCTTCACCTCGATGTCGCGGTTCTGCTGGGCCAGCAGTTCGGCCTTCTCCTCCAGCTCCGCGTTGGACCGGCGCAGCTCGGCCTGCTGGTCCTGCAGTTCCTCGGAGCGGGCCCGCAGCTCGGAGGCCAGCCGCTGGGACTCCTCCAGCAGCGCGTCGGTGCGGGCGTTGGCGATGATCGTGTTGACGTTGACGCCGATGGACTCCATGACCAGCTCGAGGAAGTCCTTCTGCACCTCGGTGAACCGGTTGAACGACGCGAGTTCCAGCACGCCGATGACC
>JBOGEN010000180.1:0-4601 GCA_050743265.1 Actinomycetes bacterium
CCAGCCGGTAGCCGACCCCGCGCACGGTCTGGACGAAGCCGGGGTCGCCCAGCTTGCGGCGCAGGGTGGCGACGTGGACGTCCAGGCTGCGGGACGTCCCGGCCCATGTGGTCTGCCAGACCTCCTCGACGAGCCGCTCGCGGGTGACGACCAGGCCCGGTTCGCGGGCGAGCACGGCCATCACGTCGAACTCCTTGCGGGTGAGCTCCACCGGCTCGCCGGCGACGGTGACCTCCCGTCGCTCCACGTTCACCCGCAGCCCACCGATCTCGACCACGGAGGACTCGGCGGTGTGGGTGGACGCCCCGACGGGCCCGTGCGCGCGCCGCAGGACGGCCTCCATCCGGGCGAGCAGCTCCTCGATGCCGAACGGCTTGACCACGTAGTCGTCCGCGCCCGACCGCAGGCCACGGACCCGTTCCGGCTCCTCGCCGCGCGCGGTCACCGCGATGACCGGGACCCCGGACACCCGCCGCAGCTTGCGGCACACCTCGACGCCGTCCATGTCCGGCAGCCCCATGTCGAGCAGGACGAGGTCGACCTCGTGCGGGGTAAGCGCGTCCGCCCCGTTGGCCGCGCGGACGACGTGCAGGCCACGGCGTCGCAGCGCCCCCGCGAGCGCTCTGGCGACGCGGTCGTCGTCCTCGACGAGCAGCACGCGCACGGCGCCTCCGTTCGTCAGCGGCCCTCGGCTGCCAGCGTCACACCGAACGCGATCAGCAGCGAGCCGGTAGCCGCCTCCAACCGGCGGCGCACCCCTGGGCGGCCCACCCACCGGCGTACCCGGTGGAAGAGCAGGACGAGCAGCGTCAGCCAGCTCAGAGACAGCGCTGCGTGGGTGTACGCGAGGAGCAGCGCCGATCCGGCCGACCCCGCGGCCGGGTCGAGGAACTGCGGCAGCACGGACAGGTAGAACGCGAGCACCTTCGGGTTGGTGATGTTGGACAGGAACCCCTGCCGGTAGCCCACCAGCACCCGCCTCCTGGCTTCGGACGGGGGATCACCGAGGTCCGCCCCGTGCGCGGTGGCGGTACGGCTGCGCCAGGCCGACCACAGTGCCTGAGCGCCCAGGTACGACAGGTAGCCGACGCCCACCCAGCGCATGGTCTCGAACAGCACCTGCGACCGGACGATCAGCGCGCCCAGCCCGAGGGCCGCGGCCGTGCCCTGGACGAGGTTGCTCGTGGCCACCCCGAACCCCGTAGCCATGCCCCGTGGACGCCCGCCGGCGAGGGAGTTGCGCAGCACGACAGCGAAGTCCGGCCCGGGCGCCACGGTGAGTAACACGGCGAGCACGAGGAAGGTGCCGTAGGAGTGCAGGGTCATCGTCGTCTCACTGTCCGGAGCCGCTGGCGTTAGAGCCCTGTTAAGTCTGGCCTTGCCCCTCTTGTTCCCTCATCACGGCGCCTTCACCGTTTCATGGATCAGGGGGGCGAGCAGCGGTCGACCCGGCCTCCTCGACCGGTGCTCGCCTCCCTGTCGCACCCGGGCGGGGCCACGCTCCTCGGGGCTGCAGGGGGCTCCGGGGCCGCAGGGCTCCGTGGTGCCACGGGGCATCACGGAGCCCGCCGCGGGACTCACGAGTTCACCGCGCGGGTCAGGGAGCCCGTCGCGTGCCTTCCTGGGCGTGCTCGGCCCGGAAGTGCGCGCCGCGGAAGTGCTCGGCCGGGCCGACGTCTCGCAGGAAGGCCGCCGCCACCCGCACCGCTTCCCGCGCCGCGTCCATCACCGCGAGCCAGCGGACGAAGCCGTGCACCTGCCCGGGCACCGGGTAGCGGACGACCCGCGTGCCGCTGGCCTCGAGCTGGTCGGCGTACAGGTCGCCCTCGTCACGCAGCGGGTCGAAGCCGGCTGTGAGGACGAATGCCGGGGGCAGCGGCCCGCCCAGCGTGGCCCGCAGCGGGGACACGTCGGGGTCGCGGGGGTCGGTGCCGTCGGGCAGGTACTGCTGCCAGTACCAGCGCATCCCCTCGGCGGTGAGGTAGTAGCCCTCGGCGTTCTCGCGGAGCGACGGGTGGCCGCCCACCGCGTCGGTCACCGGGTAGACGAGCAGCTGGAACGCGAGCCGGTCCGGCAGCTTCCGGGCCACGATCGCGGCGAGGTGCCCCCCGGCGCTGTCCCCGCAGACGCCCACCCGCGACACGTCCGCGCCGAGCTCGTCCGCGTGCGCGAGGGCCCAGTGCGTGGCGGCCAGCGCGTCCGCCACGGCGGCGGGGTGCCGGTGCTCCGGCGCGAGCCGGTAGTCGACGCTGAGCACCAGAGCACCGGCCGCGTTCGCCAGGGCGTGCTGCAGCGGCGCGTACGTCTCGGGGGTGCCCACCACCCAGCCCCCGCCGTGGAAGAACACCACGAGTGGCAGCGGACGGTCCGCGTCCGCGAAGCGGGGCCGGACGAGCCGCGCTCGCAGCTCGCCTGCCCCGTCGCCCACGTCGATCACGCGGACCTCGTCCACCGGCTCGGGCTCGCCCCCGAGGGCGGCGGCGGTGTCGTGGTGGGCGGCACGGGCCGCGTCCACCGAGGGGGCCCCGGCCGGGCTCACCGCCGCAGCGAGGAAGGCCTCAGCCTGTGGGTCGAGCTGCCGTTCGGCATCGGGTCGCGCGTCCATGAGGGGACGGTACCGGGGCGCCGTTCCGGCCCGTCCTGGTGCTCGGGTGTCCGAGCGTCCACGCGGGTGAGCGGGCAACGCCTGCGGCGGGCAGCCTGAGGAGGCCGCACGACCCGGTGCGAGACTGCCGCCCATGAGTGAGGTGCGCTACGCCATGGACGACCTCGTCAGCCCGGACGAGATGAACGCGTGGACCGAAGGCCACCTCCCCGGGCTCGTCGGCTTCACCGCGACCCGGGTCGAGCGAGGGCGACTGGAGGCCCGGCTGTCCGTCCGTGAGGACCTCACCGCACCCAACGGATACCTGCACGCCGCGACGGTCGTGGCGCTCGCGGACACCGCATGCGGGTTCGGCTGCCGCACCCTGCTGCCGGAGGGCGCGTCGGGCTTCACCACGATCGAGCTCAAGACCAACTTCCTCGGGACCGCCACCGAGGGCACGCTGTCCGTGGACGCGGTCGCCGTCCACGCCGGCCGGACGACCCAGGTGTGGGACGCCACGGTCACGCACGTACAGCGGGACAGGGCCGTCGCCCTGTTCCGCTGCACGCAGGCCGTGCTCTGGCCCCGCTGACCGCCGGCGCACCGGCCCATACGGCGATGACCTCGGTGTTTCGGCATGCAGGGTCGGTGCCTAGGGTGGCGGCATGCATGCCGTGACGATCCGAGAGCCCGGCGGTCCCGACGTCCTCACGTGGGAGCAGGTGGCCGAGTCCGACCCCGAGCCCGGCCCCGGCGAGGTGCTCGTCGACGTGGCGGCCACCGCGGTGAACCGTGCCGACCTGCTCCAGCGGCAGGGGAACTACCCGGTGCCCCCCGGCGCGCCCGAGTGGCCCGGGCTGGAGTGCAGCGGCACCGTCGCCGCGGTCGGTCCCGGCGTGGAGACGCTGTCCGTCGGCGACGAGGTGTGCGCCTTGCTGGCCGGCGGCGGGTACGCGGAGAAGGTGGTCGTTCCCGAGGGGCAGGCGATGCCAGTACCGTCCGGCGTCGAGCTCCGGGAGGCGGCCGCGCTGCCCGAGGTGGCGTGCACGGTGTGGTCCAACGTGTTCATGCTCGCCGAGCTGGAGGCGGGCGAGTCGCTGCTCGTCCACGGGGGCGGCGGCGGCATCGGCACGTTCGCGATCCAGCTTGCCTCGGCCATGAACGCCCGCGTGCTCACGACCGCCGGGTCGAAGGACAAGCTCGACCGCTGCCGCGAGCTGGGCGCGGACGTCACGATCAACTACAAGGACGAGGACTTCGTCGCGCGCGTCAAGGAGGAGACGGACAACCGCGGTGTCGACGTCATCCTCGACAACATCGGCGCGAAGTACCTCGCGCAGAACCTCAACGCGCTGGCGACGAGCGGCCGGCTCGTCGTCATCGGCCTGCAGGGCGGACGCAAGGCCGAGCTCGACCTCGGGAAGATGCTCACCAAGCGCCTGTCGCTGCTCGCCACCACGCTGCGCTCCCGCCCGACGGACGAGAAGGCGTCGATCTGCGCCTCCGTGGTCGAGAACGTGTGGCCGCTCGTCGAGTCCGGCGCGGTACGTCCGGTCATCGACCGCGTGCTGCCGATCGCCGACGCCGCCGAGGGGCACCGCGCGCTGGAGGAGTCCAGCCAGTTCGGCAAGGTCGTGCTCGAGGTCCGCTGAGGCTCAGGCGTAGCCGGTCGCGGGGACGACCCGGCGCCAGATGTCGGACGAGTACACGGGGGCGAAGGCCAGCGACTCGTACAGGGCGAGCGCGCCGGTCTCGTTCCCGGTGTCCACGCCGAGCCCGGCCCGCGTACGGCCGCGGCGGGCCATGTCGGCCATCGCGTGGCGCAGCAGCAGCCGCCCCAGCCCGCGCCCCCGGTAGGCAGGGAGCACGCCGAGGATCTTCACCCAGCCGCCGTTCTCCTCGACCCACTGCTCGGCCCCCATGACGAGACCGGCCGGCTCACCGTCCACCCGGGCGACGAACCACTGCGTCGGGTCGGTCGTGCTCGTCGACGACATGTGCACCACCCACGTGT
>JBOGEN010000181.1:0-4650 GCA_050743265.1 Actinomycetes bacterium
TGCCGGGGGCGCAGCCCTGCCGGACGCCGCCGTCGTGCAGGCGCGCGCGCTCGCGGTACGCGGCGACCTCGCCGGTGCATGGGCGCTGCTCGCGCCGCTGGAGGCGCGCCCGGGCTCGGTCCCGCCGGCGACACGTGTCCCGCTGCTGCTCGTCGCCGCGTACGTCGCGCAGGCACGGGGCGACGGCACACGCGGACAGGGACTGCTGGGGACAGCGCTGCGCGTGGCCGAGGCCGAGCACCTGCGGCGCCCGGTCGCGGCGGAGGCGTCGTGGCTGCGCCCCGCCCTGGTGCGCGCCCCCTACCTCGCCCACCGCCACCGCACCTTCCTCGCGCCGCTCGCGTTGGGCCCGGACCGCTCGGACAGCCCGGTCGTCGTCCCGCACCAGCGTGGGGCGCCGGACACGAGCGTCCTCCAGGTGGAGCCCCTCAGTGCGCGGGAGCAGGACACGCTCGCCTACCTCGCCCGCATGCTCACGACCGAGGAGATCGCCGCGGAGATGTTCCTGTCGGTGAACACCGTCAAGACGCACCTCAAGAGCATCTACCGCAAGCTCGGCGTCTCCTCGCGGCGTCAGGCTGTCCGCGTCGGCGAGGAGCTCGACATGCTCTGACGCGCGTCAGCGCGTTGCGGCAGCATGCGTCAGCGCGATGCGGCGTCGTCGGTGCGGTCGAGCTCGGTGACGCTCACGACGTGCAGTGCGAGGTCCCGGCAGCGTTCCAGCCACCCGTAGAACTCGGTCTGGTCGCGTGCCGTCGCCACGATCTCGGTCGTACCGTCGTGCGTCGCGACGGCGCAGGGGGCGAACGCGTGCGCCAGCAGGTCGCCCAGCTCGCCTGCCACGACGATCCGGTACCGGCTGACCCCCGCCTCGGTGCTGCTGCGCATGCGCCCACTGTGGTGGTCGTCCGGAACATTGTCGTCACCCTGGGCGCGGGTCACCCGGGTGAGATCTTCGGCACGGGCACCGGGACCAGGCCGAGCTCGCGGGCCCGTGCCACCGCCTGCTGGCGTGAGCGCACCCGGAGCTTGCGGTAGATCGCCCGGGTGTGTGTCTTGACGGTGTTGGACGAGAGGAAGAGCTCCGCCCCGATCTCGCGCAGGGTCAGGCTCCCTGCGAGCAGCCGCAGAACGGCCTCCTCCCTGTCGGTCAGCGGGTCGACGACGCCCGGGTCCGCGCCCGAGGCGACCGGGGCGGCGGCGTCGGCTACGGCGTCCAGCCGGGCCAGCAGGTGCGCCGCGTCGCCGTGCTCGGCGGAGAGCGCTCGCCTGCCCTCGTCCACGGCGGCGCGCGCACCGACCGCATCCCCCTGCGCGGCCAGCACCCCCGCCAGCCGGCACAGTGCCTCCGCGGTGGGCAGCGGGCTCAGCCCCACCATGGAACGCCGCACGCGAAGCGCGTGCTCGAGCCCTGCCCGTGCCTCGTCCAGCCGTCCGGCGTGCATGGCCGTCGCGGCGGTGGCGATGTCCACGATGGCGGCCTGCGGAACGTCGCCGAGCCCGTGCTCGGCGACGACCCGGGAGGCGTCCCCGGCGAGCTCGGCGGCGCGCGTGGTCTCGGCCAGCGTGCCCGCGGCGAGGGACAGCATCGCGAGCACGCTCGCGTGCACGAGGGGGCCGGCCCGCGTGCTGGCCGCGGCCTGCTCCAGGGGGACCAGCGCGGCCCGTGCTTCGCCGGACGCGAGCAGCGCGCTCCCCAGGTCGAAGCGCGCCACCACGTACCACGGGGAGGTCGGGTCGTTCTCGAGCTCGACGGCGCGCGCTCCCTCGCGACGCATCGCGGCCAGCCCGCCGAGCGCGAACGTCGACCGGACGAGAGTGAGGGCGGACTCCAGCGACGTCGTCCCGTCCGGCATCGGACCGTCGTGCCCGGCCCGCTGTGCCGCCTCCAGCCAGCCGGCGACCAGCGCGCGCTGCCCGGAGAACGCGGCGACCCAGGCGGCGCAGACCGCGGCCGCGGCGTTGCCGCGGACCGTGTTCTCACCGAGGGCGTCCAGCCACCCCCGGACGGTCCCGATCCGGCCGCGGCTCACGGACGCGAGCCACCCGCGGGACACGAGCTCCACGGCGGTGCCGGTGTCTCCGGCGGCCAGCGCGTGGGTGAGGGCGGTCTCGAGGTCACCCTCCGCGCGGTACCACGCAGCGGCCCGACCGTGCAGGACGGGCACGAGCGCCGGCTCGGTCCGCGCCAGCTCGCTCTGCAGGGCCTGCGCGAAGAGGTGGTGGTAGCGGAACCACCGGCCGTGCTCGTCCAGCGGGACGAGGAACAGGTTGGAGCGCCGGAGGTCGTCCAGCACGGTGGCGGAGTCCGGCGTCCCGGCGACCGCCTCGCACAGCGGTGCGGTGAGGCGGTCCAGCACCGACGTGCGGACGAGGAACTGCCGGGTCACCGCGGGCTGGTGCCGGAGCACCTCGTCGGCGAGGTACTCGACGACGAACCGGTGGTCCCCGGCGAAGTCGCGGACGAAGCCCTCCGGGTCCTCGCTGTCACGCAGGCACAGCGCGGCCAGGTAGACCCCGGCCGGCCAGCCCTCCGTGCGGGCCAGCAGCTCGACGACCGAGGTGTCGGAGAGCCGTACCCCGGCCACGGTCTGCACGAGCTCGGCCGCCTCCGCGGGGGTGAAGCGCAGCTCGGCGGCGCGGAACTCGGCCATCTCCCCGGCCGCGCGGAGCCGGCCCAGCCCCAGCGGCGGGTCGGCGCGGGTCACCACGACGACGCGCAGACCCGCCGTGGCGTGCCGCACCAGCTGCCGGACGAGGTCGTGGCATCGCGGGTCGCGGATCGCCTGGTAGTCGTCGAGCACGAGGACGACGGAGGCCGGGAGGTCGGCGAGCTCCCGCAGGAGCCCGGGCAGCCATTCGCCCGACCTGTCCTCCGCGCCGCCGTCCAGCGATCCACCGGGATCCGGGGGCGCGGGGGGCAGCTCGAGAGCCAGGCCGGGGCAGGCCCGGCGGATCGTCCCGACGAGGTGGTGCCGGAGCACGGCCGGGTCGTCGTCCGCCCGGTCCAGGGCGAGCCAGGCGACCTGCCGCGGTACGCCGGATGCGGCGGGCCGGGCCCCGGATGCCCACTGGGCCACCAGGGTCGTCTTGCCGTACCCCGGGGGAGCCGCGACGAGCACCAGCCGCGCGGCGGCGTCGTCGAGCCACCGCACGAGGGCGTCCCGGCGTACCCAGCTCTCGCGTGCCGGGGGCACCGCGAACTTGGAGTCATGGGTGACGTGCGTGGCCTCCGGCGGGCCGGGAGCGCGCGTGGACGGCACCACGAGCCCCTCCTCTCCCCCTGACGGAGCCTAGGGAGCCGCCGCGGGTCCTGCCACCGAGTCGGCCCAGCCCGTGAGCAGGTCGTCTCACCCCTCAAGGGTGGGGACGCGACGGGGTGGCGACGGCCAGCGTGGCTCACGTCGGCGGGCGCCTGCGCGACCGCCGCGCGAAGGTACGCGAGGAGGCACCTATGTCCACGCCGTCCAGCGACCCCACCGCGCCAGGGCGCGGTGCCGTTCCCGGCCCTCGGGAGCCCGCCGGCGACGCGGCCGCCACCCCGGGGGAACTGGAGCGACTCCGGGCAGAGGTCGCCGCCCTGAACACCCGGCTGGACAAGACGGCACGACGCGGCCAGTTCGTCCACGGGCTGCGGCGGGTGATCGCCGGGATCCTCGTCGTCCTCGCCGCGTTCGGGCTCGTCGCCACCGTGATCGGCGGGTGGGCCGCGCGGACCTCGCTCGACACCGACCGCTGGGTGTCCACGGTGGGCCCGCTGCCGCAGGACCCGGAGGTCGCCGCGGCCGTGTCCCAGTACCTCACCACCGAGGTCGTGAGCGTGCTGAACGTGGAGGACCGGGTGTCGGAGGCGCTGCCGCCCAACGCCGCGTTCCTCGCCGGTCCGCTCACGAGCCAGGTGCGCGACTACCTGCGGACGTCGGTGAACGACGTGATCCAGACGCCGCAGTTCAACGAGGTCTGGCGCGAGGCCAACCGCATCGCGCACTCCCAGGCGCTCGCGATCCTCGAGGACCGCAGCGACGTCGTGCAGGCCTCGGACGACCGGGTCACGCTCGACCTGCTGCCGGTGGTCAACCAGGTGCTCCGGACGCTCGACGAGCGGGTCCCGACCATCTTCGGCAAGGACGTGACCATCCCGCCGATCACGAGCAGCACCGTTCCCCAGGCCGCCCGTGACCGCGTCGAGTCGGCGCTCGGCGTCCAGCTGCCCGCGAACTTCGCGCAGTTCACGTTCTACGACTCCAGCGAGCTCAGCCAGGTGCAGGACGTGGTGAAGCAGCTGAAGACGCTCGTCTGGGCGATGCTCATCGGGTCGCTCGTCGCGCTGGCGCTCGCCCTGTGGATCTCTCCAGGGCGGCGGCGCACCGTCCTGTGGTTCGGCGTGTGGCTCGGCGCGGCGGTGCTCATTCTCAGCGGCCTGCTCCGGGCGGTACGTGACCAGCTGCTCGAGCAGGTGACCGCGGGCGTGTACCGCGACGGCGTGTCCGCCGCCCTGCAGGTCGTGTTCACCACGCTGCGCGAGCGAGGCGACCAGCTGCTCTGGGCCGGCATCGCCCTCGCCGTGATCGCGTACCTGGTGGGTCCGGGTCGCGGCGCGCGGGCGGTCCGCAGCGGGGCTGCCCGCGGCGGCCGGGCGACGGGCACGGG
>JBOGEN010000182.1:0-6301 GCA_050743265.1 Actinomycetes bacterium
GGCGTCCCGGGGGCGGGCGTTGCGTGCGCGGCCGGCCTCGTCCCGGTCGCGGGGACGGCCGGCAGAGGGTTCAGCGGGCCGGCCGGCGGACGGGTCCGGAGACCGGTCGGAGGGACGGGCCATGTGCGCTCACCTGCCCGGTTCGGGGTCGGCCAGCCAGCCCAGCAGCTCCGTGTCGAAGACGCCGGGCGCCTCCTCGTGCGGAAAGTGTCCCACCCCGTCGAGCAGCCGCGACCGGTACGGCGCCTCCACGTAGCGCCCTGAGCCTTGCGCGCTGCTCGGCCGCAACGAGCCGTCGAGCGCGCCGTGCAGGTGCAGCACCGGGACCCGGATCGGCGCGCGCATGTGGGCGGCGAACCGGATGCCGTCCGGCCGCGGGATCGAGCGCACCGCCCAGCGGTGGTACTCCAGGGCGCAGTGGGCCACGCCGGGGATGCGGACCGCGGCGCGGTAGCGGTGCTCGGTCTCCGCGTCCGGCCACCCGCGCGCCGCCCACGCCCGCAGCAGCCGCCCGACCAGGGCCCCGTCGTGGCGGACGAGCGCGCGCTCCGGGAGCATCGGGGCCTGGAACCCCAGGGCGTACGCGCTCGCACGCATCTGACGTGGGTCCGAGGTGAGCGCGGCACGCAGGCGGCGCGGGTGCGGCATCGACACCACGGCGAGCTGCCGGACGACCTTGGGGTGCAGCGCTGCCGTCGTCCACCCGAGGAAGCCGCCCCAGCCGTGGCCCACCAGGACGGCGTCACGTTCGCCCAGGGAGCGCACCAGCCCGGTCACGTCCAGCGACAACGTGAACGGGTCGTACCCCCGGGGGGTCTTGTCGCTGCCGCCGTACCCGCGCAGGTCCATCCCCACGGCGCGGTACCCGGCCGCCGCGAGGCTCGCCATCTGGTAGCGCCACGCCCACCAGAACTCGGGGAACCCGTGCAGCAGCAGGACGAGCGGGCCGTCACCGAGCTCGGCGACGTGGAACCGCGCACCGTTCGCGCTGACGTCCCGGTGGACCCACGGCCCCGCCATGCGTACGACGGAGTCGTCGGGTGTCGGCATGCGCGCAGCCTGTCACACCGAGGAACCGTCACCCCGAGGGCAACGCCCCCCGACCCGAGCCGGTGGGCTCGATCGCGGGTGTCGCCTGGTCCTCGACCGCGTGGCGGTGGCGCACCGTGGCAAGGCTGTCCTTGACGGTGCGGATCGTGCGCTGCGGTGGGCCCACCTTCTTCATGCGTCCGCGCCCGATGAGGGCGAGGAGCCCGGCGAGGAGGAGGAAGGCACCGGCGACGATGAGGAACGCCCACGCCGGGTGCAGCCCGGCCGCGACCAGGCCGTACGCCGCAGCGATCGTCAGGAGGATGACGGCGAGCAGCCCGAGGAACCCGGCCATCCCGAACAGCGCACCTCCGGTCGCGGCGGTCTTGACCTCCTCGCGTGCCTCGGCCTTGGCCAGTGCGATCTCGGCCCGCATCAGGGCGGAGATGTCCCTGCTGGCGGACGCGACGAGCTGCCCGAGGCTCCGTTCGCCGTCCTGCTCGGTCTGCGCCATCGTGACTCCCTCCCTGGACCGCGACTCCTCGCCGCGCCCCTACCCGTCAGGGGCAGCCTCTCACCGGCGACGGCTCCGCCGTCGCAACATCACCCCGGCGACGAGCGCCGACACCAGTGACCCGACCAGGACGCCGAGCTTCGCTTCCGCGTGCAGCGCCGGCTGGCTCCCGAACGCGAGCTGGCCGATGAGCAAGGACACGGTGAAGCCCATGCCCGACAGCACGGCCACCGCGGCGACGTCGGCCCAGTGCAGGCCGGCCGCCAGTGTGGCCCGGGTGAACCGCGCGGCACCGTACGCCCCGGCGAGGACGCCGACCGCCTTGCCCACGACGAGCGCGAGGACGATTGCCGTCGTCAGCCGGCTCGTGACCAGGGTGGGGAGACCGCCCGCCTCGGACAGGGAGACCCCCGCGGCGACCAGGGCGAACACCGGCACGGCCAGGTACGCCGAGTACGGGTGCAGCCGGTGCTCGAGCCGCTCGGCCGCCGAGGCCTCCTCGCCCGGGTCCCGGCGGACGCGGACGAGCAGCCCGAGCGCGACCCCCGCGACGGTGGCGTGCACCCCGCTCTCGTGGACGAGCAGCCAGACGGCCAGCCCGAGCGGGACGGTCAGGTACCAGGCCGTCACCCGGCGCCGTTGCAGCCAGGCGAACACTCCGAGCAGTGCCGCGGCCCCGACGAGGGCCCACGGGCGCAGCGCGTCCGTGTAGCCGAGCGCGATGACGAGGATCGCCCCGAGGTCGTCCACCACGGCCAGCGTGAGCAGGAAGGCGCGCAGCGACGCCGGGACGCGCGGAGCCAGCACCGACAGCACACCGAGCGCGAACGCGATGTCGGTGGCCGTCGGGACCGCCCAGCCCCCGACGAGGTCGGGGTCGCTCCCCGCGACGGCGAGGAAGAGCAGGGCGGGCACGACCATGCCGCCGAGCGCAGCGGCCATCGGCACCAGGGCGTCCGACGGCGAGCGGAGCTCGCCGACGACGAGCTCGCGCTTGAGCTCCAGCCCCGCAACGAGGAAGAACACGGCGAGCAGTCCGTCGGACACCCAGGCCTCGACGGCGAGGTGCAGGTGCAGGGCCGCGGGCCCGACGTGCAGGTCACGCAGGCTCTCGTACGCGTCGGATGCCGGCGAGTTCGCCCAGACCAGCGCCACCGCCGTGGCCGCGAGCAGCAGCAGGCCGCCCTTGGTCTCGGTCCGCAGCTCGCCGAGAACGAACGCGCGCTCCGCGCGGGGGAGCCTCCGGAGGAACGGCGGGCGGGCCGGGCTCATCGGGCACCTCGCGGGTCGGGACGTACGGCGAACAGTGCCGACCAGACTTCCCGGCGCGCCGGACCGACCCTACCCGCCACGCGGGGCGGGCCGGGTCGGCCCTCGAGCGGTGCTCGTGTGGCCCTGTCGGGTCAGTCCTCCGACGGGGCCGAGGGGAGGTTCTCCGAGATCATGTCCATCACCGAGGAGTCGGTGAGGGTGGTCACGTCCCCGAGCGCGCGGTTCTCCGCCACGTCACGCAGCAGGCGCCGCATGATCTTGCCCGAGCGGGTCTTCGGCAGCTCGGGGACGACCATGATCTGGCGCGGCTTCGCGATGGGCCCGATCTCGTGCGTCACGTGGTCGCGCAGCTCCTTGGCGAGCTCTCCGCCGGAGGCCTCGTCCTCGGGCACGCTGCCCCGCAGGATCACGAACGCGACGATGCCCTGGCCCGTGGTCGGGTCGGTGGCGCCGACGACGGCCGCCTCGGCGACCTTCGGGTGCGACACGAGCGCGGACTCGACCTCCGTCGTCGAGATGCGGTGCCCGGACACGTTCATCACGTCGTCCACCCGGCCCAGCAGCCAGATGTCGCCGTCCTCGTCCTTCTTCGCGCCGTCCCCGGCGAAGTACATGTCGGAGAAGCGCGCCCAGTACGTGTCCTTGTACCGCTGGTCGTCCCCCCAGATCGTGCGCAGCATCGACGGCCACGGTTCGGTCAGCGTGAGGTACCCGCCACCGCCGTTCGGGACGGGTTTGCCCGCGTCGTCGACGACCTCGGCGGAGATGCCGGGCAGCGGCGTCATCGCCGAGCCGGGCTTGGCGGCGGTCACGCCGGGCAGCGGGCTGACCATGATGGAGCCCGTCTCGGTCTGCCACCAGGTGTCCACGACGGGGCAGCGGTCACCGCCGATGTGCTTGCGGTACCACATCCACGCCTCGGGGTTGATCGGCTCACCGACCGACCCGAGCAGCCGCAGCGACGACAGGTCGTGCTGGGCCGGGACGTCGTCGCCCCACTTCATGAACGTACGGATCGCCGTGGGCGCGGTGTAGAGGATCGTCACGCCGTACTTGGCGCAGATCTCCCACCAGCGGCCCTGGTGCGGCGTGTTGGGAGTGCCCTCGTACATGACCGAGGTGGCGCGGTTGAGCAGCGGCCCGTACACGATGTAGCTGTGCCCGGTCACCCAGCCGATGTCGGCCGAGCACCAGTACACGTCGGTGTCGGGCTTGTGGTCGAAGACCACGCGATGCGTGTACGCGCACTGGGTGAGGTAGCCGCCGGTCGTGTGCAGGATGCCCTTGGGCTTCGCCGTCGTGCCGGACGTGTAGAGGATGTAGAGCGGCTGCTCCGCGTCGTGTGCCTGCGCCTCGTGCTCGCTCGGCTGGCGCTCCACGATCTCGTGCCACCAGACGTCGCGGCGCTCGTCCCAGGCCACGTCCTGGCCCGTGCGCCGGACGACGAGGACGTGGTCCACCGAGCCCTTCGTGCCGGCGACGGCCTCGTCCACGGCCGGCTTGAGCGCCGCCGGCGCGCCCCTGCGGTAGCCGCCGTCCGACGTGATGACGATCTTGGCCTCGGCGTCGTCGATGCGGGTGCGCAACGCGTCCGACGAGAACCCGCCGAACACCACCGAGTGCGGTGCCCCCAGCCGCGCGCACGCGAGCATCGCGATCGGCAGCTCGGGGATCATCGGCATGTAGACGGCGACGCGGTCGCCGGTACGCACCCCGAGCTCGGTGAGCGCGTTGGCCGTCTTGGCGACCTCGCGCTGCAGGTCCGCGTACGTGATCGTGCGGGTGTCCCCGGGCTCGCCCTCCCAGTGGTACGCGACCTTGTCGCCGTACCCGTCGGCCACGTGCCGGTCGACGCAGTTCACGGCGGCGTTGAGCGTGCCGCCGGTGAACCACTTCGCGAAGGGCGGGTTCCACTCCAGCGTCTGCGTCCAGGGGGTTTCCCACCGGAGCCCGCGCGCCTGCTCGTCCCAGAAGGCGAGCCGGTCCTTCGCGGCCTCGTCGTACAGCGCGGACGTGGCGACCGCGTCCGCCGCGAAGTCGGCCGGCGGCTCGAAGCGACGGTTCTCCTTGAGGAGGTTGGAGAGGCCTTCGCTGCTGCTGTCCGTCATGCGCTCCTCCGCGGGGTGACCCGAGTCTCGGCGTTAGCGGCACGTTACGACCCGCTACGTTCCCGGGTCACCCCCAGGGCATGCGGGGGAGGGCCAGCCTGGCCCGCCGGTCAGCGTGCCGGAGACGTGGGGCGGTACGTCCCGAAGCACCAGTCGTTGCCCTCGGGGTCGCGGACGATGACGTCCCGCGAGCCGTAGTCCTGGTCGCTCGGCGGCCGGACGATCTCGGCCCCGGCCGCGGCGGCCCGCGCGTGCAGGGCGTCGATGTCGGCGGGGTCCTCCGCGACGAGGTAGAGCGCGACCGGCGCGTGGTCGTCGGTCACGCTGCCCGTGCCGAGGGAGCCGCCCATGACGACGGCACCGTTCCACGCCAGCTCCATGTGGATGACAAGGCCGCTCTCGTCCCGGTGGAGCGCGTGCTCGGTCACCCCCAAGGCGTGCCTGAGCCAGGTGAGCGCCGCGTCCACGTCGCGGTAGAGGACGATCGGGTAGACCGTCTGCGTCGTGGTCGAGGTCGCATCAGTGCTCATCGCTGGCTCCTCCGCAGGTCGGATGTGCGCGTATCGCGACGTGACTGGCGACGTCCGTCATTGGGGTCGCCGTTGCGGTGGGATCGCGAGGGCGTGCCTGCGTCCCTCGCGGAAGAATGCGACCGTGTCGTCCACGGAGGACGTCTCGTCCATCGTGCGGACGGCCCCGAACGGCTGCGTGAAGAACGGGTGGCCGCGCGGCGGGGGCTGGTGCGGCCCCACATAGAGATACGGGACCTCGACGTGCTCGTCGCCCGGGGAGGCCCCGTAGTTCACGGCGCCCGCCGTGATGCCGAGGTCGAAGTGCTCGGGCCAGAGCTGGGCCTCGGCGGGGTCGTCCTCGGAGATCTCGTCGGCGAACCGGCGCAGCGCCTGGGCGCCGAGGGCGAACCAGCCGGCGAGGATGCGCGCCGACTCCTGGTCGATGTCCATCGGCTCGTCGAGGTCGAGCGGGGTGGTGGGGGTGTACACGTCCGCCGGAGCACCCGGCTCGATGCCGACGAACGCGCCGGCCTGGCGCAGGGTGACGATCGGGGCACGCCGACCGGGCGCCCCCCGGGCGGTGAGCACGAGCGCGTCCCCGTCCACGGCGACGACCCGGTGGTCCTCGCCGAACGCGGGGGTGCGGAACCCTCCGGGTGCGGGACGAAGCCCGATACGTCCGGTCACGGCGTACCGTGCCGGACTCACGACGTGCTCGGCCAGGCGGTGCCAGGACTCCCGCGTACGGACGAGCGCAGCTTGGGCGATGGACGAGGACGAGCCAGGGGACTGGGCCATGCCCCACTGTCTCTCCACCCGGCGGGACGTGTCACGCGTCCCGCCGGGTGGAGACACCAGGCTTGTGG
>JBOGEN010000183.1:0-9085 GCA_050743265.1 Actinomycetes bacterium
ACCAAGCACATGGTGGCGGCGGTCATGGGGTCGGGCACGAGCACGATCACGAACGCCCCCGACGTCGGTGACGTCGGCATCACCGCCGAGATCCTGCAGTCCCTGGGCATCGACGTCGCACGCGACGAGGACACGGTCACCGTGGAGCCGACGAAGGCGCCCGACTCGCGCGTGCCGCTCTCGTTCAGCGGGCTGAACCGCATCCCGATCCTCCTGCTCGGCCCGCTGCTGCACCTGTGCGGCGAGGCGTTCGTCCCGCTGGTCGGGGGCGACCGGATCGGGAGCCGTCCCATCGACTTCCACGTGGCCGCGCTGCGCGCGATGGGGGCCGAGGTGGACGTGCGCGACGACGGGATCCTCGCCCGGGCGACCAGGCTGCGCGGGGCGCGCATCGAGCTGCCGTACCCGTCGGTCGGCGCCACCGAGACCGTGCTGCTGTCCGCCGTCCTCGCCCTGGGCAAGACCGTCATCCGCAACGCGGCCACCGAGCCCGAGGTCGTCGAGCTCGCCCTGTTCCTGCAGCGGATGGGCGCCCGGATCGAGCTGCGTCCCGACCGGCGGATCATCGTCGAGGGCGTGGACGCGCTCAGCGGGGCCAGCGCCCACCTCGAGGGCGACCGCAACGAGGCCTTCAGCTACCTGTGCGCCGGGCTCGTCACCGGCGGCCACGTCAAGGTCCACGGCTGCTCACAGGACCGCCTCGTCACCGCGATAACGACGATGCGCCGCATGGGCGCCGAGTTCGAGATCACCGACGAGTGGATCTCGGCGTCCGCGCCGAACGGGCTCAGCCCCGCGGCTGTCCAGACCGACACTCACCCCGGGTTCATGACGGACTGGCAGACGCCGCTCATGGTGCTGTTCACCCAGGCGGACGGCATGTCCGTGCTGCACGAGACCGTGTACGAGGACCGGCTCGTCTACGTCCCCGCCCTGCAGGAGATGGGCTGCGAGATCGAGCTGTTCGACACGTGCCTGGGCGGCCCGGCCTGCCGTTTCCACGACACTTCCGCGGTGCACTCCGCCGTGGTCAAGGGCGTGTCCCAGCTGAGGGGGGCGGACGTGGAGATCCCCGACGTCCGCGCCGGCTTCTCCTCGGTGATCGCCGCGGCCGCCGCCGACGGCTGCTCCACGGTGCGAGGCATCCACCACCTCGAGCGGGGCTACCACCGTCCGGCCGAGCAGCTCGCCTCTCTGGGGCTCCAGGTACGCCGGTGTGAGCTGGCCTGACGCGCCGGGTCGGCTGACCTGCACACACGGGGTGCTGGGTTACGGTTCTGGGCGTGAGCACGGACATCGCCCGCCTCGACCTGGCCCGCGCGCAGGCGCAGGACGTGCCAGGGCCCGCGCACGACAGGCCGTCGCTCGGTCAGGGCCTCGGGTTCGGCGGCGGGTCGGACGCCGGGTTCGACGGGGCGTCGGACGCGGGGTCTGACGGCAAGCCCGACTCCGACGTCGATGCGAGCAGCGGCGGGTTCCACGTCCACCTTTCGGTGTTCGAGGGGCCGTTCGACCTGCTGCTCGCCCTGATCAGCAAGCACAAGCTCGACGTGACCGAGGTGGCGCTGCACCAGGTCACCGACGAGTTCATCGCGCACATCCGGGCCGGCGGCCCCGACTGGGACCTGGACCAGGCCTCCCAGTTCCTCGTCGTCGCGGCGACGCTGCTCGACCTGAAGGCCGCCAGGCTGCTGCCCGCGGCCGACGTCGAGGACGAGGACGACCTGGAGCTACTCGAGGCCCGCGACCTGCTGTTCGCGCGGTTGCTGCAGTACCGGGCGTACAAGCAGATCGCCGCGCAGTTCTCGGACCGGATGGCAGCCGAGTCCCGCCGGCACGCCCGCGCCGTCGGCATGGAGCCGCGCTTCGCCGCCCTGCTCCCCGAGGTGCTGCTCGGGCTGGGGCCCTCGGAGTTCGCGATACTCGCCGCGCGGGCGCTCGCGCCGAAGCCCGAGCCCACGGTCGGGATCGAGCACGTGTACGCCCCGCTCGTCAGCGTCCGTGAGCAGGCGGTGCTGCTCGTCGACCGGCTGCGGCGTCTGCGCGGTTCGACGTTCCGCGGGCTCATCGCGGACTGCGACTCCACGATCTACGTCGTGGCCCGGTTCCTGGCCCTGCTCGACCTCTACCGGGAGGGCGCGGTCTCCTTCGACCAGGTCAGCCCGCTCGGCGAGCTGTACGTACGGTGGACGGGCCCGGACGAGGGGACCGTTGACCTCGACGGCGCTGTCGACTCCGCCTCCGTCGACTCCGGCTCCGTCGACGCCGATGCGGCCGCCGCTCCAGCCGGCCCAGCCGGGGACTCCGCTGCAGGTGCCGACCCCACCGGCTCGGATGACCCCGCCGACCCCGCCGACGACGCGCCCCCGGAGAGGACCACCGAGTGACTGACCCGACCCCGGACGCGACCCCGGACGCCGCCTGGGACGCCCCGGCCCCGGAGCTGTTCGCGGCCTCGGAGCCCTCCGCAGCCCCGGACGGGGACGGGCAGGCAGGCAGCCTGGGCGGCGCCCTCGAGGCCGTCCTGCTCGTCGTCGACGAGCCGGTGACCGCCACCACCCTCGCGCAGGTGCTCGCACGCCCCACCCGTGAGGTCGCCGCGGCGCTCGCCTCCCTGGCCGACGAGTACGCCGCGGCGGAGCGCGGGTTCGACCTGCGCGAGGTCGCCGGCGGGTGGCGCCTCTACACCCGCGAGGGGTACGCCCCGCTGGTGGAGCGGTTCCTGCTCGACGGGCAGCAGGCCCGGCTCACGCAGGCCGCGCTCGAGACGCTCGCCGTGGTCGCGTACCGCCAGCCGGTCAGCAGGGCCCGGGTCGCCGCCGTCCGCGGGGTCAACGTGGACGGCGTGATGCGGACCCTGCTCACGCGTGGCCTGGTCGAGGAGGCCGGCGCCGACGAGTCGACCCAGGCCGTGCTCTACCGCACCACGAGCTACTTCCTCGAACGGCTCGGCATGCGCAGCCTGGACGAGCTGCCCGACCTGGCACCGCACCTGCCCGACCTCGGCGACCTCGACGAGGCGTCCGATGGCGGGTACGGCTGAGCGCGTCCCGCCGCCACCAGCTCGGCACACGACCCCATCCCGCAGGAGAGCGAACCACCCGCCCATGCCCTCAGACGTCGAAGGAACCCGCCTGCAGAAGGTGCTGGCCGCTGCCGGTCTCGGGAGCCGCCGTGCCTGCGAGGCGCTGATCGAGGCCGGCCGCGTCGAGGTGGACGGGAAGCGGGTCCGCACCCAAGGGCTCCGGGTCGACCCGGCGACGGCCGTCGTCCGCGTCGACGGCATGCGCATCCCCACCGCACCGGACATGGTGTACCTGGCGCTCAACAAGCCCCGCGGGGTGCTCGCGACGATGAGTGACCCCGAGGGGCGGCCCTGCGTCGGCGACCTCGTCAGGGACCGGCCGGCGCGGCTCTTCCACGTCGGCCGCCTCGACAAGGACACCGAGGGGCTGCTCCTGCTCACCAACGACGGCCCGCTCGCGCACCGGCTGTCCCACCCCTCGCACGGGGTGCTCAAGACGTACCTGGCCGAGGTCCCCGGGCCGGTGCCCCGCGGGGTGGGCGCGCGGCTAGGCCGCGGGGTCGAGCTGGACGACGGCCTCGTCACCGCCGACAGCTTCCGCGTCACCGCCACGTCCGGCGGGAGGGCCATGGTCGAGGTGGTGTTGCACGAGGGACGCAAGCACGTCGTGCGTCGCCTCCTCGCCGAGGTCGGTCTCCCGGTCGGACGGCTCGTCCGCACCCAGGTGGGCCCGATCGCACTCGGGTCGATGAGGCCAGGACGCCTGCGCGAGCTTCCCGCCGCGGAGGTGTCCCACCTGTACGAGGCCGCCGCGTTGTGACCCCCGCCAGGTGACGCGCGCCTCGTGACGCCTGCCTTGTGACCTGGCATCCGTCCGGCAGCCCCGGGAGCGGCCCGGATGCCCCGGCCGACCGCCCGTGTGGAGCCGCCCGACCGGCTTCCGGAAGAGGCCCACCCGCTGGCTAGGGTGGCCGGCGGACAGGAGGTGGGACATGCCCATCCGGGCCGTCCGCGGAGCCACCCAGGTCTCCGACGACGCGCGTGACACGCTGATGGCGGCGGTCTCCGAGCTCCTCGAGGCGATCCTCGAGCGCAACACGTTCGGGGCCGACGACCTCATCAGCATCATCTTCACGGCCACCGACGACCTGCGCGCCGACTTCCCGGCGTACGCCGTCCGGTCGGCCGGCATCACCGACGTGCCGCTGCTGTGCGCGCGTGAGCTCGCCGTGGACGGTGCGATGCCCCGCGTCGTCCGGGTGCTCGCCCACGTGGAGACCACGCAGACCCGTCAGGAGATCCGGCACGTGTACCTCAACGGTGCCGCCGCCCTGCGCACCGACCTGCCCCAGTGACCTCGTCGCCGCCGGTGTCCCCGCCCGTGTCACCGCCTGCGCCGCAGCGCGTCGTCGTGGTCGGCACCGGGCTCGTCGGGACCTCTCTCGGCCTGGCGCTGCGACGGCAGGGGGTCACCGTCAACCTCACCGACACCGACCCGGACGCCTTGCGGGACGCCGTGACCCGCGGGGCCGGTCAGGCCGGACCGGCGGACCGTGTGGCCGACCTGTGCGTCGTGTGTGTCCCTCCGGAGGCGACCGCGCGGACCCTGCGGACGTGCCAGTCCGCCGGGCTCGCACGCGCGTACACCGACACCGCGAGCGTGAAGGGCTCGCCGCTGCAGGAGGCACGCCGGCTCGGCGTGGACCTGTCGACGGTCGTCGGCGGCCACCCGATGGCGGGTGCCGAACGCTCCGGGCCGGACGCCGCCCGGGGCGACCTGTTCTCCGGGCGTCCCTGGGTGCTCACCCCCACGTCGGAGACGCGGCCTGCGGCGCTGGACGTGGTCACCGCCATGCTCGGCCTCGTCGGAGCGGTCCCCGTGCTCGCCACTCCCGGCGACCACGACGCCGCCGTCGCCACCGTCTCGCACGCGCCCCAGGTGGTGGCCAGCCTTCTCGCCGGCCTGCTCGACGGCGCCGACCCGCTCGCGCTGGGCATGGCCGGCCAGGGGCTCCGCGACACCGTCCGGGTTGCCGCGTCACCGCCGGACCTGTGGCGGGACATCCTCACGCGCAACGCCGGTGCGGTGGGGGAGTCCCTCGACCGGCTGCTCGCGGACCTCACCGCCCTGCGGGCCGCCCTCGACACACTCAGCGCCCGTCCCGAGAACGGTGCCGGGGCGGACCCCCACTCCGATCCCGTCCCCGACCCGGGCCGGGAGGCGGCCACCGCCACGCTCGACGAGGTGCTCGCCCGGGGGCGTCGCGGCCACGCCCGGCTTCCGGGCAAGCACGGCGGCCACGCGGCGTACGGGGTGGTGTCCGTGGTGGTGGACGACGCGCCGGGCCGGCTCGCGGGGCTCTTCGCGGACGTGGGGGAGTCCGGCGTCAACGTCGAGGACGTCGCGATCGACCACGCGCCCGGCCAGCCGCAGGGTCTCGTCCAGCTCGCGGTGGCCCCGGACGCCGCGGGCGACCTGAGCGCCCGGCTCCTCGCCAAGGGCTGGTCCGCCCGCCCCGGGCCCTGACCGGGGCTCCCGCATCGGAGGCGGCGGTACCCTCACCCGGGGGGTCGCGTCTTGTGCGGCCCCCTGCCCCGTCCGCCGACCGGAGGTTCACCGAACCGTGCAGCCCGCGCGTGACCTACCAGCCCGCACCGTCCTGGACACGCTCGTGGTCGCCGTGGACGGGCCCTCGGGCTCGGGCAAGTCGAGCACCGCGCGAGGTGTGGCCAGCCTGCTCGGCCTCCGCTACCTCGACACCGGGGCCATGTACCGGGCGCTGACCTGGTGGATGCTGGACAACGACGTCGACGTCGACGACCCCGAGGCGGTGGCCGCGCTGGCGGACGTGGCCCTCCTCGGCGTCGGCACCGACCCGGCCCACCCGACGATCGCGGTGGACCGCCATGACGTGACCGCGGCGATCCGCACCCGCGAGGTGACCAACGCGGTGAGCCAGGTGAGCGCCGTCCCCGCCGTGCGGACGCGGCTGGTCGCGCTGCAGCGGGACGAGATCGGCCGCGGCGGCATCGTCGTCGAGGGACGCGACATCGGCACCGTGGTCGCCCCCCACGCCCCGGTCAAGGTGTTCCTCGTGGCGTCCGCGGAGGCGCGGGCCGAGCGACGCGCCGCCGAGCTCCCCACCGACCCCGCCGTCACCATCGACCGCACCCAGGCCGAGATGCGCCGCCGGGACCGTCTCGACTCCTCCCGGCCGACGTCCCCGCTCGCCCGTGCCGAGGACGCGCACGAGATCGACTCCACGGCGCTCGACCTCGACGGCGTCATCGGCCAGGTCGTCGCGCTCGTCCGGGCGTACGCCAGGGCGTCCTGACCCGGTGAGAGCGACCCCGCCCGAACCGTCCCGGGACCGTGCGATGGCGCGGCGCCGGGCCACCGGGCGTGCGCTCGCCCGCGGGTTCTGGTCCGTCCGGGTCACCGGGGCCGAGCGTGTCCCCGCCGCCGGACCCGTGCTCCTCGCGGTGAACCACACCTCCCTGCTCGACGGCCCGCTCGTGTTCGCCCTGTCCAACCGGGCCGTGTACTTCCTTGCCAAGCGCGAGCTGTTCGTCGGTCCTGTCGGGTGGGTGCTGCGCTGGATCGGCCAGATTCCGGTCGACCGTTCACGGCCGGACCGCAGGGCCCTGCGTGACTGTCTCGAGATCCTGCAGGTCGGCGGGGCCGTCGGCGTCTTTCCCGAGGGCACGCGGGGCGACGGGCAGGTGGCTCGCATCCACCACGGCGTGGCGTACCTCGCGATCAAGTCCGGCGCGGTCGTCGTCCCGGTGGCGTGCCTGGGGACGCGGCGCCCCGACTCCGGGCTGTCCAGCGTCGCCGGCTTCCGCCAGCCGGTGGACGTCGCGTTCGGGGTGCCGTTCAGCGTCCCGTCCGACGGCGACTCCTCGGCCCGTCGCGTCGTCGCTGCGGCCGCGACCGAGATCCACGCCCGGCTCCGGGCCCACGTCCAGGAGTCCGCGGCGCAGCGCGCCCGGACGTACGAGGAGACACCGTGACCGACCGCCCCGTCGCTGCCGCGGAGTGGATCGACGGCGGCCCGGACAGCGGAGGAGACGGCGGCCCGGCGACGCCGCTGCCGGTCCTCGCGGTCGTGGGACGCCCCAACGTGGGCAAGTCCACGCTCGTCAACCGCATCCTCGGACGCCGCGAGGCCGTCGTCGAGGACGTCCCCGGCGTCACACGCGACCGGGTCGCGTACGACGCCGTGTGGAACGGGCGGCGGTTCACCGTCCTCGACACGGGCGGCTGGATCCCCGACGCCCGGGACATGGCCGCCCGTGTCGCAGCCCAGGCAGAGCTCGCCGTCGACGCCGCCGACGCGGTGCTCCTCGTCGTCGACGCCACGGTCGGGGCCACGGACGAGGACGAGTCCGTCGTCCGCATGCTGCGCCGGTCGGGCAAGCCCGTCGTCCTCGCCGCCAACAAGGTGGACGACGAGCGGGTCGAGTCCGAGGCGACCGCGCTCTGGGGGCTCGGCCTGGGGGAGCCCTACCCGGTGTCGGCCCTGCACGGGCGCGGGTCGGGTGACCTGCTCGACGCCCTGCTGGACGCCCTGCCGGACGCCCCGGCCGACCGGGACTTCGGAGGTGGGCCGCGGCGCGTGGCGCTGCTCGGCCGCCCGAACGTGGGCAAGTCGAGCCTGCTCAACCGGCTGGCCGGCGAGGAGCGAGCCGTCGTCGACGAGGTGGCCGGCACCACCCGCGACCCTGTCGACGAGCTCATCGAGCTCGGCGGCGAGACCTGGCGGTTCGTCGACACCGCCGGCATCCGCCGGCGCGTGCGCGAGGCGTCGGGCACCGAGTACTACGCGAGCCTGCGGACGGCCACCGCCCTGGAGACCGCGGAGGTGGCCGTCGTCCTCGTCGACGCGCACGAGACGCTGACCGAGCAGGACCTGCGCATCATCTCCCTGGTCGTGGACGCGGGCCGTGCCCTCGTCCTCGCGTACAACAAGTGGGACCTGGTCGACGAGGACCGGCGGCATCAGCTGGAGAGGGAGATCGACCGGCAGCTGGTCCGGGTCCGATGGGCGCCCCGGGTCAACGTCTCCGCGCGGACGGGCCGGCACATGGACCGGCTCGTCCCCGCACTGCACACGGCGCTGGAGGGCTGGGAGACGCGGGTGGCCACCGGTCGGCTGAACGCGTTCCTTGGCGAGATCGTCGCGGCCAACCCGCCGCCGGTACGGGGGGGCAAGCAGCCGCGCATCCTGTTCGCGACCCAGGCGGGCGTGAGGCCCCCGCGGTTCGTCCTGTTCACGACGGGATTCCTCGAGGCGGGGTACCGGCGGTTCCTGGAGCGTCGCCTGCGCGAGGAGTACGGCTTCGCGGGCAGCCCGGTGGAGATCAGCGTGCGGCCCCGTCAGTCACGCCGGTGACGCCGCTGGGGTAGGGTCGGCGTGTTCGCGGGGCATGCGAGCGTTCGGGACGTGGCGCAGCTTGGTAGCGCACTTGACTGGGGGTCAAGGGGTCGTGGGTTCGAATCCCGCCGTCCCGACCAATACCTGAGCAGGTCAGAACGGGTTCCGCCGATCATGGTGGGGCCCGTTCGGTGCGTCTGACACCTACGCTGACACCTACCGGCGGTCATGCTCACCACTCCAGGGCCGTGTTCATGAGGTCAGCCGCCTCGCGCTGCTGCTGGGGCATGACATGGCTGTAGACGTCCATCGTGATCGCGATGCCCGAGTGGCCGAGCGTCTCCATCACGACGCGCGGGTGGACGCCCTGGGCGAGCAGCAGTGAGGCGCAGGTGTGCCGCAGCGTGTGCAGGCCGATGCCGGTGATCCCCGCTCGTTTCGCGACGGCGGTGAGCGACCGGAACGCGTTGCGCGGGTCCATCGGCGTGCCCCAGTAGGACGGGAAGACCAGGTCGTGCTCCTGCCAAGCGCCGCAGAGCCTCAGCCGCTCCTCGACCTGACGTGTCCGGTGAGCCCGAAGCTCGGCCACGCAGGCGACAGGGAGCGGCACGGTGCGCCGAGAGCGCGGGCTCTTCGGCTCGGTGAACACGAGGCCCGACCGCGTCCGTGACAGCGTCCGGGC